>CAZUJM010000121.1:1840-16543 GCA_964620405.1 uncultured Pirellulaceae bacterium | reverse complement strand
GCGGTGCGGCGAGTCGGGTGCTGATTCTGATCGCGGCGGGGGACGGGTGGCGTGAGAAGGTTTATACGACATTGTATGCGGATCCTGAGACCGGGTTCCGGATGCCGCCGCTGACGCCGAACCGCCGCTGCGCGAGGATCTCGGCGGCCTGCTCCGCACGCGCACCGGTGTCTTGGTCGGCACAACGGGATCCGCAGCACAGGGCTGGGTCCTGCGAGCGGAGTCCAAGCCGACCGAAGACGCCAACGCCGCCCAGTCGTTGGGTTCCCTGCAGCGTTTCGTCGATGCGGGCCGAGCCGCCGGCGTACCCGGCCCCGTGTGCTTGGCCGTCAGCCCGCGAGGCGAGCTGGTCGTGGGGCACGCCGGCCTCCTGGGGACCCCAGGCGACAGTCGGGTCACGCTGTTCCGCGCCAGCGACCAGAAGCGACTGTTGACCCTGTCCGCTGGCCTCCACGACCTGGTGGGCCTGTGCTACTCCAGTGCCCATTCTCCCGCTGCAGCCCCGTTGCTCTATGCGATCGACGCGGGAGCGGGCAGTCCGGAGGCCGCCGGCCTCTACCGACTCGACGCCGCCTTCCGGAACAACAGCCAAGCCATCGAGTCCACGCGCGTCCTGCCGCTGGAACGGCCCGCGTCCATCACGGCCGGACCAGACCAGGGCTTCTATGTGACGACGTTGGGACCGGCCGACGCCGATGCGGCCAAGGCGGGACGCCTCCTGCAGCTGTCGTGGAAGCCCTAACTGTCGAACCGGTATTCCTTGCTGCCCGCGCCGAGGACTTGCGGCGAGCGCGTCGTTCGCGTCAAAACGGGGCTAGAATTCGGCGAAAACCCGTCCTCCCATTCCGGTACAACCCAGGCTGGAAGCCATCATGACCGCATCCGACACCTCTCCGTCTCCCGAAAACCCCGACGTGGATTCGCAGAACACCCCGGCCAGCGGAACCAGTTCCGAACCTCGCGTGCCACGTCCTCGCGTCTTCGGAAAACTGGCGTTCTGGATCGTCGCCTTTCCCTTCATCTACTACCTGATCGGCTCCATGATCGGCTCGAACATCGAGCAGCTGCGGGTGGACTACCTGACCGGAAAGCTCGAGCATTCGCACGAAGAGGAGGGCAATCGGCCTCCCAGCCAGCAGAAGGAGGTGGACATCTCGGAAGTTGAGGTGGATCCGAACGAGCGATTTCTCTTCGGCCTTCTGCCGCTCGGCAAGAACTCCTATCCGTACACCTACGTCTTCAACATCGGCGTCACCGCCGCCCTCGTGCTGCTCGTCAGCTGGGGCTACCGCAAAGCGCCCTTCCGGGTGAGCCCGCTAAGTGTTGTCGTGGGCGTCGTCGGCTTCGTCGTCTGGGTCGGCCTGGCTTACTTGGACAAGGAATACCTCGGCCTGTCCGAGATGCTGTCGTCGGGTCGCGTGGCGTTCAACCCCTTCGAGGAACTCAAGGACGATCCCGCCTGGCTGCGCCAGTTCCTCGCCATGCGTTTCCTGGGCCTCGTTGTCATCGTGCCGATCGTGGAGGAGTTCTTCATTCGCGGGTTCCTCATCCGCTACGTTGACGATCCGGACTGGGACGAGATCCCGCTGGGCGAAGCGAAGACGGCGGGCTGGCTTTCGCCGACCATCTACGGCCTGGTGGCTCACATGACGGAACCCCTGGCCGCGATTGCCTGGTTCTCGCTCGTCACCTGGATGTATAAGCGGACGAAAAGCATCTGGGACTGCGTGATCGCCCACGCCATCACCAACCTGCTACTCGGCCTGTACATCGTCAAGTTCGAGCAGTGGCACCTTTGGTAACCTGAACTGCGACAGCCGGCAGGCTCGATTCGCGGGAAACGGTGCACAGGAAGTCCACGTGCGAGAAACGGCACGCCCGCAGCCCCTGTGCGAACGAGCATCGTTCAGGGGGAGGTCGGCGCGGCGTCCGGGGCCCCCGGTTCGCCGGCTTGATCGGCGGGAACCAGCCGCAGCGTTCCTTGAGCCACCGCTTTGTGGATCGCGTTGGCCCGTTCCGCGTTGACTAGCGCTCGGAGGATTTCCAGCGACGTGCCGGGAGCTCGACGTCCACCGATGAAGACGGCCGGAGTCTCCTCGACTCCGAGGCGAATTCCCAGGTCGACACAGGTCTCGATCCGCGCGGCAACCTCCGCCGATCGCATGTCCGCGTCCAGCCTCGCCTTGTCGACCCCCGTCTGCTGGGCAACTCGATCCGGACTGATCCCCACGAGGCCAATGCCCTCGAACACCAGGTCGTGGAAGTCCCAGAACTGGTTCTGTCGTCGCGCCGCCTCAGCTAGTCGAGCCGCATCGCACGCCAGCGGGTGGAAATTCGAACGGACCGCCGGATTGCAGTCGCTCCCCAGCGGGAAATGCTTGAAGACCAGCGACACCTCCTCGCCCGACTCCGAGCGAATCCGATTCAGGTCGCGAGCCACACGGCGACAGGACGCACACTGAAAGTCGCTGAAGACGACGATCTGGACCGCAGCCGTCTCGGGTCCCAGACGAGGGTCCTCGGAGTCCACGGGGATATCCCAGCGGGGGAGCAGCGCGAAGGTGGCGAGGGCGGTCTGCGGATCCTCGCCGCGATCGGGAAACCAGAACGTCAGCAGCGCGACCCAAAGTCCGGTGGTCAGGCCGGCCAGCAGAGCGGCCACGATCCCGAGCAGCTTGATGGTCAGCACCATTCCCAGATCCGCGGCCGAAGTCGCCAGTTCAACCGACCTGCCTTCCATGCCAGCCGCCTTCTTCGCGAAGGCATCGTTCGCTCTGGCAAGTCGAAACCATGCGGCTGCCAGAACCAGATTCACGACGTGCACGCCACAGCACAGCGGGCAGAAAGGAACCAGGCCACTGCCCATGGCTCCAAGAAGCCCCAGGCTTGCGAGGGCTCCCACCGCAACCAGCGCGGCTCCCCAACGATCGAGGGTCGTGGCGACAGCGCCGGCGACAGCGGCGGCGACAGCGCCGTTCCCCAACCCGCCGCTGCCGTGAACGAAGCCGAACACCGCACTGGTCCCCGCCAGTACGGCCAAGGTTCCGTAGTAGGCGAGCCCCCAGCCGGCCAAGGGCAGGCCCCACCAGACCGCGGCGGAACTCTGCAGGGCCGCGTCGCAATCGGCTCCCGCGACCGACGTGCAGACGCCCGCCTGGACGCTTTCCTCCGGAGACTGGGTCAACTCGAAGTGGCGGAACAGCAGGTAACCACTCAACAGCCACCCGATCGTCAGCAGCACCGCGATCAACAGACGCATCCGCGCGAACTCCAGCATGAGAAACTATTCGATCCACTGATTGTAACGCAGGCGGGAGCATCCCGAAGCCCGCGACGGAACGTCTCCTCAGTCCCCTGCTGACGGCTTCACGGGGACGAAAACGCCGTTGTCTTCGTTCGGCTCCTCTGGTCTATTGTTTCGGCTCGCTCCGCATGGTGTTTCGGCTCACTCCGCGAGGCAGGGGCGAGGATTGCGGAAGAGGCGAACAGCATCGAGAAGCGGCGAGGGACACTGGGGCTGGGAACGTGCCCAAGCTGGCCGAAGTTCCTTGGGGTAGACGGCCAGTCCCGCGGAAGACAGACCACCCTACGAAAGACACGGCGAGGACGCGAGGTCCTCGCTTGGGCTACGAGGAGCTTGCATAGAGATGGCCAAAAAGAAATCGTCCGCCAAGAAAGCTAAGAAGAAAGCCAGCAGCTCCGCCAAGTCAGCCTCGCGTGAGCGTATCGTGCTCCGCACGGGCGAAGCGTTGGTGGAGGATGAAGCGGCCTGGTCGGCGGAACCGGAAGTGGTGATCGGGGAACTGGACGGCCCGGTGGGTTATTCCATCGCCAACCTGATGGGCAACCAGGTCAAGGGACACACCAAGGTGTTCGCCATCCTCAACAGCGATGTCCAGGTGCGTCCCGCCACGGTCATGGTGAGCAAGGTGACCGTCGCCAGCGTGAAGTACACGAACATCCTGATGGGCACGGTGCAGGCCGCGATCGCGCATGCGGTACTCGATGCCGTCCGGGCGGGCGACATTCCGCGGGATAAGGTCAACGACCTGGGCATCATTGTCTCGGTCTGGCTGGATCCGAGTGTCGAATACCAGACCGTGGATCACGAGATCCTCTTCCGCACCAACCGGGAAGCGACCGCCAAGGCCATCCGCAAGGCGATGCGGAACGAGCCTTCAATCGACTGGCTGCTGAAGAACCAAGACTCCGTCCAGCACTACTTCCACCAGTTGGCGCTCGAAGGCAAGCTGAGCGACTAGCCGGTCGGCGCGAGGCGTTGCCATGCCCGAGCTCGTCCTGGAAGGGGTGACCAAGTCGTACGGCGCGCATTCCGCCGTACGCGACCTTTGCCTGCATGTCCGTGCCGGCGAACTGCTGGTGCTGATGGGTCCTTCCGGGTGTGGCAAGTCCACCACCCTGCGGCTGGTATCGGGACTGGAGTCGCTTGATGCGGGCGACATCCGCGTCGACGGCCGAACGTTGGGCGATCTATCGCCGTCCCGTCGCGGTATAAGCCTTGTGATGCAGGGCGAGAACCTGTTTCCGCACCTGAGCGTGCGCGACAACCTGCTCTTCGGGCCGCGACTCCGCGGCGTGGATCGTACAAGGCAGCAAGCACAACTGCTTGCCCTGGCGACCGAGCTCCGCATCGAGGGCTGGCTGGATCGCTTCCCCGGAGAACTCTCGGGTGGCGAACGGCAGTTGGTCTCGATCGGCCGCGCCATGATGCATCCCGCGAACGTCGTGCTGCTCGACGAACCCCTGGCTCATCTCGATGGCGTCGCGCGTCGCGTCCTTCGCACGCGTCTTCGCCGGTTCCAGCGAAAGCACGGAACGACGATGGTTCACGTGACGCACGACCAGACGGAGGCCATGGCGTTGGCCGATCGAATCGCGATCATGCGTCGCGGCTCGATCGTCCAGGTGGGCTCGCCCGACGAACTCTACCGCCAGCCGCGGCACGCGTTCGTCGCGGAATGGCTGGGCGATCCCCCGATGAATGTGTTTCCGGTGGAGTGGCGGGACGGCCGACTGCGAGGCGGTGCATGGGAAGCTTCGCTGGACCTGCCGCTGCCGTCCGGTCCCTACTGGGCGGGCATCCGCCCGGAACAACTCCGGCTCCAAGACTCCGGTGGCCCGCTGGCGTGGCGGGCGCGGGTGGAAGCGTTGGAGCACCGCGGTGACCGGACCATCGTGCAGTGCGAATCGCCCGTCGGTCCGCTCCAGATTATCGTCCCAGGCGCCTGCCAGATGCGCGCAGGGGACGTGGTCGCGGTCGCAGGCCAGCCCGAGGAACTCTGTCTCTTCGCGCGGGAAACGGGCGAGCGGGTTCACCCGCCCTTGCGGGCCTGACGGCGTCGGTCGGCATCCTTCAGCACGGCCTTGCGAAGACGGACGTGGTTGGGAGTCACTTCCACCAGTTCGTCGTCTTCGATGTATTCGAGCGCCATCTCCAGGGTCAGACGACGGGGCGGCTTCAGCAGGATGTTGTCGTCGCTTCCGGAAGCACGCATGTTGGTGAGCTTCTTTTCCTTGGAAGGATTCACCAGCATGTCTCCGGCACGGCTGTTCTCGCCGACGATCATGCCTTCGTAGATGTCTTCGCCGGGGGCTACGAACATTTCCGCTCGATCCTGCAGTCCATCGAGGCCATAGGCCACGGCCCGGCCGGTGATCATCGACACGAGCACTCCGTTGGCTCGCCGCGGCACATCCCCCTCCAGTTCCCGGTAGCCGGCGAAGCGGTGGTTCATGATCACCGTGCCTTGCGTGGCGTTGAGCAGTTTGGTGCGGAGGCCGATCAAGCCACGCGCGGGCACGGAGAAGACCACCTGCGTGTAATCCCCGCGAGGATTCATCTCGACGAGTTCCCCGCGCCGTTCGCCGACCATCTCCATGACCGGCCCCATCTTTTCGGAGGGCACTTCCACGACCAGCGTCTCGAACGGTTCCTCACGGCGTCCATCCCGCTCCCGCACGATCACCCGCGGCTTGCTCACCGACAGTTCGTACCCCTCGCGGCGCATGGTCTCGATCAGCACGGCCAGGTGCAAAACACCGCGGCCGCGCACCGCGAAGGCGTCGTTGCCCGCAAGCGGCTCGACCTGCAGGGCCACATTCCGTTCCAGTTCCCGCATCAGCCGTTCGCGCAGCTGGCGGCTGGTCACATATTTCCCGTCGCGTCCCACGAAGGGCGAGTTGTTGATCGAGAAGATCATCTCCAGCGTCGGCTCGTCCACGGTCAGCCGCGGCAGCGCCCGCGGCGCTTCGGCGTCGCAGATCGTGTCGCCGATTTCGACGTTCTCCAAACCCACCAGAGCGACGACGTCACCTGCCTCGGCCTGGGGCACTTCGACCCGTCCGAGGTTCTCGAACACGAACACTTGGGCGATGCGGGTCGACTTCACGCGATCCCCGGCCTGCAGGAGCGCGACGGGCTGGCCGGGCCGGACCGTTCCGGCACTCACGCGTCCGATGGCGATGCGGCCCACGTAAGGGGACCAGTCCAGCGTCGTCACCAGCATCTGGAACGGCTGGTCCTGCTCCACCCGCGGCCCCGGGATCTCGCGGACCACCAGATCCAGCAGCGCCTCCATGGACTCGGTCCGCACCGAGGGATCAGTGGTCGCGTAGCCCTCCTTCGCGGAGGCGAACATCGGCGGAAAATCGACGATATCGTCGTGAGCGCCCAGATCGATCAACAGGTCCAGCGTCTCGTCGATCACCTCGTAGGGACGCGCATCCGGACGGTCGATCTTGTTGACCACCACCAACGGCTTCAGCCCGCACTCCAGGGCCTTCGACATCACGAAGCGAGTCTGGGGCATGGGCCCTTCGGCGGCATCGATGAGCACCAGGGCTCCATCGGCCATCCGCAGGACCCGCTCGACTTCGCCGCCGAAGTCGGCGTGGCCCGGCGTGTCAATGACGTTGATTTTGATGCCCCGGTAGGGGATCGCGATGTTTTTGGCGAGAATCGTGATTCCACGCTCGCGTTCGAGGTCGTTGGAATCGAGGATGCGTTCACCGACCAGCTGCCCATCGCGAAACTGTCCGCTTTGCCGCAGGAGACAGTCCACCAGCGAGGTCTTGCCGTGGTCGACGTGGGCGATGATCACGATGTTCCGGACGTCTTCACGGCGGACAGACGCGTTTTCGTTGAGCAGGCTCGAAGAAGACAAGGGATCATCCTTCTGGACGGACAGGCTCGCCGGCGGGCGGGCGACGGAGCGGTCTGCCGCGAGCTCGTACAATAAGCATCGCGAGGCCATTCGCATAATCCTGCCAGTGTACCACTACCGCATCCAGATCGGGAAGGCCCGCCGAAGCGGAGAAGCCCCGGCCTCCCACCAGAACCGAGGAACAGCCAACTCCGTTTCCCCTTGCTCATTCGTTATGATTTCACTGGAGCGGCTCGGGGCGGCGGAGGAACTCCCGGGCGTCGCTGGAACGTCGCCCCCGAAGCGTTTCGCGGTCGAACGGGCCTTCCCGACGCTGTGGAGCGGGCTTACCGGCAAGTGGGTCGTCGCGACGACCGAGCGGCTCCAGCGGGCCGCGTTCAAGAGGTAATCCGGACCGTGAAAATCAGCAGCATTCCGCAGATCTATCGGAACGTGAACCGCCTCACGGAGATCATCTCCGTGCTCAGCAAGTACGGCCTGGCGGACGGCATCAGCTTCCTGGGCCCGGACTTCGTCAAGGACCTGATCAAGAACCGGGACGGCGAAGCCCTCGCTCGCCGCAGTCGCGAAACCCGCATTCGCATGGCCATTGAGGAACTGGGGCCCACCTTTATCAAGCTGGGGCAGATCCTGAGCACCCGTCCCGACCTGGTCGGTCCCGCCCTGGCCCGCGAATTGGAGACGCTGCAGGAACACGTGGCCTGCGATCCTATCGACGTCGTCCGCCAGACCGTGGCCGACGACCTGGGCCACCCCATCGAGGAGCTGTTCGCTTTCTTCGAGGAGACCCCGTTGGCCTCCGCCTCGATCGGCCAAGCGCATCGAGCGACCCTGCCCTCGGGCGAAGAGGTGGTCGTGAAAGTTCAGCACGCGGGGATCCAAGAACGGGTCCGACGCGACCTGGACGTGCTGGCGGGAATCGCGCAGCTGATGGAACGCCTTCCGGAGTGGGCCCCCTACCATCCGACGGAGACCGTTGCCGAGTTCCAACGGTCGCTGCGGCGTGAACTGGATTTCCGCCGCGAAGAACGCAACCTAAGCCACTTTTCGCTTCGTTTTCGCGAAAACCCACACGTCCAGATCCCGCGGCCCATCAGCGAACTCTGCTCCGGTCGCGTCCTGACCATGGACTACCTCCAGGGCACCAAGCTCTCCCAGAAAGAACAGCTCGACGCCATGGAATTGGACCGGCAACAGCTGGCCATGCACGGCGCCGACCTCTACATGGAGATGGTGTTCGGAGACGGGTTCTTTCATGCCGACCCGCATCCAGGCAACCTGGTCGTCCTGCCCGACGGACGCATCGGCCTGCTCGACTTCGGCATGGTCGGACGCGTGGAGGAACGGTTGCGGGAAGAGATCGAAGACCTCCTGTTGGCCGTCGTCAACCAGGACAGTGAAGCCATCACGTCGATCCTGATCCGGATCGCGGAAGTGCCGGAAGACATGAACGAAGCCACCCTGCGGCTGGAGGTCGTGGACTTCGTGACCCACTACGGCAATCAGCCGCTGGAACGCCTCGAACTGGCGCAAGCCCTCGAGGAGATGATCGAAATGATCTTTCACTACCGACTCGTGCTGCCCGCCCAGGTGGCGTTGATGCTGAAGGTGTTCATCACTCTGGAAGGCACAGCGCAGCTGCTCTGCCCCCACTTCAGCCTCGTCCAAGTACTTCAGCGCTACCAGCGAAAGGCCCTGCTGCGCCGCCTATCCCCCGCGCGCCGCATGCGAAAGCTGCGCCGCATCGTGTCCGAGGTCGAGCAGTTGATGGAGATCCTGCCCCGCCGCACCCTGGATCTCCTGACCCAGATCAAGGCCGGGAAATTCGACGTTCACCTGGACCATCGAGGCCTGGAACCCTCGGTCAATCGCCTCGCGCTGGCGCTCATCGCCAGTTCGCTGTTCATGGGCTCGGCGCTGCTGCTGAGCCAGGAAGTCCCGCCGATCCTCTTCCCCGAGAAATCGGTGCTGGGCCTCCACAACGTCTCCATCCTCGGATTCATCGGCTGCCTCGTCAGCGTACTGCTCGGCCTGCGACTGCTCCGCGCCATCGGCAAATCCGGACACCTCGACCGCCGCGACTAACGCAGGAATCAAGAACCGGCCGTCGGTCAAGCCGCGTGGTTGCCATCCCGCTCCCGCTGGATCTGGCCAATCAGCGACTCGATGCGGTCGGAGAGGCGATCGAGTTCCTGCAGCACTTCGTTCTGTCGGCGGTCCAGGTATTGAAGCAGCGGGCCTGCAGGGCCGGCTTCCTCCTCGCCCTCCCCAGAGACCGACTCCGCGTCCAGACCTGAGTCCGAATCGGTCGAACGTTCCAGAAAAGCCCCCCCCTCCGGATCGTCCACGGTTTCGCGGCTGCGGTCCCTGCCCCGAGTCGTTCGATCGAGCTTTGCTCTCATGCTGCCACCTGCTTCTGACAGTTCCGCCAGCCAGCCCCACCAATACCCCAAACCACACAAAAAACCCAGACTGCCTTAGTCAAGCGATCGGATCGACATGGTCAGGGCTTCTGGCACGTAAATGGGCGGGATTCGGCGAGAATGAACCGCCCGCAATTCCGATAAAGATCCGCAACGTACTGGGTAGACATCCCCCTAGCCGTTAACTATTATTGGGGGCTTGTTTCCGGGGCGGCATCCCGTGGGGCCGTCCTCCTGATTCGTATCATGGGACATCGGATAACCAAGGAGTCAAAGTGGTCAAGCTGGTCTTACGCGATCGGGAGAGTGTTCAGGAAGCCGTCCGCCGTTTCCGCAAGCTCGTAGAGCGCAGCGGCATCAAGAAGGAGATGCGTCGCCGCGAACACTACGAGAAGCCAAGCGAAACCAAACGCCGGGCCCGCCTCCGTGCCGAGCGTCGCGCTCGCCGCACCACGACTCCCGCCTAGCAGACGCACTTTACCGGCGAAGGTGCCCGCTGGAGCACCAGCCATTCCGCACAGACCGCACGTCGGACGCACTGCGATCCGACGAGTGTCAGGTCGTGCTCGGGTCCGCAAGCAACTCGCTGCACCTCCGGCCCTCTGCTCTGCCGAGCTCTTCCGTTCGACCGCCCCGAGCTTCCTGCGTTGAGCTCCCGGGCTCTCGGGCACCCCGATCGCAGGGGATGCCCGCGGTCCTACGCAGGGCTGCGCGGTAGCGTGCCATCATCGGGGAATGGCCGGCACGAGGCATCGCCTGCCCCGCTCTCTCCATGACGTGCGAACGCTCAGGATCGAAGGCCGCCGAGGGCTCCCAGCTCAACCGGCCTACGCCTTAGCGAGCCCGCTGAGCCGTGTAGTAGGTCGCCTGGGGCGAGCCGCCGGATATCCATCCGTAGGGGTTCCACCCGCCACCGAACCAGGACGGCGAGTAGGACGAGTAGAAGGGGATGGCGTTCACCGAGGGACGGGAATTGGAAACCCCGTACCACTTCTGCGCCGCGAGCCGGTTTTGCCTCTGCTGCGAGGCGGCGGCAGCCTTCCGCCGCACGGCTTCCTTCGGGTTCTTATACCGGCGATAGTCTTCCAGATAGAACCACATCTCGGGCGTGACATTGCCGCTGCTGGGGAATTCGGACACCGTGTCGAGGTCCGACTTGGTCGCCCTTCCTTCCAGCGGCTCCTGAGCACTCACCGAACCCAGGCCAGACAGTCCCAGCAGCAGAGCAAGCAGCCATCCTTGGCGTCGCATAAACTGTATCCTCCGGTAGATCGTGAACCATTCAGGGTTTCGATTCGACCAGCCGCGCGGGGAAAGATTAGGGCGTTTCCCCGCGTAACGATCAGCCAAACCGGGCGATCTCGGCAACTGCTATCACCTTGCACAGCACTTTCATGCTGCGGAGGCCACCTGGAAACGCCCTTTGCGCCTTCGCTGTGAACTGCTGGCCCAAGCCGAGAACCGCTCCGCTCCACCCAGCGCAGCCAGATTTCCCGAAAGCGGCTCAGGGCTTCTTCGGTCGTGGCACACGTTTGGAGGGCCGGCCACCGCGTCCGCGTTTCCCGCCGCGGCCTCCGCCGCCCCAATCTGCATCGTCGACCTCGCCCGTGGAAGACTGCCGCAGTCGGGCGATCTGATCGCGCAGCGCGGCTGCTCGCTCGAACTCCAGATTCTCCGCCGCCGCCAGCATCTCCCGCTCGAGTTCCTGGAGAACCTCCTCCACGACCGGTTCCGCCGTTTCCGTGCGTCCCAACGAACGCGTCGCGTCGCGATGAGCGGCCGCATCGGACTCGATGCCCTGCCGGATGTTTTTCCGCACCGTCTCCGGCGTGATGCCGTGCTCGCGGTTATAGGCCTCCTGGATGCCGCGACGGCGAGCGGTTTCCTCGATTGCGCGGGCCATGGACGCCGTGACCGTGTCGGCGTAGAGGATCACCTTGGCGTTCACATTGCGGGCCGCTCGCCCGATGGTCTGTACCAGCGACGTTTCGCTTCGCAGAAAACCTTCCTTGTCGGCGTCGAGGATCGCCACCATCGACACTTCCGGAAGATCCAGGCCCTCGCGCAGCAGGTTCACTCCCACCAAGGCGTCGAACTGGCCCGCACGCAGGTTCTGCAGCAGCTCCACCCGCTCAAAAGCATCCAGTTCGCTGTGCAGCCACCTGCAGCGCACCCCCTGCTCGACCAGGTACGCCGAAAGATCCTCTGCCAGTCGCTTGGTCAGCGCGGTCACCAGCACGCGCTCTCCCAACTTGGCTCGCTCCCGGATCTGCTCCAGCAGATGAGGCACTTGCCCACGCGCCGGAACCACCTCCACCACGGGGTCGAGCAGTCCCGTCGGACGAATGATCTGCTCCACGATCTCCCCGCCCGTTCGCTCCAGTTCATAGTCACTCGGAGTTGCCGACACGAAGATCACTCGATGCACCCTCTCCTCCCATTCCTCGAAACGCAGCGGTCGGTTGTCGAGCGCGCACGGCAGGCGAAATCCGTGCTCGACAAGCGTTTCCTTCCGACTGCGGTCGCCGGCGTACATGGCCCGTATCTGGGGGATCGTCACGTGCGACTCGTCGATCAGCAACAGGTAGTCCGAGGGGAAAAAACTGAACAGAGTATCGGGTGTGGAACCAGGGGCACGGCCCGACAACGGCCGACTGTAGTTCTCCACGCCGGGGCAGTAGCCGACCTCCATGAGCATTTCGATATCGAAGCGGGTGCGTGCATTGAGGCGCTGGGCTTCCAGCAGTTTGCCATGCTCTCGGAACCGCTCGAGCTGCTGGTCCAGTTCCTTGCGGATTTCCTCCACCGCCGAAGCGATCCGCTCCTCCGGCATGACGAAATGCTTCGCCGGATAGATAAACAGTTGCGATCGATCACCCAGTGAATTACCGCTGACCGGGTCGATCAGCGACAACCGCTCCACTTCGTCCCCCCAAAGCTCGATGCGCACCGCGAACTCTTCGTAGGAGGGCCACACTTCGACGCAATCGCCACGAACTCGAAAACGGCTGCGCTCGAACGCGACGTCGTTTCGCTCGTACTGGATGTCGATCAACCGTCGCAGGATCTCATCGCGATCCACCACCTGTCCAACCTGCAGGCCGACCATCATCTGGCGATAGTCATCGGGCGACCCCAACCCATAGATGCAGGACACGCTGGCAACGATGATGACGTCCTCGCGGCTGACCAACGCACTGGTTGCCGCCAGCCGCAACCGGTCGATCTCCTCATTGATGGACGCGTCTTTCTCGATGTAGATATCCCGCTGGGGGATGTACGCCTCCGGCTGGTAGTAGTCGTAGTAGCTCACGAAGTAGTTCACCGCGTTGTGCGGGAAGAACTCCTTGAACTCGGCGTACAACTGCGCGGCCAGCGTCTTGTTGTGCGAGATGACCAGCGTCGGTCGCTGGTAGCGCTGGATGACGTTTGCCATCGTGAAGGTCTTGCCCGACCCGGTCACGCCCTTGAGCACCTGGAAACGCTGGCCTGCCGCCAAATTGCCCACCAGCGCATCAATGGCCTGGGGTTGGTCACCTGCGGGCGAAAAAGGACTCTCCAGCCGAAACATCAGGCGAGGCCCCCTCTGGCATGCGTGAACGACAAGCGGTGCTGCAGCCCATTATCAATCCTGCAGCCCGCTTTGCGAACCCCGGCGCGACCGGTCTCCACGGACATGGACACCTCCCCGGATCGCCTCCAGGGTTCGCGGCCCCATGCCTGGCACCCGTCGCAGGTCCTCAAGGCGCGTGAACGCACCGTGTTCCTCGCGAAAGGCCACGATGCGGCGTGCCAGCGATTCACCGACACCGGGCAAAGCGGCCAGCAGCGGCCAGTCCGCCCGATTGACGTCCAAGCCCCCCCGCAGGGTGCGCGGAGCGCCCAGGTCGATGGATGCAGAGGCGGTTCGTCCTCCCCCGTGCTGGTATGCCCTGGCGGCCAGCAAGCTCCAGAGCACCACGACAAGAATCCAGATTCCAGCCTGGTCAGCTGGCCGCAGGGACAAGCGGTCCGCCGTCTTGGAGGCGGCCCTGTCGCGAACAAACGCCTCCGATCGCCCCGGAAACGCCGGCCGCGCACTCGCGAGCCACGCGAACCAGTCTCCGATCCTGCCCGCGCGCATCCGTCCACGCCTCCTCTTGCCCATCGCGGCCCGCGAACGCCCCAGCAAGGCGTCCGCGACGATGCGTCACCAGCCCAGCAACCGCCTAATCCAGACGAGTGCCGCTGATCAGCTTGATGAATTCGGCGTTGCTCTTGAACTTCGCCAGCTGTCGCGTCAGCTGCTCCATCGCATCCACGTGATGCATGGTCGCAAGGGTCCTTCGCAACATCGTCACCGCATGCAGCGTATCCGGATCGTGGAGCAGTTCCTCACGGCGAGTACCGGACTGCGAGATATCGATTGCCGGCCAGACGCGTCGATCCGACAGTTTGCGATCCAGCACAAGCTCCATGTTGCCCGTGCCCTTGAACTCCTGAAAGATGATCTCGTCCATCCGGCTGCCGGTGTCGATCAACGCCGTGCCCACGATGGTCAACGAGCCGCCTTCCTCGAAGACGCGGGCCGTGGCGAACAGCTTCTTCGGGATGTCCATGGCCTTGATGTCCACACCGCCCGACATCGTGCGTCCCGTGTTTCCAACCCATTTGTTGAAAGCGCGGGCCAGCCGGGTGATGGAGTCCATCAGCAGGAAGACATCCTTGCCCATTTCAGCGAGCCGCCGACAGCGTTCGATGACCAGCTGTGAAAGACGCACGTGGCTTTCAACATCTTGGTCCAAGCTGCTGGCGATCACCTCGCCCTTGACGTTCCGCTTCATGTCCGTGACTTCTTCCGGACGCTCGTCGATCAGCAGCACGATCAGATTCACGTCGGGGTAGTTCGTCGCCACGCCGCGGGCAATGTGCTGCATGAGGATCGTCTTGCCCGTTCGAGGCGGCGCAACAATCAGGGCCCGCTGGCCTTTGCCGAGCGGAGTCAGAAGATCCATCACCCGCGTGCTGATCGGCTCCGGTCCCGTCTCCAGCCGCAGCCAGCTCTCGGGATTGATCGGCGTCAACTCGTCAAACGACTTGACGTTCACGTACTGCTC
>CAZUJM010000121.1:0-1830 GCA_964620405.1 uncultured Pirellulaceae bacterium | reverse complement strand
TCTCCCTGAAATTGTGCTGCCCGCCGCACGCCGGTGTCACTCAGCGGTCAGCCCCATTTTCTTTGCAAGCTGGCTGTAGCGCTGGATATCGGCCTTGATCCCCGCCCCATACTGCTCCGGCGGCATGCCGTCCACTTCCGTGATATCGCGCAGACGAGGCCCCTGCTG
The DNA here is from genome assembly GCA_964620405.1 of uncultured Pirellulaceae bacterium. Lineage (GTDB taxonomy): Bacteria > Planctomycetota > Planctomycetia > Pirellulales > Pirellulaceae > CAZUJM01. The sequence continues at coordinate 1,662 of CAZUJM010000121.1, read as the reverse complement.
CTTGCGGGCCTTCTGCACCATGCCGCTGATCATCAACCCTTCGCGGAGGCGGTACTTCTCGATCATCGTTCCGGGAACGAAGGGATCGGAACGCACGCGGTCGTAGTTGTTCTCAGGGCTGCGCAGGAAGCCGTACCCGTTCGGGTGCATTTCCAGCATCCCGCGGCCCGGCTGCAGAGCCTCCGCTTCGCCTGCCTCCAGAGGCTCTTGGTCGACCATCGGAGCCGGCCGAACCCCCTGGTCCGAAGGCCGACGCCGTCGACGATTCCTGGCTTGAGGAGCCCCGCCCCTTGAATTCGTGGGCTTCGGGCCCCTTGGCTTCCTTTTCTTCCCCATTTCCTCACCTGGAAGATTTCCCGCTGCCGTTCCCTGGGGATCAGCAGACTGCATGAAGAGAGCCGATGAGCGGGCATTGAGAGCAGCCCAGTCCCACGGCAACTACCACGAAACTCCGAAAAACTCCGATTCCCAGAGTCAACGAACGCTAGCTGTTGGAGCAGACCACCTGCGCTCCCGCAGGTTTCGATGGTCCGACTCGCTCGGATTCCTATTCACAAGAGACGGTCTCGCGTCTCACTCCCCGCAGCGGGGCAACATCCCAAGCTGTGATCCCACAGCTGGACTCGGAACGATCTCCCCTGACGATCAAGGAGTTTCCCTGATGATCACGGACCACCGAACCGCTGGCAGGGAATACCCCAAGTTGAGGGTTTCCCGGCGACGACCGCACACATGGCTCAAGCAGACTTAAAAGCTCGAGAAACGCCTTTCACCCGTTTTGCAGAGGCCGCTATTCGGCTGAACTCCGCGGGGTGCCCAAGAGGGGGCGGCGCCGTGCATGAGGCAGATGCTGAATACTATCGGCATATTACTCATGTTGACCGCCGTGTCAAGCTATCAATTAGCGTTTGTGCCAATTCCGGACATGGGTAATCCTCCTCTCTTGTCCCTTTCCCACAACGGTTCGAGGCTTCTGCACTCTCGAAAAGCAGGCATTTCGCATCGCGACCAGGGCACCATTCAGCGCACCGACCTTTCTGATTTCCTCACCCGTCGCCAAGGGTTTTTCCCGCGCAGCGGTTTCGCTCCATTCTCCGTCCCGGCACTGAAACCCACGCTAGCAACCGATGACGACCGATGCACGCTGTCGCTGCGGGCTCTTTCGGACCCAGACGCTTCTACCTAATCCGCAATTTCTCTTCGATCCGACCTCTTTTACAACCGATACCGTAGAGCGTCCGGGCGTCTGCTCGGAATGTCGACGTTTGTAGCCAAGGAAGGTTCCCCGCCATGCGGCGACTGCTCTGCCTTGCATCCTTCTGCTGCCTTCTTGCTTCGCTGGTGGTCACCCCGATCCGTGCCGCCGAAGGCGTGGCCTGGCACTCCGACCTCGAGGAAGCGTTCGAGGTGGCGCGCGAGACCAATCGGCCCTTGCTGCTGCACTTCTGGACGCCCGATTGCATTCCCTGCCGGCGTCTCGAGAAGAACGTCCTCAACCAACCTCGGGTCGTGGAGACCCTGGAAAACCAGTTCGTGCCCGTCAAAATCAACGCCCAGGAGTTCCCGCAGCTGGCCGCTCGCTACCATGTCAGCAGCGTCCCCAAGGACGTCATCCTGAATACGCGAGACGAAGAGCTGCTGCGTCTGTTCACGCCCCAGGAT
>CAZUJM010000120.1:0-16825 GCA_964620405.1 uncultured Pirellulaceae bacterium | reverse complement strand
CCGGCAACGAGTACGTAGGACGAGGTCCACAGTTTCTTGATCACGGGGAAGTTCAGTCCCCAGAGCCAGCCGAGGGCGAGGCAGGCGAGGCCCGCCATCGCCAGCCACGTTGCTCGCTTCAGTCCCGGCACGTCGCGCTGCCGCAGCACGATGCCCGCCAGTGCGCCGAGCAGCCCTGAAGCGATCGCCGGCACGTTGCTCAGCAAGCCCTCCGGATCCCACTGCCCGTCGCCATCCCATTTGAAGCCGGGCAGGAAGCGCTGGTCGACATAGTTCGCCAGGTTCTTGCCTTCCTCCAGCACTCCCGCGCCAACTCCCGGCACCGGCACGAAATTCATCGCCGCCCAATATCCCACCAGCAGCGCCGCCGCCAGTCCGACGATGCCTCGCCATGACAGGTGCATCACCGCCAGCCCCGTGAACAGGTAGCAGATGGCGATTCGCTGCAGCACGCCCACGTAACGGAACATCTCGGGCTCGTCCCCAAGGCTGCGGCCGCCATAATAAAACAGTCCCAGCAGGTACAGCAGCAGGCTGCGGCGCAGCAGCCGCACATAAGCCGCCTGCCGACTCGACTCCTGGTGCTTGCCCAGCGAGAACACCGTCGAGACGCCCATCAGGAAGACGAACAGCGGAAACACCAGGTCGTAGAAGTGAAAACCTTCCCACGCGACGTGGTCCAGCTGCTCGGACAGCACACGAGCCCACGGAGCGTTGCTGATCTTGCCCAGCGCGTACGCCAGGCTGTCGCCGCCCAGGATCCAGAACATGTCGAAGCCGCGGAGCGCGTCGAGCGACACAAGACGCGACGAACCGGTGTCCGTGGCAGGAGTCATACTGGCCGACTGGGGAGCGTTCATGCGAGGTGCTTCCTTGGGGAAAGCGATGATCCTGGTGACGCAAACGACGAAAGGGGCAGGCCACATTTTCGCAGGCGAGGCGGGCGATACCAGCCCTCGTCTCGCCGCGAAAACATGACCTGCCCCCGTTAGGTGACTGGCCCCACTCGCGGCGACTCACCCCTGGTCGCCGCGAGAGGGCCGTGGTCATCGTCCCGGCCTAGAAGCGGATCTCGGCGGTGGCTCGCAGGCCATCGAAGGTCGTCGTGCTGCCGAGGTCGACAAAGTCGTTCCGCTGCACCGCCTGGATGAACTCTTCCGTCTGCACCGTGTTGAACCAGGCGCTGAACACATACCCGACGCTCAGTCGCAGGCAGCCACCCGCGCTGGTCCATCCCGCTCCGGCTTCCAAGTCCAGCACCGGGACGATGCGTCCGGCTTCCCAGGAGGTGTCGACCACGGTCGGGTCGAACGACTGGCCTTGGAAGTAGGAACCGTTGAAACGACCCGCCAGGAAGCTGGAAGCCGCCTTCGAGTAGATCCGCAGGCGATTGCGGCATGACTGCCGCTCCGCGTCCAGCCCCAGTCGGAAACCAGCGCCCTCGAAGTCGATCTCCGTGGCGACGTCTTCCGTCCCGTTGTCCACGAAGGTCGCGCCGAACTGCTGGTCGAGCTTGCCGTATCGTGCGCCCACCGAATAGTTCACCGCGTAGTTCTGGCCGCCCACGAACAGGTGCCGAATCCCCGCGTCCAACAGCTTCATGCTCAGATCCAGCTCGGCCGAAGCCGACAGGTAGTCCGTCGCCGCACTCGTGCTGCTCGGATGCGAGACCAGCGAGCGGATGACGTCCGGAGCCTCGGTGCTGATGGAGTTCGTCGTGTTGGCGTCGAAGACCACCAGATCAGCGTACAGGCTGGTCATCGAATTGCAGGCCAGGTTGAAGCCCACGTCGAAGCCCAGTTCGTAGTCGAAGTCGACGACGCCCACCTGGCCGACCTGGATCGGGTTGTTACCCGGATCGTCGATGATCGGTCCGTCGATCGGCACTCCGTAAGCCACGTCCATGTTGCGCGGACGCCAGTAGAGCAGCGAAGCGTGGATGCCGCTGAAGTGCGTCCACAGCGGATTGCAGGGTTCGCAACCCACGTCGCACGCTTCCGGCCCGCAGTCGGTGACCATCATCGCGTCACCTCCGACCACCTGGCCTTCGGCGATCACCTCCGGCTCATTCGCCGCCCAACTCGTCTGCGTGAACGGCATCACGGAACCGACGGTGGCCGGCCCCACCATCGCGGGTCCCGCCAGCCCACCTGCCGGCGTCGCGTGCCCGACGGTTGCCGCGGGAACCGTTCGAGTGGATGCGGGAGTGACCATACCCTGGGGCCGCATCCCGGGGGCTAAGCCGGCGGCCGGCTGCACCGCACCGGCCGGCTGCCCGTGGGAGACCGGCATGACCGGAGCGAGCAGGCCGGGGTTGGCCGCTGGAGCGGCGTTCGCCACGGATGCCCCGCCGGCGAAACCGACAGCAGGTCCAGGAGCTGGCAACGGCGACTGACCTCGAGTCGCACCCGCCATGGCCGCAATGACACCAACGATCATGAAGTGTTTTGAGCGTCTCAACATGGATCTCCACCCCCTTAACGATTCACTTACCCGCAGAATCGTATCGACGCTCAAAACCAGAAAATCAACTACGACCCCTACCCGCAGAAAACTCAACGCAAAGCACCCACCTCCACAGCCAGACTACCCCGCCCCATCACGCGACCGCTTTCCGCGGCGGATCTCGGCGTCCTCAAGTGGACGCTGCCAGAAATCAACCCAGGCCACTCGACTTCCACTCGCCGCGATCTCGAAGTCTGGGCAAGGCTGGAGGTTTCCGCACTACTGGCGTGAAGTCCGTCGGGGTAAAATCCCGTTCCCCTGCATAGCAGCAGCCATACTCCCAGTGTCGAGGTGGCGTGGCCTCGCCCCAGCCACCATTGCTCCCAGCCGGCCCCGCACGCCAGAGGATCTGGCCGGCTGCCTGGCGGTCGACTCTTCCAGCCATCGAACTCCTGCCCCGAAGACCCACGGCGGTGAAACCATGAACTCCGAAACGCACGCGAAGCCGGGACGCATCGGCCTGGCCTTCCGGTTCTTCTTTGGCATCCTGTTCGGCTCGATCACGACCGACCGCGCGCGAGCGGCGCTGGCGCCGGCGACGACAGCACCGGCCGCTCCTGCCCCGGCACCGCAGCCAGCTCCAGCGGCGCGTCCGCCGCGGCCGCGGCGCAGCGACGCCATCACGCTCTTGGCCGCCCTGCAGCGGGAAGCTCGTTTCGTGGACCTGGTGCAGGAGCCGCTGCAGCAGTACACCGACCAGCAGATTGGAGCGGCCGCGCGGGATGTGCTGCGCGACTGCCAGACGGTGCTCCAGCGTTTCTTTGCGTTGGTCCCGGTGCTGGACGCGGCAGAGAACGCCACGGTGGAGACGCCGGCGACGATTCCGACCGGGCGTCTGATGATCACCGGCAAGCCAGCGGGCACCCCGCCCTTCCGTGGCCGCCTGGTGCATCATGGCTGGGAGGCATCGCAATGCCAGTTGCCGGACTGGACCGGCGACGAGAGCGCGCGCGACGTGGTCGCTCCCGCCGAAATCGAATGCTAGGCACGCGCCGCTTCCGGCGCACGCCTCGAGGATCGAAACTCCCGCAGCGGACAGAATCCCATGACGCAGCGTTTTGTGATTGGCATCGACCTGGGCACCACGAACTCGGTGCTGGCCTACGCCGAACTGAGCGAGGAAGCGCCCGACATTCGTCTGCTGCCCCTGCCGCAGCTTGTCGCGCCGTCGACGGTGGAGAGCCGCTCGTCGCTCCCCTCGTTCCTCTATCTCGCGGCCGACCATGAACGGAGCAGCGGCGCGTTCGACCTGCCCTGGTCGTCGCTCGATGCACCTTCCGCCGGCGGGGAATCCACCGGCACCTGGGCCGTCGGACAATGGGCGCGCGATCAATCGGCGGCATCGCCGGACCGCACGGTCGGCGCGGCCAAGAGTTGGTTGGCGCATTCGGCCGTCGATCGTCACGCGGCGATCCTGCCCTGGCAGGCGCCGGACGAAGTGCCGAAGGTGTCGCCGGTCACGGCCTCGCAGCGTTATCTGGAACACCTGGTCGCGGCCTGGAACCAGCAGTTCCCCGACGCTCCCTTTTACGAACAGCAGATCGTCCTGACGGTTCCGGCGTCGTTCGATGCGAGCGCCTGCGAGTTGACGCGGCTGGCGGCATTCGGCGCGGGCTTCCCCGCCAGCTTCGTGCTGCTGGAGGAACCGCAGGCGGCCGTCTATGCATGGCTGGCCGATCGCGGTGACGCATGGCGCAGGGAGTTGAAGGTCGGGGAACGCCTGCTGGTCTGCGACATTGGTGGCGGCACGACCGACTTGACGCTGGTGGGGGTCGCGGAGGAAGACGGCCAGTTGACGCTGCAGCGCATCGCGGTCGGCAAACACCTGCTGGTCGGCGGCGATAACATGGACCTGGCCCTCGCGCACCATGCGGCTGAGCAGTTCCAGCAGCAAGGCACCGGCCTGGACCCATGGCAGGCCGTCTCGCTGTGGCACGCCTGTCGTGCCGCGAAGGAGTCGTTGTTGACGGACGCGGGACCGGACCAGTATCCGGTCTCGGTTCTCGGTCGCAGCAGCCGCCTGGTCGGCGGCACGGTCACGACGGATTTGCAGCGTGATGCGGTGGCGTCGCTGCTGGTCGACGGCTTCTTTCCGGCCTGCGAACTGGTTGACCGCCCCGCGCGGCGGCGGCAGAGCGGCTTCGTGCAGTTGGGGCTTCCCTTCGAGTCGGACACGGCCATCACGCGACACGTCGCGGCCTTCCTGTCGGACCATGCGTTGCCCGGCGAATCCGCGGCGCAGCCTGCGCATGTGCTCTTCAATGGAGGTGTCTTCCGCGCGGCCGCGTTGCGGCAGCGGCTGCTGCAGACGCTCGGCCACTGGTTCCCGCAGCAGCCGCCGCGTGAGTTGGCCGGCCAGCGCGATCTCGACTTCGCCGTCGCGCGGGGAGCGGCCTGCTATGGATGGTCGAAACAGCACGGCGGGCTGCGCATCCGCGGCGGAACGGCGCGTTCCTACTACATCGGCATCGAGACGGCGGGCCTCGCCATCCCCGGTGCCGCCCGACCGCTCAAAGCGCTCTGCGTCGTCCCCTTCGGCATGGAGGAAGGCACGCAGATCGACGTGCCCGCCAGTGAAACGGGCCTCGTCCTGGGCGAACCGGTGCAGTTCCGCTTCTTCAGTTCGTCGACGCGCAAGCACGACGTGCCGGGCCAGAGCCTGACGCGGTGGACCGAAGACGAACTGCAGGAAACCGATTCGCTGGAAACCACCCTGCCCCCCGGCGCGCAAGCCGACGAAGACTACGTGCCCGTGCGGCTCCAGTCGCGCGTCAACGAACTCGGCGTGTTCGAACTGTGGTGCGTCTCCACCGTCGGCGACGATCGCTGGAAGCTGGAATTCAATGTTCGCGAGGAATAGACTCGGATAGAATCAAGGCGTGCCATCGTCGCACGCCGGCAGCCTTCGTTTGCCTCCTCCAGCACCGCCGTCTTCCCCGCGCGAGGTCACCGGATCATGCGTTCACTTCGAGGCTTCCGGGGACGCCCCACGGGTCGAGCTTTCCCCGCCACGCGCCGAGCGTTCTGGCTGGTGCTGGCGATCCTGGTGGCGGGCGGGCAGTTCCTGTATCCAACACACGTCGCCGCCCAGACGGCCGGGGAGACGGCGGACGTCGAGCTGCGCGTCCAGCAACTCGTGCAGCGCCTGGGCAGCGACAACGCCAGCGTGCGCGACGCTGCGGAACGCCAACTGCTGGAACTCGGCGCGGACATCCTGCCGCTGCTGCCGACGGCGACGGCGAACCTTCCGCCGGCCGTGACGGAACGACTGACGAGGCTGCGCGAAGTGCTGCTGGCGAAGGGGGCCGAGGACGCGGGCCGTGCCAGCCAGTTGTCAGTCCGCGGTCGCCTCTCCCTGGCGGACCTGCTGGAGGAGGTCTACCAGCAGACGGGCAATCGCCTAGTCGACCATCGTCGGCAGCTCGGCGGCGACGCGCCCGAGATCGACATCCCGGTGGACGCGATGCGTCGCGAGTTCTGGCCGGCGATGGACGGCATCCTGGATGAAGCGGGACTGGCGTGGTACGCGACCAGCGGCGTGCCGCGCGTCTTGGCGTTGCAGTCGGCACGACCGGGTGAGGCATCGCGCGCGGCGGAAGCCTGCTATCGCGGCGCCTTTCGACTGGCGATCACCCAGGTGCTGGCGCGCCGGTCGACGCGCATACCCGACGACGCGGGCCTGTCCCTGCGGCTGGAACTGCTGTGGGAGCCGAAGCTCGCGCCGATCCTGGTCCGCCAGAGGCTGGTGGACTTGGCCGCGGAGGACGACACGGGCAGGATGCTTGTCGCGCGGGATCCGTCCGGCGCTAGCGAAGTGCCCGTGGCATCCACCGTCTCGGGGACCGAACTGACGCTCCACCTGCCACTGCCATCGCGGGAAGCGCGGCGGTTGGCGCGACTGAAGGGACGGCTGACAGTGGTCACTCCCGGTCCCGAGGAAACGTTCGAGTTCGACAGGCTGGAATTGGCGGACGGGGCGCCGCGATCGATGAAGCGACCGTCGGGCGTGGTGGTGACGCTGGAAGAAGTGCGCCGCGCGGGCGACACCGTCACCTGCCTCGTGAAGCTCCAGCTGCCATCCTCCAGTCCGCCGCTGGAATCGCACCTCGACTGGACGCGCCGCAACGTCGCCTATCTGGTCGCACCCGATGGACGCCGCATCGACGATCCGGTCGTCGATCGCTATCGCGAGGGCGAGCGGGAGGTGGGCCATGCGTACCTGTTCCCGCTCGCCGGCGACGCGCCGGGGGACAACGCCGGAGACCTCGCCGGCTATCGACTCGTCTATCGGACACCGGGGACGCTGGTGGAAGTGCCCGTCGAGTACGAGTTCACGGGGATCGCGCTGCCTTAGGGCGGGCGGAGAGAACCGCGCAAGGCGACTACGAAAAGCAGACGCACCGAGAACCGGCGGGCTATTCGTCCTTCGCCGTCCAGGATTCGATCTGCTGCTGGACCTCCTTGATGGTCAGCTTCACCATCGGCAGAATCGACTCCATCAGTTGCTGGTCGTCGACGATATGCTCCCCGTGGCGAACCCGGCGTACTTCGTCTTCGAGGCCAAGCAACCAGGCGGGGGCTTCGAAGCCGACGCCCGATGGTTCGCGCGCCAGCTCCATCGCCTCGCGTTCCAGGATCTCGAACGCGCGCCCCTCCGGGTGCTCCATCGACGGCCTCACGAGCGCCCGGATGCGGTCGATCACCAGCGGCCGCTGGAAGCGTTCGCCGATGCGATCCGCGATGGTGGGCAGCCGCATCGCGTAACGTTGCTGCAGCTTCGCCATCCGCTCCTGGTACCGGTCCGCTTCCTCCGCGATCCGGTCGGCAAGGGCCGCGCGCCACAGCGTCGCGGCCTCTTCGCGCCCGCGCCGCACGAGCAGTTCATGCACCAGCACCACCGGCTTCAAGTTCCACACCACGCGTTCGTAGTTGCTCAGCAGGCGGAGGAAGTCGAGCAGGTTGTAGAGCAGGTCGCCGCGGTCGGACTGCGTGGTGGTGCTGTTGTAGTCGCGGTATTCGGCGTAGTTCTCGACGATCGCCTCCAGCACCAGCCCCAGCTGGTGGGTCGCTTCCTCGCGCGAGAGGTGGCTGTCGAGTTCCTGGAGCAGCCTGGGCTCTTCGTCCTCCGGCGGGTCCTGCAGCATCTGCTCCAGCCACACATCCACGCCCTGGTAGAGAATGCTGCGGATGTTGGCGAGGCTGAGGAACTGCTGGGTGAACAGGTCGCCGCCGAAGCGTTTGACGAAATCGACGAGGTCCTGCCACGGGCCGGCGGCCTTGACTTTCTCGAGCACGGAGAGCCGCAGCGTCCGGCTGTGCGACAGCCAGCTGACAAGCATCGACTCGGTGAGGCACTCCAGCGAGGAATCGGGACTGGGGCCATGGTGGTGCGACTCGTCGGACGGCCCAAGGTCGATACGCTCATTGACGTCTCGCGCGCAGATGATGCTGTCGGCCAGGCCGCGGAATCCAACCTCGAACAGGTCGTCGAACTCCGTGATGGCCCCCGGGCCCGCGGGAACATTGCGTTCCATCTGCCGGACGATATCGACCAGGGCGCGAGTTTCGGTCAGCATGCCGAGCCGCGGCAGCCAGTTCAGCAGGGTGCGCAGCAACTGCTGCCGACCGCGGATGCTGACGATCGAACGCGGATTGCCACCGCGGGACAACGGCACATACAGCACCGGCTCCTTTCGCAGCGCGGTCCGCAACTCATTCCACGCCGTCGATGACTGCGTGGGAGATTGGGTCGATGCCTGGGGCGACCGGCTTCGCAGCGCGGATCGCAGCAGGCGGATGGCCAGCTGCTCGTCCGAGGACAGTTCCGACAGGGCGTCGATGTCGCCGCCGAGCGCGCAGGCGGCGAAGAAAGCGCTCTGCTTCGCTTCGACACATGCGGCAATGACATGCTCCATCAGCGACTCTTTGATCACGCGTTCACGATCGAACTCCGCGACCGACATGAAATCCTGGGAAGGGCGCTGCAGGCGCTGGCGCCAGACGCGCAGCAGCAGGTCCTCCAGGCCGTCATGCAGTTCCATCGCATGTTCGGCCCAGGATTGGAGATGTTCCTGGATAAGCCCCGGGTCCTGGAACGACTCGCCCTGCAGCATCCAGGCGACGGCGGCCACGCGGCGGAGCCGTGAGAGAGTATTGAGGAAGGCAAGCCGCCGCAGGACGTGGTCGTGCATGACATCCCAGGCGTCCTCGGAGCCCGTGGTGCTGCCATCGTAGACGCTGCCCTCCATGCCATCATCCGTGCTGTCGCGATAGACGACGCCTTCGTAGGCCGCGCCAAACAGCTCCTCGCCTTCCTCGTCCTCGTCGCAGCCGTCGTCGTCGCCGTCCTCATCGAGGTCCCGCTCGTCGTCCAGTTCGTCTTCGAGGTCCTCCTCGTCCAAGTCCTCCTCGTCGAGTTCCTCGTCCGCATCGCGATCGCCGCGTTCGCGGGAGGTGGTGCGATGGTCGTCGTGCCCGCCGGTGGACCCGTTCGCGCTGCCGTTGCCGTTCGAGCCGCCCTGCGTCTGGCTGGCGTCACCGGAGGGATCCCAGGCGGGCACCTTCCAGAGCGAACCGGCGTTTGCCTCCAGGTAGTCGAAGAACTTGATCACCCGCTGCCAGTCGTCCATCGTGACCGGCTGGTCCTGCTCCTGCGCCGCGTCTTCCGGCTGGCCGCTTGGCAGTTTGAGCGCCGCGACCAGCCAGCGGAGCGCGAGATGGTGGAACGAATCCTTGCCCTGTTCGAGTGCCACGGTCTCGGACTGCCCCAGCCAGTGGACCAGCAGGCCGCGGGCCGCGACGCTGTCGCGACGGTCGAGCAGCATGGAGACGACCATGGCGTAGGCCTTGGGCGAATCGAACGCCTCGACATACGGCGCCCAGAAGCGGATATCGCCGGTAGCTTCCCCCGCCTGGTGCCATTGTTCCAGCGCCCGCGCCACGTTTTCCGTGGCGTGGAACAGCTCCAGCGCGTCGGGCGTCTGGATGGAGCTGACTTCATGGGCGGCGAACTGATGCCACCAGTGGGCGAAATCCTCCAGTTCGTGCGCGACCGCCAGCCCGACCTCGCGATCGTTCACCGCCGCCGCAGTGCTCCACACGCGACCATAGGTGTCGAAGATCACCTCGACCAGTTCCACCAGTTCATCGACGCGATGGTCGTGTACCGTGTTTTCCATGGCGGGAAAAAGGCTGAAGTTGCCATCGAAGCCAAGGATGTTCCAGGGATCGAGGATCGCTCCGCAGTCGATGCCGCGCGCCAGCAGTTCGCGGCATTCGCGCATCAGGTTCCACGCCTCGGCCAGCTGCCCTTCGTCGATCTTCCGCCTCGCGATGGCCAGGTGGCAGTCGATCTGGCAGACCATGCGTGCCGAGGCGACCGGGACGGCGTCGACCTGCCGCTGCGCCGCGGCGGGTTGGCCCATGCGGGCGAAGACGGTGGCCAATCGCACGCGTTCCAACTGCGACGCGCGACTGCGCGTGAGCTGGCTGTTGAGATGCTGGCGAGCGGCGCCGAAGGGCTGGCGCAGGCGACGCGCCTCCTGCTGCAGGCGTTGCGCGTGCGGCGGATCGACCTTCATTAGCTTGCCAATCAGATGCTCGTAGAAGGCATCGCGATAAGCGGCGATGCCGGGCAGCAGGTTGCCCAGCGTGGCATTCGACGAATGCGCGCCCGGCCCCGCTCCACTCACGCCCGACGCCATGAGGATCGTGCCGCTGAGCACCGCGGCCGCTTCTCGCTCGAGTTCATGGTGGGGAGCTTCGCCGGCGGCCGAGTCGATGCGACTCATCAACGCGTTCAGCGTCACTTCCTGCACGACGAACCGCGTATAGTTGCCGTGGTTGTCCACGGTCTGCGGATCCCACAAGCCGAAATGATAGTTCGGACGCTTGTTCACCGGGTGGTCGAAATCGTAGGCTCGCGGGTCGATCGCCAGCTCACGCAGGTTCGCGGGATCGAAATGCGCCATCCGCAGGATGCGGGGGTCCGTCTGACGCAGGAAGTCCAGCGCCTGCTCCACCACGCGCCGGTAGGGCCCGCTCTCCACTCCCGCTCCCTGCACGTACAGCGGCAGCGGCCGCACCATCTCGTGCGGGTAGGGCTTCAGCGCCCGCTCCTCCAGCACGGCCACCGGTCGGAAGCCGACGTAGTCGTTCAGTTCCCGCACTACCTGGCGGACCAGGCGTTCCGGCGCGTCCCACAGGTCCTGGTGTCGCAAGATGGCTTCGCAGACGCGGCCCAGGAAGAACGGACGAAACAGGCGAGCGTCCGACTGGTGGAAGAGCAGGTCGCGGTGGAACGCGCGATAGCCGGGCAGCACCTGGTGCTCCAGCAGGTCCAGCACGCGACGCACCTGCTCCGTATCCTGGAAAGCCGCCGTGCTGCCAGCGACCTCCGCCAGCCGATGACGCAGTCGGCCGATCAACCGCTGGTAGGGAGCCGGCGATGCGCCGGAAGACGTCCCATCGGACGTCTGGCAGCCAAACGCCTCGCATGGCGCGATGCGGCCCTGCAGGAGACTGAGGTTGGCGAGAAAGGACGCGTCTTCCGTGCCCGTCGAGAAGTTGAGGTAGCCGAGCGCCTGATCGAGCGCGGTCTGGCCGTCGGGACCAAGATCTCGCAACTCCATCACCGTCTCCTCGAACCCAGTCCGCCCACGGGAACGCTCGTATCTTCCGCCCTATACCCCAAGTCCGGCCACCACGACGCAGGGCCTCTGGAGGTCGCGAGACCACCACGGGTAAACCTCCCGGACGGTTCGCCTCGAACCGCCCACGCGGCCTCGGCCCCAGGACGCCACCGGGATCCCCGGGGACGAAAGCCCTGCCTGATGCGCCCGCCCCGTCTGGCTTGTTCACCCGGGCTTGTTCACCCGGGCTCGGTGCCCAGGACCGCAATCGCCTCCGGCGCTCTCATCCTGCTGGCGCTGTCATCCTGCTGGCCTGTCGCCGGCCGTTCACTCGGCCGGGAATTTAGAAGTGGGGCGGTGGTCGGGGCCTTCCCCGACGCGCGTGCCACGCGCTAAATCTCGTACATGGTAAAGCAGGCCTGTCAAAGGGTCCATGGGAGCGCCCCATAACGGGCCCCTTCCCTCGGCAATCGGTTCGGTGTTGAGGACGCGCGCGGACGCCCGTGGCCTGCCGTTTGTCAAGAAAACTTCACGTCCCAGCGATCCTCGCTGCAGCCGGCGCGAGTTGCGTCTTTTTTCCATCCAGGGAATGATGGAGCGTATGTAAGATGGATAAAATCGAGGCCCGGGGTGGCATGGCGGGGGACGCGAGCGATCCCTGGGAGGACGAGCGTTCGCGCGTCGATCCTCGTCGCCTTGCATCGTCGACTCCGGCAGCTTCGAGACCGGCAGCCGACGGCCAGACATCCTTCGGTCAGACATCCTTCGGTCAGGCAGCCCTCAGTCAGTCTTCGTCTCGCTCCTAGGTATTGAAACTCCCTTCAGGTGGTCCATGACGCGTGCGTCTTTCGTTCTGCTTGTCGCCCTGCTGGGCTTGATGATCGGTTCTCGTGCCGAAGCCCAGCTTCGCGCCCAACCACTTTCCGAGTCCCGGTTGAATGAGTTGGGCTTGGAGACCGTCTGGCAGAACCAGGTGCTGGTGGACACCACGAAGTCGGCGATTGGCGGCGCCACGCTGCAGGTCGTGGGACTCGATTCGCTGGAGAGCCTGCAGAAGACATCGCAGGTAGCGTACGAGGTTTCGCTAGGGGAGAAGAAGTATCGTTTCCGCGAGAACGACTTGGACGCGAGCGGCCAGCCGCTGGGTCGCGCGGAGGCGGAACGTCTGGCGAATAAGCAGAAGATCCTGCTGGAGGCTCGCGGCGGCAAGGCAACGCTGGTGACGCGTTCGGTGCCCGCCCTGGTGCTCTATGTGGCGACGGGCCAGGGCGCAGTCCACGCGATGGACGCCGAGAGCGGCCGCACGCTGTGGGCGACGCACACCGGCAATCCCACCGCGCCGACGCTGGCTCCTGGCGCGAACGACAAGTTCGTCTGCGTCATCAACGGCTCCCGGCTCCATGTGCTCGACCGCCAGACGGGCGCCCCGGTCTGGGACCGGCCGCTGGACCACAACCCAACGACGGGCGTGCAGGTTTCGTCCACCATGGCCTTCGTCCCGGGGCTCGACGGCGAAATGACCGGCTACAAGCTGCCGACCGAGCTGAACGACAATCGCTTCGCGACGGGCTGGGTCTACCACTCCACGGGCCGCATCACGAACACGCCGCTCGTCACGCCCGGCGCGCTCAGTTGGGCCACCGAAGAGGGCCGCATGATGGTGGCCGACGTGGCGGGCCCGACGATGTCGTATCGCTTCGAGTGCACTGCGCCGATCCATGGCGGCGTATCGTTCCTGCCGCCTGACAAGCTGGTGGTGGCGGCCACGAACGGCTATGTGACCGCCCTGAACCAGAAGTCGGGTCGCATCGAATGGGAGTACAGCACGGGCTTCGCGATCGACCAGACTCCCTTCATTTCCTCGACCTCGACGCTGGTCGTGACGCACGAACATGAACTCATCGCGCTGTCGAACAGCGACGGCGCGCCGCAGTGGACCGCCGAGGGCGTGTCGCGCGTGCTGTCGGCCAGCGAGAAGCGGATCTATGCCCTGGGTCGCAACGGCGCGCTGCTGGTGCTGGACCATCAAAAGGGTTCGCTCATCGGCCAACTGCCGCTCGGCGGCTCGAACCTGTCCCTGGCCAACGCCGTCTCCGATCGCATCTACCTGGTGTCCTCGGCAGGGGAGATGATCTGCCTGCGTGAGGTGGGAGCGGACTATCCGACGGTCCGCTGGCCGCTGCCTGCGGAAGAGCAGGCGCCGGCGCCGCGCAAGAAACCGCGTCCGGCGGCGGCCAAGCCGGCGGCCGACGCGGAGGGCGACGATGCCGACAAGGCGGAGGCAGGCGGCGATTCGGACGACAGCGATCCGTTCAACGTGGACGACGGTGAGGCCGAGGAACCGGCGACCGACGAGCCGGCTACAGAAGAGCCTGCCGCTGCGGAACCGGCCGAGGAAGAACCAGCGGCCGAGGAAGCGGCGCCTGCGGAGGAAGGCGACAAGGAGGACAGCGACAAAGAAGAGGGCGGCGCCTCGGAAGATCCGTTCGACTTCGGCTAAGGAAATGCGACCTGGTCCGTTCCTGAACCAGCTCGCCACCACTCGCCCCATCGACGCACAATCTTTACACTCTGGGTTCGGCCGACCGTCCGAGCGGCCCGTCGTTCCAACCCCAGGTGGCAAATGGAAGCTCCCCAGATTCAGCGTGCCCTGATCAGCGTCAGTGACAAGACCGGCCTCGTCGCCTTCGCCCAAGGGCTGGTGGCGGCTGGAGTGGAAATCTACAGCACGGGCGGGACGGCGACGCACCTGCGGCAGGCGAACCTGCCCGTGCGGGATGTCTCCGAGTACACGCAGTTCCCCGAAATGATGCACGGTCGACTGAAGACCCTGCATCCCAAGATCTTCGGCGGCATCCTCGCTCGCCAGCATCTGCAGGAGGACCAGCAGGCGCTGCAGGAGCATGGCATCCTGACGTTCGGCCTGGTGGTGGTGAACCTGTATCCGTTCGCCGAGACGATCGCTCGAGCGGGCGTGACGATGGCGGAGGCGATCGAACAGATCGACATCGGCGGACCGAGCCTGGTGCGTGCGGCGGCAAAGAACCATGCGTTCATCACGATCGCCACGAGCGCCTCGCAGTATGACGAGATCCTGTCGGCGGTGCAGTCGCAGGGCGGAACGGACTTGAAGCTGCGCCAGCGGCTAGCCGGCGCGGCGTTCGCCCACACGGCCTCCTACGACCAGACGATCGCGACCTACTTCGCGCACCAGTTGGAGTCGGACCCGGATTCGCCCGACCAAGGCCCCTTCCCGGCGGCGATCCAGATGTCGCTGGAACGCCACTCGGAGCTGCGTTACGGCGAAAACCCGCACCAGCGCGCCGCGCTCTACCGCTGGACGCCGCGGCACGGGCAGTCGCTGATCGACGCCGAGCAGTTGAATGGCAAGGAGCTGTCGTACAACAACTGGCTCGACCTCGACAGCGCCTGGTCGATCGCCCTGTCGCTTCCCAATGCGGCGGCTTCGGTCATCAAGCACAACAACCCCTGCGGCGCCGCATCGGCGAACCTGCTGGCCGAAGCCGCGCAGAAGGCGCTGGACGGCGATCCCGTCAGCGCGTTCGGTTCGATCATCGGCTTCAACCAGACCGTCGACGTCGCCACCGCCGAAGTGCTCTGCGCGCCCGGTCTGTTCGTCGAAGCGATCGTCGCTCCACGCTTCGAACAGGCGGCGATCGAAATGCTGACGACGCGGCCCAAGTGGCGGCAGAACGTGCGACTCATGCAGGTGGGCGAGGAGTACACGGCTGCGTCGTTCATGACCTACCGGCAGATCGGCGGCGGCATGCTGCTGCAGGACGACGACCTGCAGGCCGATCCGGTGTCGGAGTGGAAGGTCGTCACGCGGGCCCAGCCCGATTCGCGCACCTGGAACGAACTGCAGTTCGGCTGGGCGATCGTGCGGCATGTGAAGAGCAACGCGATCGTCGTCACGCGCGACCAGTCGCTGTGCGGCGCGGGCGCGGGACAGATGAGTCGCGTGGACTCGGTGGAGATCGCCCTGCAGAAAGCCGGGCTCCGCGCCTCCGGCGCCGTCCTGGCGTCGGACGCGTTCTTCCCGTTCCCCGATTCGATCGAGCGAGCCGCCCAGGCGGGTATCGCGGCCATCATCCAGCCGGGCGGTTCCAAGCGGGACGACGAAGTGATCGCGGCCTGCAACGAACGCGGCATCCCGATGGTCTTCACCGGACGCCGCCACTTCAAGCACTAAACCGGCGCGACGCCTCCCACGGCTCCGCCGCGAATCCCGCCAGGCAAACCAAGGAATACCGCGTGGCTACCATCCTCGACAAGATCGTGGCGACCAAACGCCAGGAGATCGACCAGGCGAAAGCGCGACGTCCCGTCGCGGAACTGCAGGCCGCGCTCCGCGACGCACCGCCCGCTCGCGACTTCTTCGCCGCCCTGGCCGCACCGGGTCCCATCCGCCTGATCGCCGAAGTCAAGAAGGCCAGCCCGTCCAAGGGCATCATCCGCGCCGACTTCCAGCCCGTCGAAATCGCCAAGGCCTACGAGCGCGCCGGCGCCACCTGCCTCAGCGTGCTCACCGATGAGTCCTACTTCCAGGGCTCGCTCGACTACCTCCGCGCCATCCGCCAGCAGGTCGGCCTGCCCGTGCTGCGAAAGGACTTCATCCTCGATCCCTACCAGTTACTCGAAGCCCGTGAAGCTGGCGCCGATGCCGTGCTGCTGATCGCCGAATGCCTCGACGATTGCCACCTGCGCGCCCTGCACAACGAAGCCCTCGAGTGGGGCCTGACCCCGCTCGTGGAATTCTACGATCCCGCCAACCTGCCCCGCGTGCTCGAAGCCGGCGCGACGCTCATCGGCGTCAACAACCGCGACCTGCGCAGTTTCTCCGTCGACCTGCACCACACGGTGCGGATGCGCGAGCAGGTTCCCGACCACTGCCTGCTGGTCGGCGAAAGCGGCATTCATTCCCGCGAAGATGTCTTGCTGCTGGAACGAGCGGGCGTCAACGCCATCCTCGTCGGCGAACGCCTGATGGCCAGCCCCGATATTGAAGCGGCCGTGCATCAACTGCTCGGTCGCTGATGAGCAGCCCCCGATCGGCACACGGCGTGTGCCGACTACGAGGGGCGACTACGTGCGCGACGACAAACACGTAGTCGGCACACGCCGTGTGCCGTAACCGACCTCGCCCAGCAGCGGTCATCGGAAAAGCGAATCGCCGTCGGGCGTCAGTCGCCACTCTTGGCGATCGGCGCGTCAGAACCCTGAGGCAGCGCCCGATCGGCACACGGCGTGTGCCGACTACGATAGGCGACTACGATAGGCGACTACGATAGGCGACTACATTAGGCGGCTGCGATGAGCGGCTAGGCGAACAACGTCTCGTAGGTGGCCTCGTCGAAGCCGACCATGAGCGTCTTGCCGATGCGGAACGTCGGAGCCCGCAGATTGCCGCTCGGGCCGATCAGCAGGCCCGTCAGCGTCTCGTCGTCGGGAGCGTCCTTCTTCAGGTTGACGTGGATCACCTTCTTGCCCTTGGTGGCATAGATCTGCGACGCCTGCCGGGCGATCTCCAGCGCTTCCTCCGGTCCCAGCCGCACCTTCCGCGCGTCCACCTGCTCCTTCGTCTCGATGCCGTGCTTTCCGAGGAACGCCTGCGTCTTGCCGCAGGTCGTGCATCCTACGCGGTGGTAGCTCCAGTCAATCTTCTTCGC
>CAZUJM010000119.1:0-17197 GCA_964620405.1 uncultured Pirellulaceae bacterium | reverse complement strand
CCGTCGCGGCCCACGATCAGGCAGCCGGTGGTCCCCACGGGTCCCTGCGTGACTTCAACCGGTGGCAAAAAGTTGTCACCTGAGTAGAAGACCAGCTTCACCGGACCGCGATCGCCCTTGGCGGCGAATTCAAACGTCACCTTGCAGCGGCTCGGGAACGACTCAAAGCCCAGCCCATCGCCTTCGGAATCGACCTGGGTGGGCGCGTCGAGATCCAGCGCGCGGTAGGCAAGCTGGAAACCGTGGCAGCAGAAGTCGGCGAGCGAGCCACCGCCGAAGTCGTACCAGCCGCGCCAGTTGCCCGGATGATAGATCCCTTCCTTGTAAGGCCGCTTCGGGGCGCTGCCCAGCCAGGCGTCCCAGTCGAGCCCCTCGGGGATCGGATCGGATCCCGCCGGGCGATCCATGCCATGCGGCCAACTGTGGGCCGGGTGCCAGACGTGAACCTCCGTTACCGGACCCAACACTCCCGCGCGAATCACCTCGAAGCTGCGACGAAAACCTTCCGTCGAACAGCCCTGGTTGCCCGTCTGCGTGGCCAGTTCCGGATGCTGGCGCGCCATGGCTTCCAGCGCATGGCACTCCTCCACCGAGTGCGCCAGCGGCTTTTCGCAATAAACATGCTTGCCGCTGCGCAGCGCCTCGAGGCTGATCGGCACATGCCAGTGGTCGGGCGTGGCGATCAGCACGCCATTGACTTCCTTTTCCTTGTCGAGCAACTCCCGGAAGTCGCGGTAGACGCGGACGTTTTCCATGCCCTTGACCTGGCGCGTGGCGTCGATCTGCCGCTGGTCCACGTCGCAGATGGCCACGACCTGCTGGTCGATCTTGGCCAGTTCCGGCAGCAGGTAGCCGCGCATCTGGCCGCCCATGCCGATGCAGGCGAATGACAGTTTCGGGGCAGCCTTGTCAGTCGCCGAATCCTGCGTCGTGTCCGCCAGCGCGCGTTCCGCATGGACCATCAGCGGAAGTCCTGCGCCCAGCGCGGCCGCCTTGGTGACAAAGTCGCGTCTTGAAATCGATCTTCCCATGCTGTTCCCTTCCTCGCGAAACGCCGCCAAGAGGCCTTCGAGCCTCCGCCTTCGCCCCCAGCATAACGCCGGGCCGAACGGGGAACAACTCGACGCGTATGAGACGGACGGCGGCGTCCCGGACGCTTCGCGGCGACACGCCCCCAGGAAACGCGTCACCGAGGACGCGGACCAGCGTGGTCAGGCATCCGGCCGGAAGGGAAGACGTTTCTGGCCCCGTCGCTGCGGTCGTTCATGGCGAGCGCCGTCACGAGTCCCCGCGTGGTGGGCGCGGAAATCGAATTCGCCCCGTCCCGAGTAGCGAGAACCGGACACGAGCGTGATGCCGCACTCCTTCTTCAGCCACTCGGTCGCCTGCGCGCGGACAGCCAGCATGCGGTGTTGCACGAGCGCGCGATTCGAGGCCGCTTCGCCCCTGGCATCTTCCGCCTTCGCCGCGACAGGCAAGCCGCTCACGTATCCTTCGGCATACGACGCGCCGCTGCCGCGCGCGTAGCCGCCATACTTCAAACGGGCCGCGGTGGCGATCGTGACGAGCATCTCGCGATACACTTCCACGGCCTGCTGCACATCGGCCCAGGGTCCGTAGAACCAGAACAGCGTGCGATGGCCGCGTCGGTCGCAATAATGACTCACGGCCGGGAAGATCTCCGCGGTCAGGTAGTGCGCCAGGGAAGACTCCCACTGACAGACTCGACTTCCATTCACGGCACAGGCCTGCTTCGTCATTCCCATGGGCAGCGAGTCGTCTTGCTGCACCAGATCCCGGCGCGTGAGGTTGTGCTTGGTCATCAACGCCTGCATGGCGTTCAGCGCGTTGCGGATCTCTCCCTCCGTCGAGGCCTCGTTGGTCGCCGTCGCGTTCAAGGCCCGAACTCGCTTCAGGATCCGCTCATACTCTTCGCGAGTCCGCGATGCCTCGTCGTTGTTCACCGGTGAGGATGGATGACGGACGCGAGCCACCTTGGCCGCATCGGTCTCCGGCACCCAGAACTCGACAATCCGTGAATCGGACTCGTCGAACGGGTTCCAGGTATCGTGGACGGCATGGTCGATCACGCAGCACAGGTGTCCGTGCCGGCGGCGTCCCTGGTGCTCGCTCCGCACCAGGACCACGCCTCGCGGCAGCGTGGCCGGATCCAGCGTATCCTCGACACTCCGCGCACCCCACCCACGTTCCTCCAGATAGGGATGGAACACGCTCCGTGCCACGCCATGACGCGGCGTGAACAGCGCCGCTTCCCCGAGCGTCTCGTACACCGCCCGGTAGTCCTCGTTGGTCGCGATGGCGATGGCTCTCACCACGCAATCGCCAGCGATTCCGACAAACCCGGCCGCGGCGCGACCACCATCGTTCCAGACAAATTCCATGGCAGGGATTGGGGTGCAAAGGAATGAAGGAGGTCAGATCGCATTTTCAGCCGAATGGGTTCGGCGTCGACCTCGGGAATTGATTCCGTTTCGCGCAACGAACAGTCCGGTCAGCAGCAGCACCAGCCCGGTCGGTTCCGGCACCGCGGCCACCGCGGCTCGCGGCCCCCGCTCGTAACCTCCACGCTGGAACGCCGCGACCAGGTCGCGAGAGTCGAAGCGGGAGTCGGCATTCCAGTCGCCACTCGCCCAGGTCGCCTTCGCGTCCCCTCCATCCTCGTACAGGCCAGCCGCGAACACCTGGACAAAGTCCGACGAATCGAAGACGCCGTCCAGGTTGGCATCACCGACATAGGTGTTCAGCTTGTCGGAATCCTCCACCAGGGCGACCAAGTCCAGACCATCGACTTGCCCGTTCCGATCGACGTCGTAGGCCAGGTCCGTCGTCTGCTCGCGGAGCCGCACGGACAGCAGGTCGATGTCGCCCACTCCCAATACGCCGTCGCTGTCGAAGTCACAGGCCAGCTTGCCGGCCGTGGTCACCAGTCGAGTGAACCCGCGCGTGGCGAGATCCTTTTCGCTGCGAGCCGACAGCAGCAGGATGTCGGTGGTGCCGGGAGCGATTCCCTTGGGCACGGCGACATCCACGTAGAATGAAAAAGTCTGCCCTGGTTCCAAGGCGGGCGTCCTCGGTTCCGGCAGCTGGACGTCCCAACCGTTGTCCTCGCCAAACAGGGTGAACCGATTCGCCTCGGGGCCGCTGTTGGTCAGTTTGACTTCGTATCGCACGGCCTGGTTCGGAACGCCGGTTTTGCCGGACGAATCCACCAGCAGCGTCACTCCAGGATCGCCCTGGGTCTCCAGCCCCGCCTGCGCGAAGGCCTCCGGTCCCCAGTGGTTCCGCCACATGGCCTGGTCGTTCCGCAGATAGAGCCCGAAGTAGCTGGCCAGGTAGCTTTTGGTGATGGCCAGTTGCTTCTCGGCAGGCAGCGATCCCTCGTCGGAAAAAAGCAGCGGTGGTTCGTCGAGGAACCCGACATGCGAACCACCGTCGATGAGCGTCCGCAGTTTCGGTGCCTTGGCGGCGTTGTACATGGGCACCAGCGCCGAATCGGGGGGCACGATCGTGTCCTCATCGCCCGACAGCAGGGCGAGCGGAGTGCGCAGTTCGGGCAACAGCGGCACGGGAGACGGGTTCGTAACGGCGGCAGCCAGTCCCACGACCGCCTTCACACGCGCATCCGCGGCTGCGGCCAACTGGACCGCTCCGCCACCCATCGAATAGCCGACCAGACCGAATCGATCCTCGTTCACCTTGCCGTAGAACGCGTCGGCCGGATTTTGATTGCGGGATGAGAGGTAGTCCAGCGTGTAGCGAATATCCTTGGCGAAGTTGGAATGACTCGGCAGGAAACCGGTCTCCGACGTGGAAGCGATTACGATGTGGCCGTGCGAAGCGAGGTGCTGCAGCGTCGAGGCGCTGCCGGACGGCTGCTGCAAGAATCCGTGGCCGTAGCTGATCGCCGGATAGGGTCCTTGCGAGGCGTCCAGCGGCGCATTTGCGCCTCCCGTCGTCGACGGATAGAAGAGCAGCGCATTGAACGTGCTGCCGCTCGGTCGTCGCACGCTGACCGTCGCCGAGCCGACCGCGAACGGCCCCGTTTTCGACGGATCCACGGCCTGAAGAGGCTGCCCCCAGGCTAGCATCCCCAGCACCACCAACCACGCTCGCACTCGCCGCCCCATGCGTCTTTCCCCCGTTTCCAGCGCGCTTCCGCACTTGCCTTCGCCCCCGGTCGACCCGGCGGTTTCAGCAGTATACGCATGTTGGCCCTTGAACGGGCTGGATTCTGCTGGAATCCACAACGGCCCACGAGACAAAAACGGGCCCTCCGAGGCCTCGGCCCGATTCGAATTCGGCGGGGTGGGCCGTTTCGAAAACGGAGCCTCCTGTCGCGTTGGGGCGAGCGCAGGTCGTACCGTTCAACGCCGGCGAAGTCGATCAGCTTCCCGCAAGCTTTAACGCATAGGGACGTCCCAAGGTCAGGACTTGCGGCGTGGTGGGAGCGAACGTGCGGCCCGGGGAGTACGCCCAGACAGGCGCATGGGCCTCGCCCCTTGGCGTCAACGTCACGAGGCTGCCCGTGGGCGTGCTGACGGACGCGAGGTCGAATCCCGCACGAACCTTCCTGCCCGGCCGCGGTTCGAGCGTCGCGAGCATTTCCGCCATGAAGTCCGCATCGGCCATCGCCTCGTCGTGCGACTCCGGTTCGGCGAAATGAACATGGTCGGCGTGATTCACTCTCGATCCCATCGCGTGCGCAGCGGCCGAGAGACGCCACACACTGGCGCGAGAAGCGTCCTTGCGGGGCGAGGTGACGATGCGCAAGGAGCCTCCGAACTGCCCGCCATAGTAGGTCGTGGCGAGCGAGAGGCCTCCGCGATCGCGTTCGGAGCTGGCCAGGAACTGCGTCACGCGGCGTGGAGCCCCCAGCAGCGACGCTCCATGAAGGTCCTGATTGGGCCGGAAGAGATCCCATCCCCAGACCCGGACTTCCGGCGCATGGCTGCCGCCGGGCGCCGTCACGATACGGACGCGTCCCGAACCATCGACATTGCCCGTCGCAAGTTCCACTCCCCCTCGGTACAGATCGCGGATCACCGGATGGTGCCGCGGATCAAACTGGTACTTCGGCAGCCGAATCGTCTCGTTCCGCTCGTACGCGCGGAACTGGCTGAGCATTGACAACGTCTGGCCACTGTATACCTTCACGGTGCCATCCGCGCCCACATCTCCGGCCAGCACGAGATCGCTGTGGCTGTCGCCATTGACATCGCCCACCGCCACATTCAGGGCGTAGCGGTACCCCGGCCCGAAGGGAAAGAAGTCGTGGAGTTTCCGCGAGAAATTGGAAGCTCCGTCGAGCACCACCACGCGCCCGCCTCTGGCCTGCGCGAAGGTCGCGTCAGGAACTCCATCGAAGTTCACATCGCCCATGGCCGAGGCCATGCCGTCCCGGTACTTGGCGCCGAACGGCTGCACAACCTTCGCCGGCACCGTCGTCAGCCGCTCGCTGTCGCCGCTTCCGAGCGGATAGAAGCGAGCCATGCCACCCTGGGCATCGGCGGCCACCAGATACGGCTGCGCAGGGATGACGTTGAGCCCCGCCATCATGCCCCCGTCTTCATGGAACAGATTGTGGCAGTGAAACACCGACTCACCGAGCGTCGGCTTCCAGCGGATGCGGAAGACGCTGGTCGTCTGGCTGTCCATGTACCAGACATCCTGGTCGTAGAAGTGCGGCGGAATCGTGTAGCCATTCTGGCCCACGCTCACGTTCTGCGCCTGGAACGACTGCATGTGCAGATGGATCGGATGCGGGTACGGATCCTTGTTGATGACCGTCCATTCCTCCACCTGTCCGGCGCGCGGCTGGAAGACGGGACCGTTCGGGTAGACCTCCCCGTTGACCAGGAACTCGCGCCGGCCCTCCACGATCCGCGTCTCAAAGACGACCGTGCGGCGCACATCCACAGGCAGCTTCGACAGGTCCTCGTATTCCATCGATGCCGACGTGAGCGGACGATCCTTCCAGGCGGCTGGATCGCCACCCTGGCCGTAGCCCTGGATTCGCGCGATCGCCTGCGTGTATTCGGTCTCCGGCGCCGTGGGCTGGATCACCGTGGCGACAAAGTACTTGGTCTCGCCGGCCTTCGGCGCGGAGATCACTTCCGACACGCGCTTCCCAGGCGCCAGCGCGACGCGGGCCTTGCCC
The DNA here is from genome assembly GCA_964620405.1 of uncultured Pirellulaceae bacterium. Taxonomy (GTDB): domain Bacteria; phylum Planctomycetota; class Planctomycetia; order Pirellulales; family Pirellulaceae; genus CAZUJM01. The sequence goes on along the minus strand of CAZUJM010000119.1, from coordinate 11,019 downwards.
ACGGTACTGGGAAATGCCTCGCCATCTTGCGCCACATAAAAAGCATCCATGTTGGGCGACTTCGTACCGTTGAAATCCCAATCGGCCGGATTGTTGGAGACGGGCTGGAAAGTGCGAACCAGGTCGCGCACATCGATCTGCAACCCCACCCAAAGCTCCGTCTCCTTCTGCATCGCGATATCGGGCATGTACTGACCGTTGATCGTCACTTGGAACGATCCACTGTCCACGGCCGAAAGCGGCTGGAGAGTCGGCCGGCCGGTCATCGCATCCGCTTCAATCGACTGCGCCTGCACCATCATCATGCGCATCGGCAGGTCCTTCACCTGGTCGATGTCGTTGTTGCCGCTCCCGATCACCAGAAAGCCAGCCAGCCCGCGATACACCTGCTCGGCCGTGTAGCCGTGCCGGTGCGGATGGTACCAGTTCACGCCCGGTTCCTGTTCGAGCGGAATGCGGTACTCATAGGTATTCGTGAAACCGGGCGGGATCGAGAGCAGCACATTGTCGCTGTTGCCCGACGGCGCGATCAGCAGGCCATGGGTATGGAGGTTTGTTGGCTGGTCGCCCAGGTCGTTCTTAAGATGGATGCGCAAGACGTCGCCTGGATTGACATGCAGCGTCGGCCCCTGCTCGTTGTCCCCCGTCATGTTTCCATTCGAAGAACGCCCCGCATGCAGCGTCCACTGGTAGGTCATGAACCCATCGACCTGTGTCGGGATCCCCGGCGCCAACCGATCCACGGGATTGGCCACCTCAATCTCCTGGGTACTTCGATGCGCCTCAAGCGTCACATCCAGCACACCCCGCACACTCGAAAGCTCCACCGGTTCGGTGAACGCCGTGAGCGGCAGGCGCGCTTCCAGCGTTTCCACGCCAAGGCGCGATCTCGACACAGTGAACCTCCCACCCACCGAACCTCGCCGACGATTACTCTCCGCCATCGAGCAATCCTCCCGTTACTGCTACGGTTTCGTTCCACGCCGCTTGATGATCGTCTCGACAGTGATTCCTATTGGCTCACAAACCACCTTGCCTCGAACACTACCTTACCTTGAGCACAGACTTTCCTCGAACACCATCGCCGCGTCCAGACTTCAAGCCTATGTCGAGGCATGCCCCTACCCGACAAGCGGCTTACACTCCCCTGCTCCATCGCTCAACAAACGGTCCGTCGTCGGGTCGCCACCTCGGGCGGAATTCAGAAGCACCGACCTTGCTGCCGCTCCGCCAACTAAGCTGCCTGCAGAACACGTCCCGGGTCGCGCGATGCTCAGGCTACCCCCAAGAAGAGCACGGCGATGAAGGCCAACAGCAGAAAGCAGTAAAGTGTCGCGGCCACTGTGCCCGCACGGTCATACTTTCGAGAGTCGGCGTAGCCCTCCGGGCACGTCAGGAGTCGCAGGAACGCGAGCAGGTTGTAGAGCGGCACGAGGACCGTCAGCCCCCAGGCGGCGCTGAAGCCCATGTTCTTCGCTCGCAGCATCGATGCGCCCACCAAGAGCACGACCTGGATCAGATTGGAGACCAGGATGAAACGCACCTGCGATTCGCGCGGTAGCTCCTCGTTCAGAAACGTCAATTCGATGACGAGCAGGACCAGTCGCACGCCGAAGATAGCGAGCACGTAAGGAAGCCGCGACAGACCGCCATAGACCTTCGTTGCGGTCGTATCCGCCAAGGAAGAATCCGCTGTCTGCTCCGATGCCACGTAAGGGTTTTCCATGCTGGCGGTCTCCCCGGGATGCAAGGTATTGTGACTTGAGCGGTCCGTAGTCTAGTCCACCCAAGAGAGGATAACAGTCCCTGGGCCGAATATGTGGGTCGCAACCTGTAGTCGGCACACGCCGTGTGCCGAATGAGCCCCTGTGCCGACCGAGGAAGATGAATCCGACCCGGGGTCGAACACGAGGAGACTCCAGCACAGGCCGCCGCCAACGCGAACGGCCGCTGGCGGCGGAAAGCCCAGGGGCCAAGGGAAGCTGCGACCCGGGCAGCGTCTTGCGAACTAAGCTCGGCACACGGCGTGTGCCGACTACGTCCAAGCTCGGCACACGGCGTGTGCCGACTACGTCCACGTTCGGCACGACCTTGTGCGGCGAGGCGAAGGTCGCGATACTCCGTGTCTGTCTTTTCCAAACCGACCCGCTTCACGATTCCTTTGCCCCGCAAACGTGAGATTTCTTCCATGGATCCATCATCGCTCGACTGGTCGGACGAGGCAGCCGTATCGCGGGCGCTCGACAGAAATCCGCTTGTGTTCGAGGATGCTCCTGCGGCGATTCGCAGCCATCGTGCGTTGGTCCTGCAAGCCGTATCGCGCGAAGGCATGCTGCTGGAACACGCCAGTGGCGGACTGCGGAACGACGCGGAGATCGTGCTGGCCGCAGTCTCCCAGAATGGATCCTCACTGCAGTTCGCCGGCATCGACTGCCATCGAAATCGTTCCATCCTCGAAGCGGCAGTTCAAAACGACGCGCAGGCCATGCGTTGGCTTCCCGCGCGACTGCTCGAAGACGCCGACTCGCTAGCGCAGTTCTTCGCCCTGAACCCGGACATCGTCTCCCACCTTTCAGAGCAGCAGGCGCAGTTGCTCGGCTTCGAATCGCTGGCAACCCCCAATCGCCGTGTGGAGGTGCTGGTCCCGAGCCGCCGTCTGTTCCCGCAGGAGTTCGAGGCCTGGGAAGCCCATGAATTCGTGCCCGGCTACCTGCTGCTGCAGGTAGACATGCGGCGCGGTGAGCTGGGTATCGAGGCGACCAGTGGCCTCTGGGGACCTCTCGATTCGGACGAATCGCTCGAATCGCTCGATGCATCCGAGGAGGAAGACGAGTTCCAAGATGGTCCCATCGAGTGGTGGGGGTTCCTGGGCTTCTCGACGATCCCCTCCGGGGCCGCTCGCGCCTGTCCGCGCGTGCTCGTCTATTTCCTCGAACATACCTTCTTCCAGCGCGACCGAGAACTTCTCCATGCACTGGACGACGACGAGGATCGCGATGCGTTGGAAGACGCTCTCGCCCGGGTCAGTTCCGAGGCCGGCGAACTGGCCGTGGCCTCGGCACATTTCCTCAAGCTGCTAGAGCGGACGCTGGGAGCACGCCTGAAGGACTAACGCCCTTGATTGCCGAGCGTTGATGCCCGGGCCTCGCTGATCGTGGTCTCCTCGGGGAACGCATCCCCCTATCGCGGTCAAGATGCCGGCGCGGAGTGCCGACGATCACCTCCGTGTTCTCCGTGGTTAATCCCCCCGGCATGCGGAAAGGGCTTGGCTTTACGGCAGGACTCTTTGTTTACCACGGAGGGCACGGAGAAGGATGATGGGGGACGCGGTGTCTACGTCGATCGCTGGACCGGGCAGCAAGGACGCCTCGCACTGTTACGCCCCCCCAGGCTGTTGCCAGCCGCGTTAGCGAGTTCGTCGCGGGCTGCGGGCCTTTTCCGGCGGCCCGATGGCGAAGTCCTGCCAGTCCGAAAAACGGTCGGCCGTGCCTTCGAGGTCATACTCGTTGGCGATCAACTCCCCGATGTAGCTCTGCAGCGATCGCTGGGCAGCCTCATTGACGTGGTGCGTCGCGGCTTCGCTAGCGAAGTTCAGCAGGTCGTAGACCTTGCAGCGTGCGGGAAGCGTCCGCTGGCGTTTCGGGGAAAGGGCTTCGACGTTCGCCAGGCCGTAGTCGGCGGCGAAGTCGCCGGCCTTGAGTTGCAGCGAGCGAAGAAGGTTCGGACGATGCGGCACGCTCGTCGCGCCGTCGCCCCCCGCCTGCACGCGCAAGCCGCCCGCGTGGTGGATGCGGACAAGGATCTGGTACAGGCGCTGCACCTCGTGCACCGACGCCCAGCTCGTGGCCGCCGACTCAAAACGCTGGCGGATCGCGGCAAACCCCTCCTCGTTGTTGAATCCCTCCAGCGCCCGCATCACCGCGAACTCCACGCGGTCCTCTCCCTTCCCAACCGTCAATTCGCTGCGGAACGCGGGGTTGTACCCGATCGCTCCATTGCTGCAGATCAGCCGCAGGATAGAAAGGTAGATTGAAGGACGCCCAAACCCATCAATGGGCGTGTCGAGCACATACTTGTTCTGGAAGTCGTCGCCCGCGATCTGCAACACATCGTCGTTGCGGGTAGCATGGCGGCTGGTAACGACGCCCGCCTCGTACTTGATCTCCTCGGCACCGTAACGCCCCAGCAGTTCCATCAGGTCATCGTGACGCATGACCGCCGAACGTGGGTTACTCACCCCCAACAACCGCTGGCCTCCCTTGGCGTCGTGCTCAATGCACCAACGCACCTCATCGTGCGGCGATACCGAGCTGATGCGCTGGAAAACCTCCGCATGCTGGAAATAGCGGAAGATGTTCTCCGTGAACCCGAAACGCATATGGAGGCTCCTCCAGAACCGGGGTGTGGTCTTGAGGGAGCGACCGTTCATTTCGATGTAACGCAGCGATTCGCGTCCCTTGCCGCCCCCGTGCGGCTCGCCTACCGCCAGGTCCTTGATGCGGGAGGTTCCATACTCAAACGTGGCTTGCATGCGATGCACTCCTATCCAGAGACATTAGATGTGGACGGTTCGGTGGGCGGTCATGGCTGCCGAGTCGGCGTGTGAAGTCGGCGAGCACGTCGGTTCGAGAGGAGGATCCACGAGCGGCGCGAGGATTTACCCGCCGGCCCGCGTCGTTAGTCGTTGCCAACGCTTGCGTCAACGCTTGCGTCAATGCTCGCGTCAAAACTCCCATCGACGCCGGTCGCGGATCGCCCGGCGCCCCGCCAGCGTCTTGCGCGACGTCGGGCCTGGACGAGGAACTTCGGCAACTGCGACTGGCTGTGCGCCAACGCCCGAATCGTGCGGTGGCTGATCTCCTCGATGCGCTCGTTGATCTGCAAGGATCGCCATTCACCATCCACCCAGAAAAACTGGCGTGCGGCGGCGGCGGTACGCAAAATAGGCCAACGTGTTTCCTGGCACTGGACTACCTGCTTCACCGGCGTGCCTGAATGCTTGCGGAATACACGACCGCACATCTGCACCGTCACTCCGCAACTCGACGGACGACAGAACACCGTCTTCAGCTCCGGACAGTCAAACCCCTCCGCGAGCACCTGGCAGTTCACCAACACATCCAGCCTCCCCGAACGAAAGGCGTCGATCTGCGACTCCCGATCGCTGCTGCCCGATACCACCTCGCACCGCACTCCCGCAGCCTCCAGTCGACCGGCCGCTTCGGCACACTGCTCCAGCGTGTGGAAATACAGGATTGACTTCCCCCATCGCTCCCGATCCGCGCCATAGAAATCCGCCACCGCCTGGGGCGTGTAACGCGGGATCGTGTAGTGGTGGAAGGGCGACAGGTAGCCGTCCTGGATCAGCCGATGGATGCCCGCATCCTTGATGACCGTATCGAAGCACAGTTTTACGCGGTCGGCGCGAAACGGCGTGGCGGAAAGCCCCAGGATGAAGCGAGGGCGAACCACGTTGTGCAGGTGGGCCATGCTCCCCGCCGCGTCATGCTGCGCTTCATCGACCACCAGCATGTCGATGCCCGCCGGCGGACTTTTGTCAAACATCGAGATCCAGTGGCCGTCCAGCGCAATGCCGCGACGCAGGTTCTCTTCGCTGGCCTGGTCCAGCAGGTTTCGACGCATCGCCACCCACCCCACGGACACCCCAAGCTTCAACCGCATCAGCTTCGCAATCAACAGCCCCATCACCGTCTTGCCACTGCCCGTCGGACTGTCAACCAGCACCGAACGAAGCCCCTTGTCACAAAAGAGCCCGCTGGCCTTCTCCACAATCCGCCGCTGATACGGCCGCGGTTCCAGTTCGACCGTCGACAACAGTTGATCGAGCGTCGATGGATCGGACAGCATGGGAGTCTCCTTGGAATTTCGCAGGACGTCTTCCTGGGACACGTCTTTCTGGAATGCGTGTTCAGCGGCTCGCGTCGGACCGATCATGACATACCACGGTTTCGGAAGACAATACGCCGTGCAACTAATCCCCAATCGCGCTCGATGGCGTTTTTTTCGTCACGAAAAGAGTGACGCGACATGGATCGTCAACGACCCTGTGCAACGCAGCTACGATGAAACCCTCAGCCCGAAAAGTCCAAGAGACGTCGTGCACGGCCAGTACGGCCTCCTACAAAAAAAGCCCCGGCTCGCGGAGAAGCGGCCGGGGTTCGTGGAGGTTTGCCCGAAGGGATAGGACGCTGTTGGCTTAGGCTCGGGGCTGGGCGCGTTTGCTCGGGGCTGGGCGGGCGGGACGCCCGCGCTCCTGCTAGCCAACGTCGTGGATGCGGACGCGACGTACCTGCCAACCCGGGAACTCCTCCTGCAGGATCTGCAACAGGTCAAGCCTCGATTCACTCACCCTACGCAGCTGCAGGTAGCTCCGCGTGGATGGACGATAAAGTTGCATCTGGTACATACGCACTCCCCCCTCACGCCGCCGATCGCCACGACGCGACTCCTGCGGATCCTGCTGCTCCGGTGACCCGCCGTCCAACTCCTCGCGGCGCCCTGGCTCACTGGGCCCCCGCTCGCTGGGCCCCCGCTCACTGGGCCCCCGCTCACTGGGCCCCCGCTCGCTGGGACGCTCCCGGCGCCCAGCCCCGCTGTCCGACTCCCCGCTGTCCGACTCCCCGCTGTCCGACTCCCCGCCGTCTCGCTCGTCCTGTGGATTGAGTTCGCTCAAGATTAACTCCCCCTTTTTGTATTGAACGCGTGGGAACAGACGGATCGCCCAGTCACCCCAGTCTCCGAATTCCACGATCTCCTTCGGTGGGAATTTCGATGGTAGGGGCGGAAACCGAACGACTTCCGACAGTCCACGCAGGGACGCCCTACCCACCAGTACGCCGCCGGATCGAGCGTGTTTCACGGCTGATCCCGATCTCGCCCCGTTTCCGGTCTTCGAACGGTCTCCGGCCACCAACCGACGCTCGGTCGCGACGGCGACCAGTGAGGGCCCCGACGAGCGTTCGACTGGCCAAAGCGACAAATCCCGCCGAAACTCCCCGGTTCCACCACGCTATACGCCACACACCTTCCCCCGATTCAAGGAATCCGCAGCAATTTTCCCCACTCGGCGAATTCAGGAGCGACCGGGATAAAAGTCTACGAGGTTAAATCATTTACAATTGGCGGGCGTATATCCCCAGGTCGCATTTCACACAATTCGCCTCTCCCCCTCTGTCGACGGAGATCCCTTCCATGACCGACCGCCGCACCCTGGAACGCCTCTGCCTGCTCATGATTGTGCTCAGCCCACTCGCGGGCATCCTTTCTGGAGGCTCGTTCTGGCAGGCCAGCCACGCGCAGCGACCGCAGCGGAACGCGGCAGGAATCTTCGCCAACCTGAAGGTCGGCCAGACCATTTCAATCAAGGAGGAAGCGGGCCGGTACCTGATCCAGGTGATCCCGGGGGCCGGGCAGGCGCACGAGATCCGCGAAGTCGGCGACGACTACCTGTCCGTGGTGGATCAACTCGGTGCGCGGGAATCGCGGATTCCGGTGTACTCCATCAAGGCCATCAACACGGTGCTGTTGCCCCGCTGACCATTTCGTCGCGGGCCGTTGCGCCGCAGGCCCCGGCAGTCCGCCGCCTTCGCGCCTTCGTCGCCGGCCCTTCCCCTCCGATTCCACGCCTCAGGTCACCGGGCCCGGCCCGGTGGAGTTCCATGGCCCCCGCCTACCAATACATCCAGCGTACGAAGCAACTGGAGTCCGCGGCCGAACAGCTGGCCGAAGCTTCGACGTTCTACATCGACACGGAGTTCAACCAGACTCAGCAGTCCACCACGTTCTGCCTGCTGCAGATCTCCGACGGCACGAACACATTCGTGATCGACATGATTGAACTGGATGCCGTCGGCTGCCTGCGCAACGCCATCGTGCGACCAGGCGTGGAATGGGTCCTGCACGCGGGCAAGCAGGACGTGGCCCTGCTGACGGAAAAGCTGCGTCTGGAGAGGGAACCGGTGCCCCGTCTGTTCGACACGCAGGTGGCCTGGGGCTTGTTGGGAGCCGAAAGCACCGTGTCGCTGTCGTACCTCAACTACACGCTGCTGGGCATCCAATGGGAAAAGGTGCACCAAGCCGACATCTGGTCCCGGCGTCCGCTGTCGCCCTCGCAACTGGAGTACGCGGCCAGTGATGTGAAGACGCTTCCCGAATTGCGTAACCGCCTCGGCGAACGTTTGACCGCCCAAGGGAAGCACGACTTGGTGTTCGAGGTCTCCCGTGAGTTCTGCTGTCCCGACGAGATTCCCGCTCGCGCCCCCGTGGAACCCACGATAGTAGGGCTCGACAGTTTTCGGAACGCCTGGGAACTTGACTCCAGTAGCCAGGTCGCTTTGTCGTTCCTAGTCGACTGGTGGAACGGGCTGGAACGCGACCAGCGGCCGCGTGGGCTGAAGCCCTATCACCTGTTCCTGATCGCGCGGCGCATGCCGACGACGGGCGCCGAACTGGCCAAGATCAAAGGAGTGCCTTACGTCTGGGCGCGCAAGGAGGGCGACCGTTTGACGGGTCGGATGATCCTGGCCAGTTACCAAGCGGACAAATCCGGCTTCATTCCGATCGCGCCGCCACCTTACCAGACCTTCGACGCCCTGGAGGTCGAAGTCTTCCTGCCTGTGCTGCGTTACGCGGTGAGCCGAGCGGTTCAGATCGCACCCGACATCTGCTTCCCCCAACTGTTGCTGCAGGACTCCCTGCGCGAACGGCTGCTTGCCGAAGCCAGCTTCCTGAGCGGCCTCGAAGCGCTCGAAGGCTGGCGCCACGAATGGCTCGCCAGCCACTACGAAGCCTTCTGCTCACGCTGGCAGGGCCTGGGGATCTGACCGAAAGCACACGCACGAGTACGAGCACGAAGGTCACACGCCATCCGTACTCGTACTCCATGCGCCCCTGCTCCCACGTCGAAGCCTCGCGGTACCAAGCGACTTGCCAGCTCTCGCCGGCCGCCACTCTAAACCAACTGCAGCTCCGAATCCTCGGCAGCGTCCACCTCGCCGATCGTTCGGAAGTAGGAGTCAATCGCCCACGCTTCATCGGCTCCCACTCCAACCGCATCCACCGGGGACGCCGCATCCGCGTCATTGAGGTGATTGATGACCAGCAACGCGTCGATCGCCGAGACATAACCGTCGCGGTTCACGTCCAGCGAAGCATCGTTCGCTACCCTCGCGTCCGTTACCGCGTTCAACCGATTAAGCACCAGCAGTGCGTCCAGCGGCGACACGATCGAATCCCCGTTCGTGTCGAGCGTCCTGGTCATCCGCGGGACGAGCGAGGATGGCGCAGCCAGTTTGGCGAGCGGCGCGACCGTCGACGACGGCTTCGCAAAATTGCTGGAGGACCTTCCCGTCGTCGTCAGTGGAATGGGAAGGGCTGCCGCGCTGCTCGCCGAGATCACGCCGGGAAGATTACTCACCGTAATCAATCCACTGTCCGAGACGACATCGTGATTCGCCGCCTGCGTCGTTGCCGTATTGGGCAAGTCAACCGAACGACAGCTGCTGATCTGGATCGCCACAGGGGCAATGAAATCCTTAAGCGCGGACGTAAACGCGTCCGAAGCTCGTGCCTTGGCGTAAGCCGATGCGAACGTCTCGCACCCGTTGGTCCCAAAGGCCTCGCTCAGGTTCACTACCGCCTCACCAAACCGCTGGGCTTGCAAGACAGTTCCATCGAAGGGGTTCAATACATCCACGCGGTTGATATCGCCCTGCGCCAGCCCATTGAAGGCTCGTGAAGCACTCCAGCTCGTACCCAGCCACTCACGCCAGCCGAGGATCACTCGGTTGCCGGAGGCGGCGAAGTCGAAGGTGACCAGGATGTCTTTCGGAGTACGAACCGGAGTGACGCCATTGGCACTAAGAACCGAGGACTGGTTCAGTTCGAAATCGATGTTCGCCGTCCCCAGCGTGTTGGAGCGGATCCAGGCCAGATGGAGGAAGTTGTCGCCATTGACCGTGTCCGTGGAAACCAGGAACTCCGTCAGGTCGCTCTTGTTGTTCGGAATTGTTCCGCTCACCACGACCGGACTGACGGTGCTCTCTTTCGAACCGTCTCCAAAAGAATTGTCCGTCGAACCCTTCGGCAGGTCCTTCACGCGCCGGAAGGTCGCGGACGGCGCCGGCGGGGTGACGTAGGTTTCCCAGTCGGTAGTGCCGGCATCGGGAGCAGCGAGCAGGTTGCCGTCGATCTCGAAGTTGCTTCCGATCGCCCCGGACGTGATCACCACGCTCCCGCCTCCGCCTGCGGAATTGAGGTAGTCGGACGGGATCGTGGAGACGACGCGGATCGTGCGACTTTCACCGGCAGCCAAGGCCCCGAGGTTGCCGGAGAGCACTTGGTTTTCCACGAGCACTCCAGGCACCGAAGGCGAGACGGTCCACTCCAGCGGTGTCAGCCCGCCACTCGGCACCGGCAGCGGATCGTTCAACACGACATCCATCGCTCGGCCAGGACCGTCGTTCGTCACGATGATCGTGAATGTAGCCGTGTCGCCCGGCCGAATCGTCGCGCTGTCCGGAGTTTTCGACAGACGCAGATTCGGCCGCAAAATCGCGATCGAGTGACTCGCCTGTCCCTCAATCACATTTTCGAATGCCTGCGGATTGAAACTCGCCAGTACCGTGTTGGGCAAGGGATTCGGATCGGTCAACAACACTTCACGGTCCGCGGTGATGGTCCAAGTCTCCCCATAGCTGAGCACTCCGTCCGCCGAAATCGACTCCACCAGCACTCCCACACCCAGCAGGTTCCCCAGGAGCGAATCCATGACCGAAGGGTTCACGAGGGGCGGGGTATCCTCCGAACTTGTGTTCTCGATCGTGATCGTGTAGTGGGCCACGTCACCGACCGACAACGCCGCTTCCGCCGTCTTGGTCACGAAGATCCCCGGCTGGAACAGGTTCGTCGTCGCATCGTCGGTGTCGGTCAGGATGTTCGGGAAACCCACCGGGCTCACCGTCACCGTGGCCACCTTCGACATTGGATCCGCGGAACCGA
>CAZUJM010000118.1:5957-17216 GCA_964620405.1 uncultured Pirellulaceae bacterium | reverse complement strand
AAGGGAATGCGCGGCTTACGCTGCTTGAGCCCCTCCAGCAACCCCTTCATCTCGACGCGCGTCGCCGGAATCGCCTTGGGCTGCGAAGAAGCAGACTCAATTTTGGCGTCCTGCGCGGCATCCGCGGTCGAAGCATCTTCCGCCCTGCAGGGCATGGCGACGACCGACCACAGAACCAGGGAGAACACGGCGCGGAGAAAACCCGTGCCGCCAGGTCCGACTGTCGTTCCCGTCAACATCCGCACCGGCTGTTTCGACCACGAATTCATCGTTCGTTTTCCCCTCGCGTTCGCTGCCTGGAGCGACATCGGCTATTTTCTCTGGATGGTCACCACGGGACGCGTACCCACCACGTAGGCCACTTCCGAGACTGCTTTTCTGTCCCCTAGGGTCAATCGGACCGTAATGTGCAGATTCGTGCCGTCGTTCCGCTCCTTGCCCTCGACGATCACGTAACTCGCCAGCTTCACACCTGACTCCCAGTCCGGATCGCCTACGATCAGCGGCGGACTTCCTGTCTTCAGCTCCGCGATCGTGCCGCCGCGTTGCCAGGTATCCAGGAATCGGCGAAACGATTGGCGGGCCAAATCACCATCAAGGCTCGCAGGTTCAGACGGAGCCGTGCAACCGACGACCAGCAGCAGGCTCAGCAGCAGGCAGCGACGATTCATATCAACAGTCTCCGGGTCAGGTTTCCTGGAGGGGATGCAAGGCGGGTACGGGGTGAGATACTCGAGCCAGCCGCGAGACGACTGTCCCAGGAGCTGGTCCCGGCGGCTGGTTCCCGGGGAGGGCGGTGAAGCCAACCGCGGCCAAGCCATGGGGTCGCAACTAGAGGTCGCTGCCCGACACGTTCTCACCACCGTTGCGGCTGCCCCATGCACGCCACAGTTGCTGGTCCACGTCGTTCGGCACGAAGCGGACGGCTCCGTCGCACATGGCCATGTTCACACCGCCAGTGTGGCGGCTGCTGGGATTGGTCATGATGCGGCCTGGAGGGAACATGCACGAACGCGTGTTCGGCAGTCCGACGTGATAGTAGAACGTCGTGGAGTGGTAGGCGTAGATCCAGGGAGCTCCCACGTTCGAAACGCCCTGCTTGGAAAGATCCTGGGGATCCATCGCCTGGCACATCTGGATCGCCTCATCCGCCGATTTCGGATAGGTCCCGGGTCGGAACGTATCGGAGGCGTCGGTAGCCACGCCATTGTTACCATCGCCCTTGATGCGTTCGCTGAAGGCGGCGGTGTGCGAGAGGCCATCCTTTACGTTCGAGAACTTCAGGCGACTGGCTCGGTAGAACAATCCGTTCGGCGCGGGCATGTCCTTATTGGGATCGGCAGGATCCTTGGTCGGCGGTGTGAACACGGGAACGCTGCCGGAGTTCGCGTAGTAGTTGGTGCGACCACCCAGGTCACGGGGCAGCATGTCGAGGTCGGAGGGGCACTCGAAGAAGCCAACGTCCGTCTGGAGGGCCGCCGCGTTCTGCGGATCGTCCCAGGGCGCCCGGAAGTTGACGAGATCCGAAAGACTCTGCTCTTCGCAGTACGGCAACAGCTGGGCATGCACCGAAATGCCGTAGTACTTCACCGGGTTGGTGTCGGGGATCTGCAGCGTTCCCGTCGGCAGCTTGTTGGTGGCCGCATGGTAGTTGTTCAAGGCGATCGCGAACTGCCGCATGTTGTTCGAGCAGCTCATCCTTCGCGCTGCTTCCCTCGCGGAATTGACGGCCGGCAACAGCAGCATTACCAGCACGGCGATGATCGCGATGACCACCAACAGTTCGATCAGCGTGAACGCGGCTCTTCGACCTCGCATGATTTACTCCTGGAAGCTGGTCGCTTCCCTCCGCGGCGTCTTCAAGCCCACCCTGGCGTACTTCCCCGGCGTTCCTCCGACCGGTTCTGCAGGCGAGCCGGACAATTCGTTGCCGGTGCTGCAGGCTCCCCACACACTTTGAGTCTAAGAACCGGCACTTTTTCCGTCTGTCGTTGCCACAACAATCACTTGTAGAGTTTCCACGACAAAACGACGGGGCTTGCACACAGCCCGTGTCCGCCGCGGTCGGCCCGCCACTCCGGAACTCCCGCTCTGTTTCAGCCTATGAACGAAAAGCTTCCTGATGCCGCGCGGCGTGTCTATACTCAGGAACCGATGACTTCCTCCTCACCCGCCACTCCGGTCGACCCGTTCTCCGCGACTCCCGCGTGGCGATCCACTTGGGTGCTGCTGCGTTTTGCGCTGGTGCTGGCCGGCGTCGTGGCGACGCTTACCGCGATGCTCGCCTTGCTTTACATCCAGGACCGGCGGCACGAGGGGGCCATCGTGCGTCAACAGGTCCAGGACGTCGTGAACCTGCAGTACGAGTTGGTGCTGCGGGAGCTGAGGTCGATTGAATCCGACCTGCTGGTGCTTTCGGAGCAGGAGTCGCTGCGAGCCTTTCTGCGGGATCCACCGAGTGGCCGGTCGTCGTTGGAGACGGAATACGCGCGGTTTGAACGCGTCAAGGGACTCTACGACCAGATCCGGGTCCTCGACACCGAGGGCCGGGAGACGCTGCGTGTCAACTATCGTGACGGCTCGCCCCAGCCGGTGCCCGCCGATCAGCTGCAGGGCAAGGCCATGCGTTACTACTATCGCCAAGCGCTGGCGTTGGCGATCGGCGAGGTCCTGGTGACACCGTTCGACCTGAACGTGGAGCAGGGCGCGATCGAGGAACCGCTCAAGCCGGTCATCCGCCTGATCACGCCCTTGCAGGACGCGCAGGCCCGGCCCCAAGCCCTGCTGGTGCTCAACTATCTCGGCACGCGTCTGCTGCAGAAACTGGTCGAAGTCACCAGCGGCATGCGTGGCCAGTACCTGCTGCTCAACGGCGACGGCGAATACCTGCTGGCTCCGGAGTCGGGGAGTGCCTGGGGATGGATGCTGGGGCACCATCGGTCGTTTGCCAGCGAACATCCCGAGGCGTGGCAGGTGGTCTTGAAGGAACGCCAGGGGGAGTACCATTCGGCGCGCGGCCTGTACACCTTCCGCTGGTTCGATCCGCTGCCCGAATCGATCGCGGCGAAGACGGACATGCGGGAGGCGCGCACTACGGGGGGCGTGAACCGCAGCACGCTGATCCTCGCCGCCTTCGTGCCGCACGAAACGCTCTACGCCAATTCGCGCCGCCTGCTGGAGCGGCTGGCATGGCTGCATGGCCTGGCCACGCTGCTGCTGGCGGGCCTGGCTTGGTATCTGGTGCGGGCGAGGTGGCTGCGGATCGCCCAGGACCGGCAGATTGCCGAGTCCGAACAGCGGCTGCGACGGCTGTCCAGCCAACTGCTTGCCGCCCAGGAGGACGAGCGGCGCAACATCAGCCGCGAACTGCATGATGACCTGGGCCAGCAGGTGACAGCGATCCGGCTGGACGTCCATTCGGCGTTGGCGGAACCGGAAGGTGTGCGACGGGAGGGCCTGCTGCAGGCGGCGGCGCGGGAGGTGGACGAACTGCTGCGCAGCCTGCACCGCATCGCGTCGCGGACGAGGCCCTTCGTGCTGGACGACCTGGGATTGCAGGACGCGATCGAAAGTCATATCACGGAGTTTGAGCGGCGGACGGGGATCGATGTCGCCGCGGACCTGGCCATCCCCGTGCGGAGGCTCAACTCGACCATGGCCGACAACGTCTACCGCATCATCCAGGAGGCGCTCAACAACATCTCCAAGCATGCGCAGGCGCGGCGGGCCGAGGTGACGATCTTCGCGGAAGAAGGCCAGCTGCACCTGCAGGTGGCCGACGCCGGGCGCGGCTTCCAGCTGGAACAGCGCGACCCCACGCGGCTTGGCCTGCTGGGCATCCGCGAGCGGGCGGAACTGCTGGGGGGGCGGCTGCGGATTGAGACCTCGCCGGGCCAGGGAACGCGGCTGGCCGTGACCATTCCCCTTCAACCCACGCAGGACTCCCATGGCACCTGACGATCCCGTTCCAGGCTCCAACCCCCTGCACGCGCCCATCACCGTCGTGCTGGCCGATGACCATGCGATGGTCCGCGAAGCCCTTGCGCGCGTGCTGGAAAGTTCGGGGCGGCTGGCCGTCGTCGGACAGGCCTCGGACGGACAGGAGGCGTTGGAGGTCGTGGCGCGGACGCGTCCCATGTGCGTGGTGCTCGACTACACCATGCCCCGGCTCGACGCCCCCCAGGCCATCAAGACGCTGCTGGAGCAGCATCCGCGCATCAAGATCCTCGTCCTCACCGTCCACGAGAACCACCACTACGCGGTGAAGGCATTGGAGTGCGGGGCGCATGGGTATCTGATCAAGTCGGCGGCCATGGAGGAGTTGTTGACGGCCATTCGCGCGGTGACGGCCGGACAGATCTATGTCAGCAGCAGCGTCTCGGAGGAAGTGTTCGCTCGGCTGCGACGGCGCAAACGCGACCGCGAGGGGCTGGACCTGCTGTCGCAGCGCGAGTTCGACCTGCTGCGCATCCTGGGCGCGGGAAACAGCCTGCAGGAGTGTGCGCGGCGGATGAACATCAGTCCCAGCAGCGCATCCACCTACCGCGCTCGCATCATGGAAAAACTGGGCCTCGAAAGCACCGCCGAACTCATCCGCTTCGCCGTCGAAAACGGCATCGACGGCTGAGGATGCCTCCACGCGGCCGGCAGGGAGCCTGGGGGCTGGAACGGGACGTCGCCCCCGGGCCGCCTCGTGTCGCCGCCCGCGATCAGAGATCGTCCTCGGGCATATCCGAATCGTCGCCCGGCTCGCCGCCCGCTTCCTGCGTTCCCTCGGTCATGCCCAGCTGCTCCATCTTGCGATAGAGGTTGGAGCGGTGCACGCCGAGGCTGCGGGCCGCGTCGCTCATGTTGCCGCCCGCGGCCGCGATGTTGCGGCGAACGTACTCGATCTGGAAATCACGCGAGGCGTCCTTGAGCGAACGGCCCAGTTGATAGGCGCCCGAATCGTTGCGTTTTGGCGCGATGATGAAGTCGAGTTCGTCGGCGTCGATGGTGTCATCGGGCGTCAGGTAGGCCAGGCGTTCCATGAGGTTCCGCAGTTCGCGGACGTTGCCCGGCCAGGGATGCAAGCGAAGTCGTTTCTGGGCGGCGGAGGTGAGGCGCGGCGGCTTGCGGCGGGCGCGGGCGCTAAAGTCCTGCAGGAAGTGTTCGGCGAGCGGCACGATATCGTCGATGCGTTCCCGCAGCGGCGGCATGTTGACGCGGAAGACATTGAGGCGGAAGAAAAGGTCCTCGCGGAAACGGCGCTGCTCAACCATCTCCGCCAGGTTCTGGTTCGTGGCCGCGATGATTCGCGCGTCGGTGCGGATGGGCCGCGAGCCGCCGACGCGCACCACGACTTTCTCCTCCAGCACCCGCAGCAGCTTGGCCTGTCCGCCCAGGCTGAGGTCGCCGATCTCGTCCAGGAAGAGCGTGCCGCCGGAAGCCAGTTCGAACTTGCCCGGCCGCGCCTCATGGGCGTCCGTGAACGCGCCCTTCTCATGGCCGAACAGTTCGCTCTCCAAAAGCGTCTCCGTAAGCGCCGCGCAGTTGACGGCCACGAACGGTTCGTCGCCCCGCGCGCTGAGGTAGTGGATCATGCGGCTGACGACTTCCTTGCCCGTGCCGTTCTCGCCCAGGATCAGCACGACCAGATCGGTGCGTGCCACGCGATCGACGACCGACCGCAGCTGCTGCATGCCGGGGGTGTTGCCGATGAGCTGCACGCCGGCGGCCGCCTGCTGCGTGACCACCTTGCGACTCTGCAGCAGCTGGTCGCGATGCTGGCTGTTCTCCAACGCGATCGCCGCGTGCGAAGCCAGCTCCACCAGCGCCGACTCGTCCTCGTCGGTGAAGTCGCCTTTGATCTTGTTGATCATCTCGAACGCGCCGAAGATCTGGCCCTTGCGTCCGCGAAGCGGCGTGCAGAGCAGATTGCGGGTGCGGAAACCGAGCTTCTGGTCGACGTCGCGGTTAATGCCGTCGCGGGGAGTTCCGCTGGCCACGCGGCGCGGTTCACCGGACTGCACCACCTGGCCGACAATGCCCGCGTTGTCCGGAATCCGCAGCTCGCCGCCCTCCACGCCCAACGCGGGACGCCCGACCAGCTGGTGTTGCCCGCGATCCCACAGGAAGATGCTCGCTCGCTCCGCGCCCAGCAGGCGTGTCGACATCTCGGCCATCTGCTGCAGCAGCGATTCGGTGTCCTGGTTCTGGTTCCACTGGCCCGCGATCTCCAAGATCGCTTCCAGCCTTCGCACGCGCCGCTGCTCGCGGTGCCGTTCGCCAATGTCGCCCAACGCCAGGCCCAAGGCCGCCGCCAGCGCGTCGACGGCCGTCAGGTCATCCGGTCGGTGCATCGCCGATTCGACGACCAGCAGCGAGTTGGCGTCGTCACGACTCGCCAGCGGCGCGGCCAGCCACGATTCGTGCTGCCTCGCCGCCTCGGCGTCCAGTGAGTCGCCGAGCAAGTTCGTTGGCAAGGACCTGGTCTGCCCCCACAAGGCCACGACGCGGTACGCGCCCGCGTCCGCTCGCACCACCGCCGCGTATCGCGCCGATACGCGATCTGCTATTTTGGGCAACATCTGCTGGAGGAAGGGATCCCGGTCGACGAACCGAGCCTGCTCCACTAAGATCTCGAGTGCCAAGGGCAGGACCACCGGATGGGACTGGATGCGTCGAAATTCATGACTCAGGTCCATCGCTCCCCGACTCCCGCCCCGCTCGACGGTCGACCGCTTGGCCGACCGCGACGAGGAAAAGAGAACACGTATCAGACAGATCGGACAAACATCATAGGACATCCACACCCGTCCAACCAAGGACGGCCCGGGGAAGTTTCCCCCGGAGCGACGAGGATGCCTGTCCAGGGAAGGCCCGATTTCGCGGCGACTTTGTCCCGGACATGCCGCCCCGGCTGCCGCTCGTCGCGACCGATCACGTCGCTCCGAGAACGCAGTCGAGGCCCCGGCCGCACTGCCCATGGATGTTCCCCAGCACGCGGAGGAATCGCAGCATGAACCTGTTCGCCGGGAAAAAAGGCCTCATCATCGGAGTCGCCAACGACCATTCGATCGCCTGGGCCATCGCCGAGGAGATCATGAAGCAGGGCGGCGAGTGCGGATTCACCCACCTGCCCGATCGCCCCGATGACGACCGCCAGCGCAACCGTCGCCGCGTCCAGCAGCTGACCGATCAGTATCCGCAGGCCAAGTTCCTCGTGCCGCTCGATGTCCAGGATGACGGGCAGATCGCGCAGGTCATGCAGCAGACCCAGGAAGCGATCGGCCCGATCGACTTCCTGCTGCACTCGGTCGCCTTCGCCGATCGCGCGGACCTGAGCCGCGACACGGTGGAGACGAGCCGCGACGGTTTCAAGCTGGGCATGGATGTCAGCTGCTACAGCCTGCTGGCCGTGGCTCGCGAAGCCCGCGCGGTGCTGAAGGACCACGGAGCCATCGCCACGATGACGTATTTTGGCGGCGAAAAGGCCGTTCCCGGCTACAATGTGATGGGTATCTGCAAGGCGGCGCTGGACGCTACCGTCCGCTACCTGGCCTATGACCTCGGCCCCCGCGGCATCCGCGTCAACGCCATCAGCGCCGGACCCGTGCGAACGCTCGCCGGCCGCGCCGCCGGTGTGGAAGAGATGCTCAAGATGTACGAGCACATGGCCCCGCTCGCCCGCAACATCACGCACGAGGAAGTCGGCAAGGCCGGTGCCTACCTGCTCTCCGACATGTCCAACGGCATCACCGGCGAGATCCTGCACGTCGACGGCGGCTACAACATCATGGGCTCCCCCGGCCGACTGCTCGACCTGCTGCCCCAGGGCTAGACTCTGCAGAGCCGGCCGCGCGGGACGTTTTCCTGAGGGAAACACGCCTCGCGATGCGGACCGAAGTCGGGGCCGCGCACCAACGGATTGGATCCCTTCCCCATGAACTCCACGGCGAACCCGAAAACGATCGCCATCGCCGTGGTGCTGAAGGCCGACCGATATCTGGTCGGCCAGCGGCCTGAGGGCGTAGCCCTGGCGGGATTCTGGGAGTTTCCCGGCGGCAAGGTCGAGGCCCACGACAGTTCACCTGCCGTCGCCGCCTGCCGGGAATGCCTGGAGGAGACGGGGCTCGCGATCGCCATCCAGAGCGAACTGGCCCGCGTGCGGCACGAGTACGCCCATGGGATGCTCGAGTTGCACTTCTTCCTGGCCCATCCCCTCGACGCTAGCACCGAGCCGCGCGGCACGTTCCGCTGGGTATCGCGCGACGAACTGCTGCGGCTGGATTTTCCGCCCGCCAACCAAACGGTCTTGGAACAGATCCGGGCGGCGCGGTATTAGACGCTCCACGAAGCGGGGACAACGCCGCGTCAAGCTGGGTCATGCCCACGCTGGCGAGCAGGAAAATCCTGGCAAAAAAAGCAGTCTAGGGTGCGAGCGGCGTTTCCACTACTCTCCGGGGCCGCTTCCCGATCGAGGAAGGCAGGCCCAGCAGAGAATTGCGGCGCGTTCGGATCGCTCCGCACCAACCCACTCCGGCGGATCCGCCCCCACGGGGCGCCCGCTGGAATACGCGGCCCGCGACTTGCCGCGCACCCGAAACGCCTGAGAACGGCGAGAGTCGCCTGGCGGATGAGCTTCGCAAGGACGCGAAGGCTCCCGCCACCAACTCGTTCTGGAGGGACCACGAGCGTGGACGCTCGCCAAGCCATCATTCTTTTCGCACTGTTGCTGGCCAGCCCCGTCTGGGGCGCCAGCTCCCGCACTCGCAACTTCATCGTGAGCGCACCGACGCCCGAACTGGCGGCCGAGATCGCCCAGGCGGCCGAACGTTACCGGCATGATCTCGCCATCGAATGGCTGGGCAAGCCGCTGCCGGACTGGAACGAACCTTGTCCGCTGGTCGCGCACGTGGATTCCAACCTGGGCGCCGGCGGGCGGACCAGCTTCATGTTCAAGCAGCGCACACCGTTTGGCTGGGAAATGGAGATCCAGGGTTCGCGTGAACGCCTGCTGGACTCGGTGCTGCCCCACGAGGTGACGCACACCCTCTTTGCCACCCACTTCGGCGGCCCCTTGCCGCGTTGGGCCGACGAAGGCGCCTGCACCACCGTCGAACACTCGTCCGAACGCAAGAAGCAGGAACTCTGGCTGATCCAGTTCCTGAAGACCGAGCGGGGCATTCCGTTCAACCACATGTTCGCCATGACCGAGTACCCCGGCGACATCATGCCGCTTTACTCGCAAGGCTATTCCGTGGCGAGGTTCCTGATCGCCCAGGGCGGCAAGCGGAAGTTCGTCGAGTTCGTGGGCGCGGGGCTGAGCCATGGTAACTGGAGCGAAGCGGTTCGCTCCTACTATGCTTATCCATCGCTGGGCGATTTCCAGACCGACTGGGTCGAGTGGGTGATTGCCGGCAGTCCCGATCGGCTGCAACCGGTGGCCAACAACGGGCTGCTGTTGGTTTCGAAGGAGACCGATCCCGCGGACCGGATTCCCACCTCGGGAGAGGCTCCTTCCGCAGAACTGATGGCCAGCGTGGCGCCCCGCGGCGTTCGCCCGCTGATCGAGCCCGCATCGGCTGAGGTGCCCGCTGCAGGTGTGCCCGCTGCTGGTGTGCCCGCCAGCGACTCGCTGGCGTCGTTGACGCCCCCTTGGAACGCTGCGACCCGCGAGGGCAGCACCAGCTGGTACGCGCGCCGCGCCACCGAACCGGAACCGCCACTCGCGGTCCAGTCGACAGCACAAGCTCCGCGGCTGCGTTAGTCGAACCTGCCCCCGGGCGGATTGCCCGGGTCGCCTTCAGCGGACGGCCTCCGCGGTGGGATCCTTCGCGGGAAACCACCGTTCGGCCTGCTGCAGCACCCCGTCGGCCGACTCCTCCATATCCAGCGACTGGCCCAGCACTCGGCTGCCAAACTTGTAGAAGAGCGCGGGCGTCACGAGCTGGTCGAGCAGCGTGGAGGCCAGCATGCCGCCGAAGACGACGGTGGCCAGCGGATGCAGGATCTCCTTGCCCGCCTGTCCCGCGCCGAACAGCAGCGGCAACAGGCCGATGAAGCTGGTCATGGCGGTCATCATGACGGGCGCAAGCCTTTCAAGGCTGCCACGAATGATCATCCTTTCGCCGAACGGTTCTCCTTCGTACCGCATCAGGTGCAGGTAGTGCGAGATCATCAAGATCCCGTTGCGGCTGACGATGCCGATCAGCGTGATGAAGCCCACCCAGTGCGCGACGGAGAGACTGGTTGCTTCGATCCACACCCGGGGCCACTGCCACCAGGGCGCGGCCTGCAACGCCTCGGCCGAAGGCCAGTTCGTCAGCAGCAGGGCGAGAATCGAGCCCATGGCAGCGAGCGGAATGTTCGCCAGCACCTGCAAGGCGGCGACCCAGGAGTGCAGTGACTTCCAGAGCAGCAGGAATACGCCGACGACGGCGCAAGATCCCAGGATCGCCAGCCGCCGGTTGGCCTCCTGCTGTGCCTCGAACTGCCCGCCGATCTCCAGGTGATAGTCGCCGGGCAGCTTCCGCATCGCTTCGGCCACCGGCGCCAGCTCACGCTGGATGTCGCGCACCGCGCCGGCCAAGTCACGTCCCTGGACGTTGCTGAACACGACCATTCGCCGTCGCACGTTCTCGCGATGCAGCGCGTTGGGGCCGGTGGTGTCGAGCACTTCGACGACATCGCCCAACGCCACCCGGCGGCCTGAAGGCGTATCCAGGATCATCTTGTGGATCTCGTGCGGATCGTTGCGCGCAGATTCGTCAAACCAGACCACGAGGTCGAAGAACCGATCCTCGTCGAGAATCTGCGAGACGGTGCGTCCGCGGTGCGCGATCTCCAGCATCTCCGCGATATCGGCTGGCGACAGCCCATGCCGGGCCGCTTCCTCGTGGCGCACGCGCAGCCGCAGCTGTGGCACTTCCACCTGCGGCTCCACCTGCAGGTCGACCACTCCCGCCACCGACGCCATCTTCGCCTGCACGTCTTCGGAAAGCGTTCGCAGCTCGCGCAGGTCCGGGCCGAACAGTTTGACGGCGATCTGCGCGCGAACGCCCGACATGATGTGGTCGAGGCGATGCGAAATCGGCTGGCCCAGGTTCACTTTGACGCCGGGCACGCTGGTCACCTTGTCGCGAATGTCGGCCAACACCTGCTCGCGAGGCCGCCCCTGGTGATCCCATCCGTAGACATGCAGGCCAGGCACCAGGCGCAGCAGCGTGGCTCCCAACCCGGGGCGAGGCTGCTGGAACGGCACGAGGCCCACGTCGA
>CAZUJM010000118.1:1530-5947 GCA_964620405.1 uncultured Pirellulaceae bacterium | reverse complement strand
AGTTCACGCCCTCGGCGTGCTCGTCCAGTTCCGCCCGGCCCGTGCGCCGCGAGACCGACACCACTTCCGGCACGGCCAGCAGCCGCTCTTCGACAAGCCGTGCCACGCGGCGGCTCTCCTCGAGGCTCGTGCCCGGCTCCGCTTGGACGTTGATCGTCAACGTGCCTTCGTGGAAGGGCGGCAGGAACTCGCCCCCCATCCAGAAGAGGGCGGCAAGCGACACGGCAACCAGCACGGAGGTCACGACGAGGACGGCATGGGCGTGCCGCAAGGTGAGCCGCAGCACGCGTTCCACCACGGCCTTCAGGGTCCGCAACACCCAAGGGTCGCCGCTCTCACCGAGAAACCGGGCCTGGGGCAGCAGCAGGGAACCGAGGACCGGCGTGACCGTCAGCGACACGACCAGCGAGCAGAGCAGCGAGGCGATGTAGGCGACGCCGAGCGGCGCGAACATCCGGCCCTCCAGTCCGCCCAGCGCGAACAGCGGCAGGACCACCAGCGTCACGATCAGCGTGGCGTAGACGATCGAGTTCCGCACCTCGCTCGAAGCCAGGAACACCACCTGCAGCGCCGGGCGCGGCGTATCGGACTGGCGGTTCTCCTTGAGCCGCCGGTAGATGTTCTCGATGTCGACAATCGAGTCGTCGACCAGGTCGCCGATCGCGACCGCGATGCCACCCATCGTCATCGTGTTGATGGAAATGCCGAGCCAGCGAAAGACGAGCACGGTCAGCAGGATGGAGAGCGGCATGGCGGTCAGGCTGCTGACGCTCACGCGGAAGTTCCACATGAACAGGAACAGCACCACGACCACCCAGAGCGCGCCGTCGCGGACCGCTTCCACGACATTCTCCACGGCGGCTTCAATGAAGTCGGCCTGCTTGAAAACGCGTCCCTCGATCTCCACGCCGACCGGCAGTTCGGCCCGCATCTCGTCCAGCACGCGATCGAGTTCCCGGTCGAGCTTCAGGGTATCGGCATGCGGCTGCTTCTGCACGGCCAGGATGACGGCGTCGCCTCCCTGGACTTCGGGCTCCGCGTTTGTACCCCGCGCCTGCTTGACCCACACGCTGCCATCGCCGCGCCGTACGGGGCCTCCCAGCCGCACCTCGGCCACGTCGCGCACCAGCACCGGACGCGGCTCGCGCCAAGCCACCACCGCATTGCCCACCTGCTCCAGCGATATCGACTGTCCGCTGATCCGCACCAGCGACTCCCGCTCTCCCCGCTCCATGATGCCGCCGCCGGCCAGCACATTCGCCTGGGCCACCGCCTCGGAAAGCTCCTGCAGCGAAATGTTCTGCGCGGCCAGACGTTCGGGCGACGTGACCACCTGGAACTGCTTGAGCACTCCGCCCATGACCGTCACCTGGGCGACGCCCTGCACGGCCAGCAGCCGGTTGCGAAGCGTGAATTCGGCGAACGTCCGCAATTCCATCGCGCGAGCGAGCCGTTCTTCCGCGGACGTGTCCTGTTCCGTGGCTCGGAGCCCCAGCAGGCGGATCTCGCCCATGATCGAGGAGATCGGCGCCATCGCCGGATTGGCGTCGCGCGGCAGGCGGGCCCGGGCCAGCTGCAGCTTTTCGGCCACAATCTGCCGATCCCGATAGATGTCCGTCCCCCAATCAAACTCCACCCAGACGATCGAAAGCCCGATGCCCGAGGAAGACCGCACGCGCTGCACGCCAGTGGCGCCGTTCAGCAAGTACTCCAGCGGTCGCGTGACCAGCAGCTCCACTTCCTCGGGTGCGAGGCCCGGCGCTTCCGTCATGATCGTGACCGTGGGACGGTTGAGATCGGGAAAGACGTCGACCGGCAACTGGCCCAGCTGGTAGATGCCATAGGCGGTCACCGCCACGGCCAAGGCCAGCACCAGCGCGCGATTGCGAAGTGAAAAGGCAATGACATGATTGAGCATGATAGGCTACCTGACGGAGGCGTAAGTGGTCTGCAGTTCCTCGGCGCCCTGGACGGCGACGCGATCGCCCTCCTGCAGGCCGCTGCGAACTTCGACATAGCGATCGTCCGCGCGCCCCAGCTCCACATGCTGCCGATGCAGCAGGCGTTCCTCGCGCTGCACGAAAACGTACGTGCGTGAGTTCTCGCGAACGATGGCCGAGCGTGGGACAGCGAGTACCGGGGATCGGCGAGAGGTTGGCGGTGAAGGCACGCTCCCGGGCGACGCGGGAGCACCCAGCGTCGCGGTGATGCGGGCGAGCAGGTTGCGATAGAGGGGGCGTTGCAGCGGTTCGGTGAAGTCGATCCACACGGCCAGCGTGCGGCTCACGGGATCGAGCATTCGAGCGGACCTGGTGATGCGGCCGGCGACGAGGAAGGTCGGATCGGCCACCAGGCGGACGCGCACCGGCGTGCCCACCGGGACGCGCGGTACGTCGGCTTCGGTCAGGTAGGCCTTGGCTCGCGGCTGCGAAGTATCATGCACTTCCAGCAGCGGCTCGTCGGCCGTCAGTCCTTCTCCCAACACCTTGGCGAACGCCACCACCACTCCGGACAGCGGCGACCGCACGGGCACTCCCAGCCTTGGTTCGCCCGAGGCGAGGACGCCTTGGATGTCGTCTTCGGAAAAGCCGAGTGTGCGGAGCGTCTGCCGGGCCGCTTCACGCTGGTTCACCGCCGCGTCACGCGCCGCCTCGGACTCCTGCATCAGCCGCACGGGCACGGCCGAGGAGCGGCCGACCGCCTCGAACCGCTGCAGCATCGCCTCCAGCCGCTGCACATCGAGGTGGGCCCGGATCATCCCCAGTTGGGTATCCAGCAGCGGCAGGCTCGCCACCTCGGCGACCACCTGCCCGGCCGAAACGCTCTGGCCGGGATCGACCAGCAGTTTGGCGAGCGTGCCCGGCCAGGGCGACGAGATGGTGGCGACGCTGCCGGGCCGCAGGTCGATCGTGCCTTCCAGTTCCAGCACCTCCTCCACCTCGCGCATCGTCGCCGGCTCCACGCGCAGGCCCGCGTTGCGGATTCCTTCCTCGCTGAGTCGCAGCGCGCCGAGAATGAAGAAGGTCGAGAGCTCCTGTCCGCCAACCTGAACGACCGAATCACCGGGAAAGACGCCGCTGGAGCGGATCTGCACGAACTCTTCCCGCCGGCCCAACACCTCCACGGGCTGGCGACGGTATTCGTAGCCCTTGGCCGTTGAAGCGACTTCGACCAAAACGTACTGTTCCGCGCCGGTGCCGAGCAGCGCGGAGGCGGGAACGGTCAGCCGATTACCGGGCTCCGAGACTACGATCCGCGCCGTGCCCACCATGCCCGGCAGATACTCGGAGGCGTCCTCCGGATTCCGGATCTCCGCCCAGGCCGTGGCCACGTGCGTCGTCGCGTCCAGCTCCGACGGCGGGATGGAGACGCGCGTCGAAACCACCTGTCCCGTGTGCGCCGACAACACGAGGTCCACGCGCTGGCCCGCGTGCACTCGCAGGCAGTCCCGTTCCAACACGCCAATCTTCACCCACAGCGTGCGGAGGTCGTTGATCTCAAAGAGATGCTCGTTCGCCGCCACGACCTTGCCGATCGCCAGGTCCGCATGGCTGACGGAACCTTCAAACGGACTGCTGAGCGGCATCAGCAGGGGCTGCGTCGCATGGCGCTGGCGGATGAGTTCGTCGAGCGTCTCGTCGCCGATGCCGAGAGCCCGCAGCTTCGCGCGCGCGATCCGCACCGACGACCGGCTCTGGTCCCTCCGCGTGGTGGCCTCGATCAGGTCGCGTTCGCGCACCGCCTGCCCCTCGACCAGGCCGCGCAATCGCTCGACCTGCCGCGAGGACAGGTCCAGGTCGTTGGTGGCGTCGAGCAGTTCACGGCGCAAGGTCTCGAGTTCGGGACTGTGGATCTCGGCCAGGAGTTGCCCGGCCTTCACAAACTGTCCGGCCATGGCGTGCAGCGCGGCGATGCGTCCCGAGACCGGCGAGCTGACATAAAACTGTCGCTGCCAAGGCGTGACCAGTTTCGCGTAGGCCAGCACCGTGTCGTCCATCGCCCGCTCCTCGACGGCAATCGTGCGGACTCCCAACGCGTCATGGGCTTCGGGACTGAGCGTGATCAGCCCCTGCGCCGGATCCACCTGCACGCCGCGCGTCGGCAGCGGCGCGTGGCCTTCGTGCGACCACGCGGCAGGGGACCAGCACGCGAAGGAGGATGCCAGGAACAGACCGCAACACAGCATCCTCACGGCGCGCCATGACGAAGGCGGCGTTGGGTACCGCGCGGCCTGCCAAGTCCAGTGGAGACAGGTTCCCTGCATGTGAGGTTCTCCTTCGCGTTGAGGGTGCTGGGCCTGCAGGGGCGCGGGCCGCAGTTGCCACCGAGGTCAGCGAGTCGTCGTGTCCTTCGCCGGATCGCCTTGGACATAGTCGGCCGGCGCACGGACCTCCTGCGGACGCTCCTTCGCCATCGT
>CAZUJM010000118.1:0-1489 GCA_964620405.1 uncultured Pirellulaceae bacterium | reverse complement strand
ATCACCCAGGTGAACTTCGCGTTTGCCTTCGTTAGCGAGATCGGGCACAGCTTGTCGCCCGGCTGGGGCTTGGCATCATGCGAAGCCGGGATCCCGGCGAACTTCTCGGATGCCGTTACATTCCCGTTCGCTTCGATGTCAGCCTGTGTGTAGATGCCGCCCGGAGTCAGATAGAGTTTGCGTTCCTCCTCGTTGACGACCTTGCGGATTCCTGGCATCTCCCCGTGCGTTTCGGCGCGGGTCGTGAACCCCAGCCGGAAACGCTCGCCTTCGATGGTGATGTTGGGCACCGTCACGTCGACCTGCGAACCGACGAGCGCGTCGGGCAGCTTTGCGACGAACAGCGACGCCCGGCCCTCGCGGTCACCAGGCTGCGGCTGCGCCACCACCTCCAGCGGCGTTGAATCGCTGCCGCCCACGGGTTTCACATAGGCCGTCAGCTTCTGGTTTTCCACGTCCAGCACGCGAGTCTCGTCGTTGCCCAGCGTATAAAGCTGCAACTCTCCGGCGCTCGTGACAATCGCTTCGACGTGGTAGCTGTCGCGTCCCAGCGACACGAGGATTCCTCCATGCGCGCCCGGCTTGTGGGCATGTTCACCCAGGGGATCCGCTTGCGAATCCGGAGCCGCCGAGGGCGAAGTCCCAGGCGCAGTGACAGTTGGGGCCGGAGCCGACGGGCTGGCGGCCGAGGGGGGCGTCGACGGGGAACAACCGGCCGCCAAGACCATTACGGCCAGCAGTCCAACGCTGGTCCCAAACACGGTACGATCGACGGAAAGGATACTTTTCAGAGTCATGTCAGATACCTCCTGAAGAGAACGACCTTCGATTTCCTCGACAGATCACTGGGAGTTCCGGACGCGCAATCCCTGGGCCGGAACCCACAGAGACACGGCATGCAGACGCGCGGCCGAGGCGGCTTGCCTGCGTGACGAACCGACGATGCACTCCAACGCGCGCAGCGTGAGAGCTACACGAGACGGAATGAACTGGAGCGAGGGCGAAGCAGAATCACCGGCGGCAAGAAGCTCACCGACATCGCCCGAGATGCGGGTTTAACACCGCAGGATGTGATAGGCGCGCAGCAGCGACCGACCATACAGCGCGGGCGGCGGGCTCCAAGTCCCGTCGACAACGCGAATCTCCTCGAGGAACGGAACGGGCCGATCCAGTCCGTCAAAGCCCACCGGGGCAGACCCTTCGCTGGTGCTGACCGAACTGGCCGCGACAGCCATCGCCTTCCCTAGCGAGGCCCGAGTGCCGCAGGGACAGGACCGAGCGGGAGCCGACGAATCGGGACGGGATGCATCCACCACCGGATGCCCCGTTGTCCGTTTGGCAGCCGCCGCATGGCGCTGGCAGCAGGCAGGACGCTTGGCCGAGGCAGACATCGTTTCCGAAGCGGACATCGTGGCCGATCCCCGAACCTGCGCGACGCAACAGCAGCACAGCGGCCCCCAGGCCGTGGTCAGCGTCAGGCACAGGATCA
>CAZUJM010000117.1:0-17289 GCA_964620405.1 uncultured Pirellulaceae bacterium | reverse complement strand
AATCGTTCGAGGACCTGCAAAATTATGTGCGAGAATCCGCGCCCGGGAGTATGGTGCGTGTGCGTCTCGCCCGCGACAATGAAATCGTGGATCTGCAGCTGACCCTGGCCGCACGACCCGAAGCCAACGACTGACCGCGGCACCGCCGGGCGCACGACGCCCAAAAGCCGCTTATTCCTGCCGCCGTTCCTGCCGAGGACTCAACCATGCACTGGAATCGTTCGATCCGGCGTGCGTTCAGCTTGATCCTGCTGGGTGCTCTCTGCGGCATGTTGTTCGACCTGCTGCGCGACGATTCCAACATGATGGGCGCGTTGCGACTTGTCCAACGCCCCGCCAGCGTGCAGACGCGAGATGACGCGGCCCTCCTCAGCGGCTGGCTCGACCAACTGGAAAACGGCTGGGAGGTCGGGAAGAACCATGCGGGCGTCAAAGCTGCCTTCGAGGATGTGATCGCCGAGGCCCGCAAGTCCACCGTGCGGATCTACAGCGACGGCCAGCAGATCGCGATGGGCACCATCGTGGACAAAGAAGGCTTCATCCTGACCAAGGCCAGCGAGGTGGAAAATCGCCAGCCGCTGCAATGCCAGTTCCACGACCGCCGCAAACGCAAGGCCAAGGTCGTCGGCTCCCTGCCCGAATACGACCTCGTCATGCTGAAGGTCGAGGCCAGCCAGTTGAAGGCCGTGGAGTGGAACACGGAAGCTGCTCCGCTGGTCGGCAGCCTGCTCGCCACACCCCACCTGGGCCGTGAACCGCTGGCCGTGGGCGTGGTGAGCGTTACGCCTCAGCGTGTTCGCAACGATGGCATTCTCGGAGTACGACTGCACGACTCCAGTCGCGGCGCCGCCGTCTCCGACGTCATCCCCCACACCGCCGCCGAGGAGGCCGGCATGTCCCGGGGGGACATCGTCCTCCGCGTAGGCAGTGAGCCGATCGAATCGAGCGACGAATTCGTCCGGATCATCTCGGACCATCTGCCCGGTGACACCGTGAAGATGGCCGTCCAGCGTGAGGAAGAGGAACTGGCCATCGAGGCCACGCTCGGACGACGCACCGAAATGGAACTGGAGAGCGGCGACTTCCAGAGCTTCCTGGGAGGCGAACTGAGCTTCCGCCGTTCGGGCTTTCCCCAGGTCCTGCAGCATGACACGTTCTTGCTCCCGCATCACTGCGGAGGGCCGCTGGTCGATCTCGATGGAAAGGTCGTCGGCATCAACATTGCCCGTGCCGAACGCATCGCCAGCTACGCAGTGCCCTCCGCGGTCATCGTCGCCCATCTTGAGTCGCTGAAGGAGGGCGAACGCCGCAACGACGCCCTCGCCGTCAGTCGCTCCATGCGTGCTGGAAAGCAGGACGACGAGCCCAAGTCGAACTGACGCCCGCCAGCCCGTGCAGCGGGATGACGATTCCTGGTTCAGCGGCGCGAGGCCAGCCTTCTCTCGTGACCGCTGGCATCATGCCCAGCGGTGCACTGGTCCTGAAACCGTCAGCCATTACCGGCTAAGCGGTTCAGGCGATCACCTCCCGCATCACCTGACCATGGTCCATATCCAGCCGCTGTCGGCCGGGGATGACGAGGCGTCGCGAATCGACACCCAGCAGATGCAGGACGGTGGCGTGCACGTCCGTCACGTAGTGCGGATGTTCCACCGCGTGGAACCCGAATTCGTCCGTGGCTCCGTGGATGTGCCCGCGTTTCACGCCGCCTCCTGCCATCCATATGGTGAAGCCGTGCGGATGGTGGTCTCGCCCAGTCCCTGCCTTGTTCAAGCTGGTGACTTCCAAGGCGGGCGTGCGCCCAAACTCGGTCGCGCACACCACCAGGGTCTCATCCAGCATGCCGCGCTGCTTCAGGTCGCGGACAAGTCCCGCCAGCGGCCTGTCGACGCGTTGGCAGGAGCGAGCGTGGAGTTCACGGATGTTCGAGTGCGAATCCCACTCGCCGTAGTCGCTCAGGTAGACCAGCGTGAAACGCACGCCGCGTTCGGCCAGGCGCCGGGCAGTCAGCAGTCGTCGCCCGTAGATCGCGGTCGTCTCCTGGTCCAATCCGTACAACCGCTGGATCGACGCCGGCTCTTCCGTCCAGTTCAACGCCTCGGGCGCGGACATCTGCATGCGATAGGCCAGTTCATACGATCGGATCCGCGCCGCCAGCGTTTCATCGTCCGGATACTCGGACGCCGTCACCTGATTCAATTCGTGGATCAGCGAAAACTCGTTCCGTTGCACCTCGGCCGACACTCCTTCGGCGCGACGGCCGAAGGGCAGCGGATTCTGCGGATCCAGTGACAACTCCACGGCACTGTGCTGCGGCCCCAGGTAGTGTGCCTCGAAGTCTTTCTTTACCCGCGGATCCTTGTACTCGCCCAGGAAGACGAACTGGGGCAGGTTCTCGTTCAAGGATCCGAGACCGTAGCTGACCCAGGACCCAATCGTGGGCTGCTGCTCGTCCAGGAAGTGGCGTCCGGTATGGAACTGGAACTCGGCCCCGTGGTCGTTGTCGGTGGTGTACATCGACCGCACGACGCACAAATCGTCGACGACTCCCGCGAGATGCGGCAGCCAGTCGCTCACTTCGCAGCCAACATTCCCGAAGCGGCGGAAGCCGGTCTGCAACGGCATGATCTGCGAGACCACTTCCCGATCGAATCCGACCACGGACCGGGAACGTTCGCGGTAGATCGGCAGTTTCTGCGGATTCGGCAGCGTGGTCTCGTCGTAGGTTTTTCCCGCATAACGATTCAGCAGCGGCTTCGGGTCGAAGGTTTCCAGATGGCTGACGCCGCCCGACAGGAAGACCCAGATCACATTCCGGGCTCGGGGCCAAGGCTGCGATTTCGTCCCGGAGGCGTCCGCCTCGGACGGACTCGGCCCTTCCGATCCGCGCACGATTCCGTCGCGCATCAGCAGCGATCCGAGGGCCATGCCCGCGCAGCCGAGCCCGGCATTCGCCAGGAAGTTCCGGCGATGCATCGGCGTCGAGACCGCGGGGATCACTCGTCGGGCCATGGGTGGAATCCTCCCCATCACCGAATGGTGACGAAATCGTTGTGGTTGAACAGGGCGTGGACGAGCGAAGCCCTTGCCCGCAGCGTGGGCGAGTCCGCTGGCGTCTCTTTGCCCGCAGCCGAACCGGAGGCCGCCGATTCCGCCTGGAAGACGCTGGCTTGCCTCGACAGAAAATCACGGGCCAGTTCCATTTCACGGTCCCCGGGCGGCCGCGACAGCACGGCCAGAAACGCAGCCCGTACAAATGGCGTCTGGTCGTGGTCCCGCGAGGGTCCAGCTTCCTGCGAGGTACCCGGCCAGCGACGAGCCAACGCCAGGCTGGCCCGTCGCGTCAGTTCGTTATTCGCCAGAGCGAGTGCCTGCTGGGGACGTACTGACACCGTGCGTTGGTATCCATCGCACACGTCGGCCGCATCGAAGAGTTCCAGCATCGGCATGCGTCCTTCACCATGAGAGGCGAAGTAGAGGCTCCGACGACCCACGGTCAATCCTTCGGCCATGTCCCGCTCCTGCCCGCCCATCGCCCGATCCAGTTCCAGCGAACAAGCCAGCAGGCTGTCACGCACCACCTCCGCCTCCATCCTTCGTGGATTCGCGCGGCCATACCAGCGGTTGTCGGGATCCGAAGCCCCTTGGGTGCTAACGTTCCGGGCCAGGCCGGAACGAAGTCGATAGGCTCGGCTGGTCACGAGCAGTCGGTGCAGCGGCTTCATCCGCCAGCCATTCTCCATGAGTTCCACCGCCAGCCAGTCGAGCAGATCCGGGTGCGACGGTCGACTTCCATTGCGGCCGAAATCGTGGGGCGTGGCGACCAGTGCGCGGCCGAAGTGTCGCAGCCAGAGATGATTGACCGCCACGCGAGCTGCCAGTGGATTGCGACGATCGACGATCCAGCGGGCGAGCGCCGCGCGGCGTCCCGTAGTCCTCGACGGGTAGACCGGCGACAACGGCGAATAGTCCAAGCGATCTTCCGAAGCGGCGGCCAACGCCGCTTCGCGGGCGACTTGAGCCGCTCGTTCTTTTTCCACCGCGGACGCCAGTTCCGCCTCGAGCTTGGCAACTTCGCCGGTGGCTCCACTTGCCGACGCCGCCATCAACTTCCCTCGCAGCAACGCGACCGCGCTCGCCGCCTGGAGTCGCTCCAGTTCCTTCCTTGCCGATGCCAGTTCGCGTTCGGAACGGCTGGCCAGGCGTGCGTTGGATTCCGGGTCGCCGAGGCCTCGATGGCGAGCATCATCGGCCGCGATTCGCGATTCAAGGCTTTGCAGTGCGAGGGCGGCTGCCTGCCGCTGTTGCGACATTTCCATGCATCGCCAGCGAGCCCCATCTAACACATGCTCCGGCGTATCCGCCAAACCTTCGAGTCGAGTAAGTTCCTCCCGCGACTGGCGGTCCTGGCCTTCCGCTTCGCCCAGGGCCGCGCGAAGCCGCGCTCGTTCCTCATCGCGAATGAAGGGACGAAGCCCCGGATAGAAGGCTTCCGGCGGCAGGTCCACCGGCTTCACTTCAAAGCCTTCGCGCCCGAGGACATCCAGCACTGCCGGTTCCACCGGAGGCTCATTCTCCATCCGATTCCGCGCATCGCCCTTGAGGTACATGTGCGTGCTGGCATCGAGCTTCTCGTCGAACACGCGGACCAGCCCCGCGGCCGTGGGACCGTACGACTGGGCATAGACATACTTCTCGAAGGGCCCGGGATCGGGCAGGCCCGGAACGCGATCCCGACGCAATTCAAGCGGCTCGAAGAACGCCCGGAACGCGAAATACTCCCGCTGCTTGATCGGATCGAACTTGTGGTCGTGGCAGTGGGCGCATTGCACCGTCAATCCAAGAAAGGCTTTCGCCGTATGCTCGACATTGTCCTTCATCCAGTTCTCATAGTTCCATTTGAACCAGTTCCGGACGAGGAAGCCCGTGGCGACGACACGATCGTCGTCCCCCGGATAGACTTCATCGGCGGCGAGCATCTGGAGTACCATCTCGTCGTATCCGGCATCCTCATTCAGCGAACGCACGATCCAGTCGCGCCATCGCCAGATGTGCGGATAGCTGTTCATGACATCGGGTACGGAGCGTCGCCCATACCAGTCGCTGTAGCGCCAGACGTCCATCCAGTGCCGGCCCCATCGTTCCCCGTAAGCAGGGTCCTGCAGAAGACGGTCCACAACCCGTTCGTAAGCCCCCGGCTGCTCATCCTCCAGGAAACGCTGGATCGCCTCAGGCGTGGGCGGAATTCCGGTCAGGTCCAGCGTGACGCGCCGCAACAGCGTGAGTCGGTCGGCTTCCTCGACCACCGCGACTCCGGCACGCTCCCGCGCCGCATCCAGGAAACGATCGACCGGGTTACCAGATGCCCCGTCTGGCAGCGATGGGGACGGCGGGGGCGTCGGACGCACGGGA
Organism: uncultured Pirellulaceae bacterium; assembly: GCA_964620405.1. Taxonomy (GTDB): domain Bacteria; phylum Planctomycetota; class Planctomycetia; order Pirellulales; family Pirellulaceae; genus CAZUJM01. Next base: position 11,877 of record CAZUJM010000117.1, on the reverse strand, counting down.
CGCAGGAAGGCCCAGTGACGACGCGGATCTTCCGCGGGGGTTTCCTCGGCGGGCGAGACCGCGCCGACATCGATCCAATCGGCGATCGCCTCCACTTCGACATCCTCCAGGGCCGCGCCCTCGGGAGGCATCCGCTGGTCGGGATCACTGGAGGTCACGCGTTGCAGAAGCAGGCTGGCGGACGCCTTGCCCGGCGCGACGGCGGGCCCCGATTCGCCTCCCAGACGAATCAGCTGCCCTGTATCAAGACGCAAGCCCGCGTGCTGTTCGAGAGGGCCATGGCAGGAGACGCAGCGTCGCGTCATCAACTCCTTGACCTGGGCGTACGCTTCCAAGCCCGCCGTGCCGGCCTCTTGCGCAATAGCGGCCTGTGTCCCCGCTATCGTGAAGACCAGCGCGAAGACCCGCGCGGTCACTCCGGCTCGCAGGGCTCGCGCCAGTCGCATCATGGGCGATCTCCTTGGCCGGCGATACTCCCGCGAAGTCTACAAGCGACGGCGGCTCCGGCCTCGCTCGGAGTTTAATCGCCCGCGATGGACGCGGCAAGCAACGCCCACGCGACCCAAGCGTGTCACACGTCCCAGCTCGAACCATCCCAAGCGATCGCACGCTCCAGAAAGGCTCCTACTCCCCGCGCAAAGCATTCGAACAGCGCCTCCCCTTTCTCGGCCGACGCCTTCGACGGTTCGCCGATATGCCCCGGCACGCTGCGGTCTGCCATCACCCAGCCCCGATAGCCGGGCTCCGCGCCCACGCCCGCCGGTACCGTCGGGACCTGAGCCCAGTTGGCGGCCACCAGTTCCGGACGGAGGGCCAGCATCATGGACGTCTCCCACTCGCAGGCATGCCCCATCTCTGCCTGGGAAAGACCAGCAATCGTGTCGGTGGGACGCGCGGAGTCCCAGTAGGTCAGAGCGAGCAGCAGCAAAGCCGGATCGGTGCGCCGCACCTGTCGCAGTTCAAACATGGCCTGCTGCGAGGGCACGGTGTTTCCACCGTGTCCATTCACGAACACGATCCGCCGGAACCCGTGGCCAAGGAAGTTCTCGGCCAGCCCCTTGAGCAGTTCGATGTACAGTCGCGGATCGGCGGACAGCGTCCCGGGCATGTCGAGGTGATGGTGGGAGTTGCCGAGCCATTGCAGGGGAGCGAAGAGCACCTTGCGGGCAACCGGTTGCAACTGCACTCGCCGCAAGACCTCGCCGAGCAGGAGGCTGTCCGTGAACAGCGGCATGTGATGGCCATGTTGTTCCAACGCCGCGATCGGAAACACCACGGGCGTGTCCCGATCCAAGGCGGCCACTTCCGTCCATTTCAATCCTGTCAATTCCATGACCTGCTCCTCTTGCGTTCAACCAGCTTGGCCTTTGCACCCTTCGTGCACACCACCGCGTGCTCGGACGCCACGTCTCCACGCCCCATCACTCGGTCCGTCCGATTGTCGCAAACGGAGCCACGGCTGACGAGATGGCCCCGGCGGGGTTCGAGGCACGCCGCGCGTCCTGGAGAAGCCGCGCCGGGCCGCCAGGCGTCCTGGAGCAGACGGGGGCAGGCCGGAAATAGGTTGCTTTTGCCCGGAGGGTACCTACAATCGCCTTCAACCCTCGGTGACCACTTCCCTGGAGCATGCGTTTCGTGAGCTTTGCACCCTTGGACTGTCGTGGCATTCTTTTGCTGCTTGCTTTTGCGGCGTGCGCCGCTTCCGCGTCCCGGGCATCGGCCCAGTCGAACGTGGCACTCGGCAAGCCAATCATTGATGGCAGCGGCTCGTGGAGCGGCGGAGTCGGACAGGCGGCGCCGTTCAACGGCGGATCCTTTCCCGCCAGCAAGGTCGTCGACGGCGTCGTGACGGAACCGCCCGACGGCGTGATCAGCTACTGGCTTGGCCGGGAGCAACTCGAAAACGAATACTTCACCATCGACCTCGGCCAAAACTATCTCCTCGACCGCATCGAACTGTTCAACACGCACAACCGACAGTTCAACGACCGCTCCACCGACGAGTTCGCGTTGTTCGGCGCGACGGCCGTCGGGCCTGACAACAAGCTCCTCAATCCGATTCCCCTCCTCTCGGGCAACTTGACCGATCGAACCGGCGCCGCCCTCATCCAGCCCGATGTCTTCACGCCCGCCAACGGCCTCCAGGTCAAGGACGTGCGCTATCTCCGCTTCGACGCCCTCAGTTCCACCTACAACGGGCGCAACGTCGGGCTGAACGAGATCCGTGCCTTCTCCGGGGCTTCGAGCTTTCCGAACCTTGCGTTGAACCGGCCAGTGATCGCCGGCAGCGGTGCGTGGTCGGGGAGCACACCGGGGGCGGGCGTGTCCTACAACGAAGGCCAGTATCCGGCCAAGAGCGTGACCGATGGCAGCGTCATCGACGCCGCGGGCAGCTATTGGCTCGGACGCGAAGGCGTCCGGAACGAGTACTTCACGCTCGACCTGGGCTCCGAAGTACCGATCCGGGAGGTCCTGATTCGCAACACGACGAACGGCGATGCCGCGGATCGCGGCACGTCGACCTTCCGGATTCTCGCATCGTCCGCAGTGGACGGCGCGAACGAACTGATCGGCGGGCGGGAGATCCTGCGTGGCCAACTGCCCAACGCGGCGGGACTGCTCCAGTTGCCGGAAACCGTCTTCAACAACTCAAACGGCCTCACCGACGCCACGGCGCGTTACCTGCGATTCGAAACCCTGGGCGATACCTATGCCAACGCGGCCGTGGGCCTCAATGAGATCGAGGTCTACGGCAAGGCCATCCACTCGCCCACTCCCCTGCCGCGTCCCAACCTCGCACTCGGGAAAAACGTCATCGACGGCAGCGGCGCGTGGGATGGCAGCACGGCGGGCAAGGGCGCGGCCTTCGATGGAGGCCGGTTTCCGGCGACGCGTGTCACCGATGGAAGCATCGCCGACGTGAACACCGGCCGCAACTCCTACTGGCTCGGCCGTGAACGCACGCGGAACGAGTACTTCACCGTCGACCTGGGGCAGGTGTTTACCCTGGAAGAGATCGGCCTGCGCAACACCCACAATACGCAGTTCAACGATCGCGGAACGAAGGACTTCATCCTGCTCGGCGCCCAGGAACTCGACGCATCCAATCAGTTGGTCAATCCCGTCGAAGTATTGCGCGGCACGCTCGCGACTGTTTCCGGGCAGACTCCGATTCCGCTGGAGTCCTTCACCTCCGCCTCCGGCTTGGCGACGGCCGACGTCCGCTACCTCAAGTTCATCGCCTCCAACTACTACTTCGGCGCGAACAGCGGCGGTTCAGGCTTGAACGACCTGCTCGTCTACGGCCGCCCAATCACATCCCTCGCTGGTGACTTCAATGGAGACGGACTGCTCGACGCCTCGGACATGGACGCGCTCACCCGCGGAGTCCTCGAGGGGTCGACCGACATCCGTCTGGACGTCTCCGGCGATGGCAAGGTCGACCAAGCGGATCGGACCGTCTGGGTCGAACAGCTGAAGCGGACCTACTTCGGCGACGCGAACCTCGATGGCGTATTCAACACAAGTGACTTCGTGTCCGTTTTCCAGACGGGCCAGTACGAGGACGCCGCGGCGGACAATTCCACCTGGGCCACCGGCGACTTCAATGGCGACCTCGACTTCACCAGCGGCGACTTCGTCACCGCGTTCCAGGGCGGTGGCTACGAGGCGGCACCGCGCGCCGCGATCGCTGCGCAAGTGCCGGAACCCTGCGGCCTGCAACTGATGGCCCTGGCCTGGGCCGGAGCGGCCGTTCTTTGGTCTCGCCGCAACTCGAATGTCCGGACCCAAGCGGCCTGACCAGCCCGGAACGGTTGCTGGCCCACCGCCGCACTGGCCCCCCCTGAGCACCTCAAGGTTTCGCGTCGTGGTACCGATCCACGGCCGGCGAATCCAGCGACCACTGACTGCCATCCGGCCACCGGACGCGCACCCGACGCACGCTCGCGTCGCTTCCCAGGCCGAAATGCGCGGTCGCCGCGTGCTGGGAGGAGAACGAATCGCCGGTTACGATCCACCGCCGGAGCGGCGGGCCCTGGCTGCGCACGACCTCCACCTCCGCCCCCACCGGTGATTTCCCGCAGATGGCATCCCCCAGGCGCACGCCGAGCCAGTGATGGGTGTGCGAAAGCGTGTTCCGCAGGACGCGCACTTCGTATTGCGATTCATTCACTCGATCGGATTCGTAACGGACCACCAGCAAGTCCAGTTGCCCGTCCCCATCCAGGTCATCACTGACCACCGCGCGACCATCGAACTCAAAGGCCACTCCCAGCAGGTGCCCCGCGTGGTGAAACGCCCGGCCTCCCTCGTTCAGCCACAACACGTTGTGCTCGAACCCATTCCAGGAGATGTCGCCCTGGTGCAGTTCGCGTAGCGAGAGGCCAAAGAGCTTGCCGAGTTCCTCGTCACTGCGGGAACTGCCGGTGTAGACATCATGGCACCAGTAACGCGTGCAGTAGTCGCGAGCCGACTTGCCGCTGTCGTGTCCGTTGGCGATGTACAGGTCCTGGTCCCCGTCGTTCTCTACATCCATGGCGGTGACACCCCAAGACCAGCCCGTCCGCGCGACGAGGTCATTGAAGGGAGCCTGCCGGTAGCGAGCCCGATCCGCCTCGGCGTCGAACAGCAGCATTCGGTTTCCATAACCCATCACCGACCTCATGCGATTGATGTCCGGATGTTCGGCACGCCCCGCCTTCATCTGGTCCAATCGCCGCGCCGTCGTCGAACTCATGCCGATCAGGTAGATATCCGGATGTCCATCCAGATTGAAGTCACCGAAAGCGTGGCCCATGCCAAAGAGGTGCCGCTGGTCCACCCACGCATCGGTAACGTCCGTGAACGTGCCGTGCCCTTCGTTCGCGTAGACGTCGACTCCACAGAAATCATTCACCGTCATCAGGTCGAGGTCACCGTCGCGATCCAGGTCGACCAGGGAGCTGCTGAAGGTCCGACGATTCCGCTTGGCGGCCAGACCTGCCGCATCGGTGCGATCCACGAAGCGACCATCGCCCTGGTTGACCAGCAGCACGGACGGATGGCCATCGTTGGCATCGTAGAACGGCGTGGGCATGGCCCCTTCGACGTAGGGAAACTTGTACTGGCCGATCCAGGCATCCAGATCGCCGTCACCGTCCACGTCCCCCGCCGTGAAGGCTTTCGGTAGTTCCATTTCGACATCGGCGCACCGACGAGGCGGCAGGGGGAAGCGACCTTGCGCATTACCTTCCAAGAGCAGCGGCACTCGCTCACGCCCGACGCACAGCAGGTCGACATGGCCATCCCCGGTGAAGTCGGCCAGCACGGCGGCGTCAAAGATGTCGAGAGGATGGCTGGAGAGAGGCTCCACACGGAATGTGCCATGGCCGCGATTCCAGTAGACGCGGTTCAGGCCCCCTAACACGATCTCCGAGAGCCCGTCGCCATCGAGGTCGTAGACCAGCAGGGGCATGATGCGGCGCGAAGGACGGTCGGTGGCGACGCGCAGGATCTCCTGGAACGCAGGGCCCCCGTCGCGCACGGAAAGCGTGGCATTGCGAAGCGACACGGAGTCGATACGCGGCAACTCGTCGGCTCGTCGAGCGACCGGGGATTCCGATTCCCTCCGCCAGGTGATTTCCAGGTCGCCCCGCAGCGACAGTCGTTGTTGCGGCGCATCACGGACGATATCCAGCACGAAACTCACGTTCGACTCCGCGCCGCGATCGCCCGTGGCCGGCTCAAAGCGACTGTGGTGCCACTCGGACTGCAGGAGCTGGTAGCCGTCGCGCTGGAGGGACAACAGCAGCTCCAGCCAACCCGCGGACGAGAGTCGCCGCTCCTCGCCATCCAGCTCTAAAATCCGAATGCCGAGCTCCAGTGACTCACGGAGACGCGGAGCACGGTAGCTCAGGGATTGAAACTCCAGTTCGCGCAAGACCGGATAAGCGTCTTCGGCGGCGCGAAGCGAGTCCCACAGTCGGATGAAGGGTTCTTCGTGCCGCTGGGCCTGGCGTTCCGCGGACCAGACTCGGGCATCCAAACGGGCGCGTTCCGCCAGCATCTGCTCGGCGGTTGTGACACCCGGTTGTCCTTGGAATCCGGGATCTTCGCCGATGGCGGGATCCGATACGACCACCGGGGCTGCATGCCGGGCGTCATACGGCGCGACGGGTGCCGATGCCAAGCCCGGGCCCTGCCCTGCGATCGGTTCAGGATCGCCCGCGGACGGGGCGACGGCGGTCCGTTGTGGATCGCCACAGCCGAGCGGCAGGAAACAGGCCGTCGCAAAAAACGCAGCCGCGCAGAAGGATTGGAACGGCCGACGAGTCGCGGACGTCCAGCGGATGGTACACGACCAACGATCCAAGCGTTGCGAAGAACGATCATGCTCCATGTCGCACCAGCCTGTGCAAGCGTTTGCAGTCGCGAAGCGTCCCGGGAACGACCACCTGGGGGCGAGGGCCATCAAACCTCAAAATAACTGTCGAAGCGGGCCCGGGCATGGTTTAGAATAGTCCGCGACCAAGGGATCGGGCTGGCGACGAGCCTGACTGTCTGGAGTGGACCGTTTGCCGCGAGATGCGACCGCATGGGGTCGTTGGAGACCTCGGGCACATCGTTCGGCCACATCGGGTCGGTTCCCCGGGCTTCACCGCCGACTCGCCCCAGATTCTATCCCGGCGTTCCAGCCCCCACCACTGCCGACATGGCGTGGCACGCTGGAACATCGCACCCCGTCCAACCCCAAGGGAATCCCGCATCGTGATCCAGCATCCGAGGAAAGGCCGCACGATTCGCAAGCCGGCGCGGCGTTGCGTTTCCCGTTCCTACCGCCCCGAGTCGCTCGAACCCCGTCGCGTATTGGAAGCCACGGTGGTCTTCAACGAGATCATGTACTCGCCCGATGCGGCAGCGGGAATCGGTGAGTGGATCGAACTGCACAACCAGATGTCCGTCGACATCGAGATGTCGAACTGGACCTTGGGTGGAGCGGTGGAATACACGTTCCCCAAGGGGACGGTCCTCAAGAGCGGCAAGTACCTGGTCGTGGCGGCTTCGCCGGACAAGCTGAACCAGGCGACGGGGATCACGAACCTGATGGGCCCGATGGTGGGCACGTTGGGCAACGGCGGTGACCACATCGAACTGCGCAACCACACGCAGCGTCTGATGAGCGAGATCCGCTATGGGGACAGTGCGCCGTGGCCCGTGGGCGCCGATGGCTCGGGGGCTTCGCTGGCCAAGCTGGACCCGCAATTCGGGACCGAACAGCCGGCGAACTGGAGGGCGAGCCTGCAGCCCGGAGGCTCGCCGGGCCTGGTGAACTTCCCGCTCGACGCGGCCCCCTCCGCTTGGTCGGGACTGCAGTTGAACGAAGTCGCGGCGGGCGGCGCGGCCGACTTCTGGGTCGAGGTGAAGAACACCACCGATCACGCGATCAACCTCGCAGGCGTACAGTTGCGTGGCAGCGCCGGGGCGTCCTACACGATGCCCGGTGGCGATCTCGCTGCGGGCGCGTATCAGGTCATCCTCCGCAGTCAGCTGGGGGCTTCGCCCGCGGCTGGCGAACGGCTGTTCCTGTACTCGCCCCAAGCGGTGGAACTGCTGGATGCGGCGCTCGTCGAAAACCAGCTTTCGGGACGCTCGTCGGAACGAGCCGGCCGCTGGCAGTTCCCGTCCCAGGCGACGCCGGGCGAGGAGAACCGATTCGTCGTCGAGCAGGACGTGGTGATCAACGAGATCTTCTACCACGCGAGCCCGACCTATGCACAACCGGGCGTCCCCAGTTCCTCGACCATCCTGCCGCTCGACACGACCTGGAAATACGACGACAGCGGCAAAGCACCCTCGGTGGACTGGTACCGGCCCGAGTTCAGCGACGGTGCGTGGAAAGAAGGCAAAGGCCTGTTCCACAACGAGTCGGCAGCCCTGCCCGGACCCAAGAACACGGTGCTCCAGGCGAACGTCACGACCTACTACTTCCGCACCTCGTTCAACCTTCCCGCCGATCCGCAATCCGTGAATGTCGCGTTCTCCCATGTGGTGGATGACGGCGCGGTCTTCTACCTGAACGGCAAGGAGGTTTACCGCTGGAACCTGCCTTCAGGCCCCATTGCGCACGACACGCTGGCCAGCCCGAGTGTCAGCAACGCTTCGTTGTCCGCTCCCATTCCGCTCCCCAAGGAGCTGCTGGTGTCCGGCGCCAACCAGTTGGCCGTCGAAGTGCACCAGAATTCGACGGCCAGTCCCGACGCGGCCTTCGGACTCACGGTGGGGGTCCTCCACCCGCCGGTGGGCGGTTCTGAGTTCCGGGAATCGCCGGAGGAGTGGATCGAACTGTATAACCGCGGCGTCCGCCCAATCGACCTGGCCGGCTGGAAGCTGGGCGACGCCGTGGACTTTGAAGTCCCGGCTTCCACGATCCTGGGACCTGGCGAGTATGCGGTGGTGGCGAACGATCCGGCGGCGCTGCGGGCGAAGTTCCCGACCATCCGCATCCTGGGCGAATTCAGCGGCTCGCTGGCCGACAGCGACGACAACATCCAGCTGCTGGATGCCCGCGGCAACGTGGCCGACGAAGTGCACTACTACGATGGAGGCTACTGGCCCCAGCACGCCGATGGTGGCGGCCAGAGCATCGAGCTGCGCGATCCCTTCGCTGACAACAGCCAGGCCACCAGCTGGGAAGGCAGCGACGAATCGATCCGCTCCAGCTGGAACCGTTATTCCTACACCAAGCGAGTAGACCCGATCGTTTTCGATCCCCCGATCCACTTCCATGAGTTCGTCATGGGACTGCTCGACGCGGGCGAGATCCTCATCGACAACCTGCAGGTCGTCAACGAGACCACCGGTGCTTCGCTGCTGCAGAACGGGACCTTCGACAACCAGTCGGCCGACGCGCCCGCCGACAAATGGCGCATCCAGGGCACGCACAAAGAAAGCCGGGTCATCGCCGATCCCGATCGCCCCGGAAACCAGGTGCTGAACCTGGTGGCGACCGGCAGGACGCACTACCTGAGCAACCATGCGGAAACGACGTTGGCGAACGGAGCGAAGGTCGTCAACGGCCATACCTACACCATCAGCTTCGATGCCAAGTGGGTGGCCGGCTCACCCCAGCTCCATACCGAGCTGTACTACAAGGATGCCGCCAGGACGACCATCCTCCAGCAGCCCGGCAAGTCCGGATCACCCGGCTCGCGCAACACCCGGTACTCGGACAACCTGGGGCCCTCGATCCACCACCTGCAGCACTCGCCGCTCATCCCCACGCCCACCGACAATGTCACCATTTCGGCTCGCGCCGACGATCCGGACCAGGTCGTGGGCATGGATCTCTATTGGGCCGTGGAGGGTCGCGCGCCGTTCGCGCAGGTGGCCATGCAGCGACAGGCGGATGGCCGTTTCGCCGCCACGCTTCCGCCGCAAGCCCACCGGACGGTCGTGCAGTTCTACGTCGAGGCCCGGGACGCGCGTGGCGCGAAGAGCGTTTACCCCCCGGAAGGCCCGGACTCCCGCGCGCTCTACCAGGCTCGCACCAGTTTCGCGGCCGATCCCCTGCGTCATGACCTGCATATCATCATGACCAAGGACGATACGACCGAACTGCATCGCAACGTCAACATGCTGGACATCCACCATCGCGGCGCCACCGTGATCACCGACGGGAAAGACATCCATTACGACGTGGGCACGCGACTGCGCGGCAGCATGTTCACGCGGCAGAACATCGCGGGCACCGGGTACAACGTCAAGTTCCGCCCCGACGACCTCTACCGGGGCGTGCACGGAAACATCTCGATCGACCAGAATGGCAAGAACGAGATCGTCGTCAAGTTCACCGCGATGCAGGCAGGAGCGCTCGGCGGTACCTACGACGACATCCTGCAGCTGATCACTCCGTCCGGACAGGGCGGTGGAGCCGTCATGGCCTACCTGTCGGCCCACGGGAACGTCTACAAGGAGGCCCAGTTCGAGAACGGCGGCGAGGGTTCGCTGTTTGAATTCGAGGGCATCCGCGTGATGGTCGCGACGGTCGACGGCACCCCCGAGGGCCTCAAGCTGTTCCAGCCGATCGACTGGGTCGGGAACTTCGACATCCAGGACCTGGGCGATGACAAGGAGCTCTACCGCTGGCCGTACCTGCTCGATGGCCCCCGCGATCGAGACGACTACTCCTCGCTGATCCGCATGGCCAAGGCCTTCAGCGTGACGGGCGACGCGCAGGAAGCGGCGTTGGAAGAAGCGATGGACATGGACAACTGGACCCATACCTTCGCGCTCCAGTCGCTCTTCGGCATCGGCGATGCCTACACCCAGGGCAATCCGCACAACCTCGACTTGTATGCGCGTCCCTCCGATGGCCGCATGCTGGCCCTTCCCTGGGATTGGGATTTTGTGTTCAACCTGCAGCCAAACGCGCCGCTAATTGGCAACGCGAACCTGGGCAACATCCTCCGGATCCCCACCTACAACCACCTGTTCCTCGGGCACCTCCAGAACCTGATGGAGACGGCATTCAACCGAGCCTATCTGGAGAACTGGGTGCCGTACTTCGGTAGCATGATGCGGGAGACGGCCTGGGGTTCGATCCTCGCCGGAGTCGACAATCGGTCTGCCTACGTCAAGGGCCAGTTGCCAGCCCGCCTGCCTTTCGTGGCCGGGAGCATGGCGAGCCCCGTGGTGCAGAAGACCTTGCTGCAGGAGTCCTCGCCCGCTTCTTACTTCATTCCCACCGAAGCCAACGGCGGCAGCACGCTTGGCCTCGAGTGGACGACGGAGGCCTTCCAAGAATCTGCGGCCTGGAAGCAGGGCTCGGCGGCCATTGGTTACGAGGCGACCCCCAGCACCTTTGATCCGTTCATCCTGACGCACATCGACGAGATGTTCAACAACGCGACGTCGGTCTACGAGCGGATCCCGTTCACAGTCCCCGCCGACGGCAGCGTCGACGGACTGATCCTGCGGATGAAGTACGATGACGGTTTCGTGGCGTACATCAACGGCGTTCGCGTTGCCTCCGCCGCCGCTCCCGCCAGCCTCGCGTGGAACTCAGTATCCACCACGGCCCATCCGAACACCGAGAGTATCGTCTTCCTGGATTTCGACCTCACGCCGTTCCGCAACCTGCTCCATCCCGGCAAAAACGTCCTCGCCATCCATGGGCTCAATCGCAGCGCGGGCAACATCGACGCGTTGTTCGTGCCCCAGTTGATCTCCCAGCAGTTCGTCAAGCCCGCGACCGTGGAAATCAACACCGACCAGTCTGTCGCCACCGTCACCGGCCGCGGCTGGATCAATGTCAAATCCGCCCGCATCAAGGAGACCGGGGAAACCATCCCGCTGCGTTGGTCCGACCCGACGACCTGGCAGGCCAAGATCCCCGTCCGTACCGGCCGCAATGAGTTGGAACTGGAGGCGATCGACTTCCAAGGCAAGGTCGCCGACAGTTCGAAGATCATCATCAACAGCACGGCCGAACAGCCGGTCTCGCAGTTCCTGCGAATCAGCGAACTGATGTACCACCCGGCCGATCCCACCGCCGCGGAATCCGCTGCAGGTTTCACGGACGCGGATGACTTCGAGTTCATCGAACTGACGCATATTGGCGAACCGGGCGCCGCCCCCGCCCTGAATCTTGCCGGCTCCACGTTCACCAGCGGAGTGGCCCTCGAACTTGGCGACGTCAACCTCGCTCCTGGCGAGTACGCCGTGGTCGTCGCGAACACCGCGGCCTTCCGGTTGCGCTACGGCCAGACCATCCGCGTCCTCGGCCAATACGACAACCAGCTTGCCAACGGAGGCGAACAGGTCAGCCTGCGCGACGCGTCCGGAATCACGATCGTCGATTTCGCGTATGGCGACACGGCCCCCTGGCCGACATCGGCC
>CAZUJM010000116.1:2318-17451 GCA_964620405.1 uncultured Pirellulaceae bacterium | reverse complement strand
CAAGGGCGGGAAGCGGGCCGTTCTCGAAGCCTCCATCCTGGAAGGCGACGACGAAGTCGGCCGTGTTGAACTCGTAGTCACCGCTCCAATCCCCATCGGCCCAACGACTGTTGCCAACCGTCGCGTCTTCGTACTGGCCTTTCTGGAAGACCATCACGAAGTCGTTCGAATTGAACTCACCATCCAGGTTCGAATCGCCCATGTAGGTTCGCACCATGTTGTGCACGAAGGGCACGCGATCCGACAAGTTGCGGATGGAGTCGATCTGCGAGGCGGGATCCCCCAGGGATTCCCAGGCCAGCAGGTCGATTCCGTCCGTGTCGCCATCCTGGTCGAGGTCGCCGCGCGAGTAGCTGCTGTTGGTCATCCCCTGGTTCGCCTGCAGGATGCCGCGATCGGTGGCGTTCACCTTGCCGTCGGCGTTGAAGTCCCCCGGTTCGAAGATCCCCATCAGGCCAGTCGCTCCCGTCTTTCCGTAATCGGTGCCTTTGTCGAGCCCGAGGTAGAAGACAGGCGTGCTGTTGCGCCAATCGAAGTAGCCCTTCTCCCAAGTGCTCCCTGGATCCTTGGTGGGGTTCGGAACCACGGCCGAGTTGGGAGCGCCCGGATCGAATACGGAGACGTATTCAAGGTTTCCCGTCTTCGCCACGAAGCGCACTTCGCGCGCCTTCTTGGGATCGGAACTGCTGGGATCGTTCGGCTCCATTCTCCAGCTGAGCTCCATCTCATCCAGGTAGCTCACGCCGACATGGACGGCACGCCCATCGGAGCCACCGGCGAGGAAACCTTCGTTCGCACCCAGCGTCGCGGCCGAGCCGACACGTCGTCGAACGCTGGGATACACGTCCCGATCGGCTTCGGAACGGATGCGTGTATCAGGACTGCCCGACTGCGTGCGCAGGCCCTTCTTGCCGTCCCCCATCGACTCCTGGAACGAAAACCAGTCGGAACTGGAAAGCTCCGGCGAATTCGACGCGGTGAAGTAGAGCCGCATCTGCACGCCATCGGAGTTCCAAACGCCATCCCAGAGGTCCATGCGATTGCTGTTGGGCGGCCGGCCGTCCATGTAGTTGTCGATGTCCTCCAAGAACCCCACCGAGACTTCCCAATTAACGCGTCCGTTGCTGTCCGGCACCTTGGTGCCCTGCGGCAGGTTGTCACCTCCCACACCGCCATCCGGATCGGTCGAGGAGGTGCCGTTCTTGGTCGCGCCGAAGTACAGCAGTTGGTCGTAGTAGGAGTAACGAGCCTTGGAGTTGCCGAGGAACATGCCGGGGTCGTGGTAGCCGGAGAGCGTGCCGCTGCCGCCATGGTCCAGGCCCTGCCAGAGAGCGGCGGTCGGGTTGCCCGCCACGGGGTTCAGCGACTGGATCTCGGGCTTTGTGCCGGGACGTTCGAGTCCATCGAGACGTCGATAGATGCTGTAGGCGCGTTTCAGGTTCGCGGACGCGTCGAGGCCCAGGCTGCCATAGTAGCCTTCGCCGGTGCCGGGAGTCACCACGCCGGATTCAGCGGAGGGGCCCGGCACGAAGACCTGGGCCGTCACGGCCGGCGGGTTCGCGCCGCAAAAAAGGCCCCACAGACATCCGGTCCACGCCAAGCCAGTTCGCCGCCTCATCGTTCGATACTCCCTGCTTCCGGTCGAATCCTCCCCAGCCAACGCTGATGATAAGACGCGCCACGGCGCGAGTCCAGCGCGGAAACGGGCCCGCCCCCCTGCGGCCCACACGCATTCCGGACCTCAAGGATCCCCAGCTTTCCGCTCCACCCATCCTTGGTGGACCGCAGAAGACTCGACCACAATAGCGCCACGGCGCGAGCGGCTCGATTTTGGGCCGACCGATGCGTCAGGCCCAATGCCTGCCCGGGCAACCGGCGATGTCACGCGACTGCGTGGCCCTTTCGAACGCAGGGAACCAGAGACCATGGAATCACCGGGGCCGCAGAGAACGCTGGGGGTGCTGGACGCCACCTGCCTCATCGTCGGCGTGATCATCGGCGCGGGACTGTACGAGATGGCGCCTATGGTGGCCACCTCCGTGTCCAGCGGCCGCCAACTTCTGCTGATCTGGATGCTGGGCGGGCTGGTCTCCCTGTTCGGCGCGCTCGCCTATTCGGAACTGGCCACGACCTATCCCGAGGATGGCGGCGACGTCGGCTATCTTCGTCGCGCCTACGGTGACTGGGCGGGATTCGTCTTTGGTTGGATGCAGCTGCTGATCGTTCGTCCCGGGGACATCGCCTTGATGGCGTTCGTCTTCGCCCGCTACGCGAAGGCCCTGGTGGGAATCGAAGAGGGGCACTGGTTGGGGCATCCGCAGGTGGGCGCATCGCTGGCGGTCATCGTCTTCACCGGCATCAACTGGCTGGGCCTTCGCGAAGCGGCGGGCACGCAGAACCTGCTGACGATCGGCAAAGTGATCGGCTTCTCCTTCATCATCCTCATCGGCCTCTTGGGACCGCCTGTCTCCGACACCGCTCCCGCCCTGGCGGGAACCGCCCTCTCCACCCCCGCTGCTCCCCTCGAATCGATCAGCGTCGGCGTGGCCCTGGTCATGATTCTCTTCTGCTACGGCGGTTGGAATGAGATGGCTTATATCACGGCCGAAGTGCGTGATCCGCGCCGCAACATCCTGCGTTCCATGCTGCTGGGCCTCGGCACCGTCATCACGCTCTACCTGCTCGCGAATGCATCGTTCCTTCGCTCGCTCGGCTTCGAAGGCCTGCAGCGTTCGACGGCGGTGGCGGTCGAAGTCGTGGCGCAGCGGATGCCGCGTCTCGCATCGCAGGCCATCTCGCTGCTGGTCGCTGTTTCGGCGTTGAGTGCCATGAACGGGCTGATGCTGGCTGGTTCGCGCATCGCCTTCACACTCGGCCGGCACTATCCCTGGTTCCACTGGCTGGGCGACTGGAACGCCGAACGCCAGACTCCCGTTCCCGCGCTCCTCACGCAATCCGCGATCACCCTGGTGCTGATCAATGTGCTCGGCGGTTTCGCGAACACCCTGATCTACACGGCTCCCACGGTCTACACCTTCTACGGATTCACCTCTGCGGCGGTGATCGTGCTGCGACGAGTCGATCCCTCCGCCCACCGCGCCTTTCCGCTCTGGGGGTATCCTTGGACGGTCCTGATCTTCGTCGCCGCCTGTCTCTTCATGACCTACAGCGCCGTGCTCTACCGGCCCTACGTCGCCGCCGCCAGCCTCGGTATGCTGCTGCTTGGCCTGCCGGTACACTGGTTGACTCGCGGCTTCCGGCCGCGTCCTCGCTGACATTTGCCCGCCGCCAGTGGATCGAACGAGCGAAGCTCCCGTCGGCCCTTGTCGAGTACTGCCTGCGGCCTACGCTACCGGAACGCCTCCGATCCTTGCTTCGAAGGACCGACCCATGATCGCGCTGCTCATCGAACTTGCCGAACGAGGCTGGCTGCCCGACGCCGCGATTCGCGCGGGCATTCGCCAACTGCTGCGGACGCGACTGAAGGAGCTCGCCCGCGTGGGCGACCCGGAACCCGCCGAAGCCCGGCTGGCGGAACAGCTGCGAACGGCCCCGCTGACCGTCCACGCCACCGAAGCGAACGACCAGCACTATGAAGTGCCAGCCCCGTTCTTCCAGCTTTCGCTCGGCCCGCACCTGAAGTACAGCTGCGGCCTGTGGCCCGATGAACGCACGACGCTGGAACAGTCCGAACAGGCCATGCTGCAGGCAACCGTCGAACGAGCCGGGCTGCGCGACGGGCAGTCGATCCTGGAACTGGGCTGCGGCTGGGGCTCCCTGAGCCTCTTCATGGCCCGGCAGTTTCCCGGCAGCCAGGTCACCGCCGTTTCCAACTCCCATTCACAGCGTGAATTCATCGAGGCCCGGGCGCGTGAGCGCGGAATCACGAACCTCCGCATCATTACCGCGGACATTGCGAACTTCGACACGCCCGATCGCTTCGACCGAGTCGTCTCCGTCGAGATGTTCGAGCACGTCCGCAACCATCGCGAGCTGTTCCATCGCATCGCCCGCTGGCTCCGTCCGGGCGGCCAGTTGTTCGTGCATATCTTCTGCCACCGGTCCACCACTTATCTGTTCGAGACGCAGGGAGCCGCCAACTGGATGGGCCGGCACTTCTTCACCGGCGGCATGATGCCGTCCGCCCAGTGGCTCGCCCGCTTCCAGCAGGAACTGCGGCTCGTCGAGTCCTGGGAGGTCAACGGCCGGCACTACCAGAAGACCTGCGAAGCGTGGCTGGTCGAACTGGACAAGCATCGCCCGGCCGTCGACCGCCTCTTCGCCGCCCAGTTCCCGCCCGCCGAAGCTCGCCGGCAAGCCCAGCGCTGGCGGATGTTCTACCTCTCCTGCGCGGAACTGTTCGGATTCCGCGATGGCAAGGAATGGTTCGTCATCCACCTGCGATTCGAGAAGACAGCGTAGCGGGCACACAGCGTGCCGTACCATGCCGCCTGCGAACGCTTCGTTTCACGCGTCCGCAGTTGCCCCCGCACGTCGGAAGTGCAACTGACAGACTCCTGTCAGTTGCTCCCGGAATCCCGCTTCGCAGTACGCGAGGTAGTAGTCCCACAGCCGTACGAAGCGTTCATCGAGCCCCAGTTGTCGGACCTCGTCGATCCGTTCCCAGAATCGGGCGCGCCAGTGAGCCAGCGTGGTGGCGTAGTCCTGTCCGAAGTCTTCCAGGTGCACCAGTTGCAGGTCCTCGGTACGCTCGATGGCACCGCTGATCGCACCGAGGCTGGGAAGGCAGCCACCGGGAAAGACATACTTCTGGATGAAGTCCTGGGAGCGGCGGTAGCGTTCGAAACGCTGGTCCGGGATCGTGATCGCCTGGATCACCATCTCGCCGCCCGGACGCAGCAGCGACTCGCAGCAGCGAAAGTAGGTCGGCAGGTATTCGGCGCCGACCGCCTCGATCATCTCGATCGAAACCAACCGGTCGAACTGCCCGCGAAGACGCCGGTAGTCCTCGCACAGGAGCGTCACGCGGTCGGCCAGTCCCGCCTTCTCGACCTGTTCCCGCGCGTCGGCCAGTTGCTCGCTGGAGATAGTCGTCGTGGTGACATGGCAGCCGTAGTTCCGCGCGGCGTGCATCGCGAAACCGCCCCAGCCCGTGCCGATCTCCACCAGCCGCTGCCCCGGCTCCAGCCGCAGGCGACGACAGATGCGGTCGTACTTTTCCACCGACGCTTCCCGCAAGCTGGTTTGCGGCGTCGCGAAAATGCCGCTGGAGTAGGTCATCGTGTCGTCGAGGAACAGGCGAAAGAAGTCGTTGCCCAGGTCGTAGTGGGCGTGGATATTGTCGCGGCTGCCGCGTTCGGTGTTGCGAGTCCAGAGTCGACGCGCGGTGCGCGCGGGCAGGCACAGCCAGTCGGCGACGCGGCCCAGTTGGCTCAGGGCGGCCGTGTTGCGGGAGAGCATCCGGAAGAGACCGGGCAGGTCGCTGGTCTCCCATTCGCCGCGCAAATACGATTCGGCCGCGCCCAACTCTCCCCCGAGCAGTACGCGACGATAGAAGCTCGCGCTGCGCACGCGCAAATGGACGACTTCAGCCGCGTCGCCGGAAGAAGCGTCTGCCGACAGCCGCCCGAAACGCCGGGTTTCGCCGCCGTCCTCCAGTACCATCGAGCCGTGGCGCAGCGACTTTAGGCAGCGCAAGAAGACCGCGCGTGCCCCGCTTTCCAGCAGCCCCACCTTGCCCGTGGTTTCCCGCGCCGAATCGCGCTCCGCGGCCGTTACGGAACGGCCAATGGTCCGCGGCCCTCCAACGCGACGGGCGACGGTTCCGGTGGATGCGGATAGAACGGTGCTTTCTTGATCCATAGTCGTAACGCCTGCCAGTAGATGGCGGAGAGCACTCGCGCGGGAAGCCACGGATAGCGAGCCACGGTCGCCAGCCATGCCGCCCGCGTCAACGGGCGGCGCCGCAGCGTCAGGGTCGCATCCAGCAGGCAGCGGCCTTCGCGGCACGTCTCCAAGTGCAAGGAAAGGGTCGTCGTCGGAACGGTAAGCTGCCACCGATAGTGCATGTCGATCGGCAGGAAAGGAGAGACATGGAACACCTTGGCGTGATCGAAATCCAGTCGCGAGCCCGCGGCGTCTTCCACGTTGGGCAGCACATAGTTGTGGCGTTCGCCCCAAGGCGTGTTACTGACCTCCGCGACCAGGAACTCCAAACGCGTCCCCGTCGGGTCAAAGCCGTAGTAGAAACTCACGGGACTGAAGTACGTGCCCAGGCTGCGCCAAAGGGTCAGCAGCCGGATCGGCCCGATCGGCGGATGGTCGGGCCAGTCGCGGGACACCAGCGCCAGGACCGACTCGCGCAGCGATCGGGACGGATCGCCCAGATGATCCGGGCGGTAGAACGAGGCCAGCGTCCTGCGACGTCGCGAGAGGAACGCCAATCCTGCAGCTCCTGCCTCCAACTCGTCCAGGTCCAAGTACAGGAAGCTCATCGAATATCGAAACGCATGCCCCACGGGCTCGAATCGCCGATGACGGACCGTCCCCTGGTAGAGGCAGCTCTGGATCACGCGCGCTGGCCCTCCAATCGGGAGGCGTCTTCGCGCTCCGTCGCTCGTCCGATCGCATCCACCACGGCCAGCGCGCTCCGCACGCCGTCTTCATGGAATCCGTAGCCCCAGTACGCTCCGCAAAAATAAGTCCGCCGCCGTCCGTTCAGCTCATGCTGGGCCTGCTGCATGCGCAGCGTGCCGGGCTGGAAGACCGGGTGGTGGTAGTCGATCCGCGCGAGCACCCGGCTCGGGTCGATCGTTTCCGCGTCGTTGAGGGTCACGCAGATGGGACCGGGGGCACCGAGTCGCTGCAGTCGGTTCACATCGTAAGTGACGCTCACACGCTCGCCGCTCCCGGGAAGTATCCGATAGTTCCAGCTTGCCCAGGCGGCCCGGCGACGCGGCAGCAGTCGCGTGTCCGTGTGCACGATGGCGAGGTTGTGCTGGTAAGGGAAGTACTCCAGCACCTCGCGCTCGCGGCCATCGGCATCCGACAGCATGCGAAGCGCCTGGTCGGAGTGGCAGGCGAAGACCACGGCGTCGAAGGAGGCCTGTTCCCCGTCGCAGGTTCGCACCACCACCGACTCGTCGCCACGTTCGACCGACGCCACGGGCGTGTTGAGCCGCACTCGGTCGCCCAGGGGACGCAGCAGTTCGGCCACGTAGCGGCACGCGCCGCCCGGGATCGTCTTCCACTGCGGTCGATCGCTCAGCTGCAGCAAGCCGTGGTTGTAGAAGAACTGCAGCAGGAAGCGGGCCGGCATCTCCAGCACCTTGCCTGGACAAGCGGACCAGATCGCCGCCGTCATCGGCACCAGATAGCGGTCGACCATGTCCGCGCCGAATCCCCGCTCTCGCAGGTAATCTCCCATGGTCAGCGAATCGGCCAGCGCATCACGCTCCTGCGTCGCCAGGCGATTGAACCGCAAGATATCCCACAGCATGCGATAGAAGCGTGGATTGAGCAGATTGCCGCGCTGGGCGAACAGACCCGACAGCGAACTCCCCTGGTACTCCAGCCCCGTGCGATCGCATCGCACGCTGAAGCTCATATCGCTGTCCTGCGCTTCGACTCCCAGCTGCTCGAGCACCCGGATGAACTCGGGATAGGTCCGATCGTTGAAGACCATGAAGCCCGTATCGAGCGAATAGGCGCCGCCGTAGGCCTCGACACGGATCGTATTCGTGTGGCCACCGGGGTAAGCGTTCGCCTCGAACAGCGTGACCTCGTGGTGCGGATGAAGCAACCACGCACACACGTTCCCGCTGACTCCCGCTCCGACGATGGCAATCCGCATGGCTCAGACGTGGCCTTCCTGGGGCAGAGGGAGACCCGGCGACGCTTCCTCGCCCTCGCCCGCTTGCGTCGCACCCTCCGCAACACCCCGCCGGGCATGCGTTGCGAGCGAATCATGAGCGGCATGCGATCGTCGCGCAGGCCCTCGGCCGCCAGCCAGCCGACTTGCCTCCGACGACCGCTCGGCCCGCGATTGCCCCGCATCCAGCGCTCGCCCTTCGGCCAGCACCTGTTGGGGCACTTCACGAAGATCCCAGACCAGACCCAGCGAGGCACAGCAACGCAGCAGGTAGTAGGTCACATCTACCTCCCACCAGTAGAATCCCTGTCGCGCCGCCGAGGGGTAGTAGTGATGGTTGTTGTGCCAGCCCTCGCCAAAGGTCAGCAACGCGAGCCACCAGTTATTGCGACTCTCGTCCTTCGTCGGAAATCGACGCGTGCCGTGCGTGTGGGCCAGCGAATGGATGGCATACGTGGGGTGGTAAAGAGCGACTGTCGAGACCAGGAAACCCCAGATCAGCAGCTGCATGCCCGAAGTATGCAACGACGGATAAGAAGCGTTCAACCATGCGCCCAGCCCGTACGTCCCCACGGCCAGCAGGGCCGGAGCCGCGTAGTCGTACCGGTCGATCCAAACAAGCTCCGGGAAACGCGTGAAGTCCTTCACGCCCGCGAGCCCCTTGTTGAAGTTATCGTGCCGCATGAACCAGCCCATGTGGCTCCACCAGAATCCGTGGACGTGCGGCGAATGCACATCGCCGTCGGTATCGGAGTGGCGATGGTGGTCCCGATGATGGGCAGCCCACCAGAGCGGACCACGCTGTCCCGCCGCGCCGCCCAGGAACGCTCCCACGAACTGGAACCACCGCGAAGTCTTGAACGCACGGTGGGAGAAGTAACGATGGTAGAAGGCCGTCAGGCCGAAGACCCGCGCAAAGAACGTGACCAGGGTTACCCCCACGGCCACCCAACTGATCCCCACCGCCAGGACCGAGAGACACGCCAGATGCAGGGCGATGAAGGGAGCGACTCGCACCCAATCGGAGGCGGCGAGGCGAGCTTTCGAGGCGATCGCGGTCGACGAAGGCTGATGCACGAGTCCGTTCCTAAGTTCCCGGTGTTCGACGGTCGCAGGAAGAAGTTCTCGCGGTCATCCGGAGGCCCGTAACGCAAAGTCACGAACCAACCGACCACCCGATTTTCATTTCCAGGGCCAGCGACCATCCCAGCCCTTGAAAACCTTCTTCCAGACTCTTTCCGACCCCAGAATAACGCCTGTGCACAGCGGTCGCCACCCCGCGGAAGGCCAGCCCCTGACCGCCGGAGCCTCTGGTCGCCCAACCGCCCAGGCGTCTGACCGCGTGCCCGCTTGGACGCGTGCCCGCTTGGCCGCAAGGCCTGCTCGATCGGAAAACCTCTCCACGGGAAACCGAAAGCTACTTCCAGCGATAGACCGTCAGGTTCTTCAAGTCCCGGACGAACAGCTGGTTTCCGTCGTTCCCCAGATGCGCCCATGCCGATTCGGAACTGATCTTCCGCTGGCTCAGCAGGTCGAACTTTTCCGGATTCGCCCGGATCATCAACAGTTCGCCGCGCTCGTCCAGGGCGAGGATACGGTCGCCCTGGGCCACCATGCTCCAGTACTCCCCGAACGGCTGCGTCGTCCACTTCACCTCGCCCGTCTCTGCCTCGATGCAGGTGAACCGGCGGTTGCGGAGATGAAGGTAGATATACCCGTCGATGAGGACCGGCGAAGACATGTAGCCTTGCAGCTTGTTCTCCCATTTCTGCTGCACGGCCGTCTTGCCATCAGCCTGCGTGAGTTCGTAGGTCCATGCCTTGCCGCCGTAGCTGCTCGTGAACAGCCGATCGCTCCAGATCGTCGGCGTGAGGATGTTCATGCCGCGGAAGGCTTCGATTCCCTGCGACCAGATCACGGTGCCGTCCTCGAGCGACACACCGGCCAATTTCTCGCGCGTCTGCACGACCAGTTGGCGTTTGCCCTGGATCGTCGCGATCACCGGCGAAGAGAAAGCGCTGTTCCCCATTCCACCACCGTCGGAAAGCGCCGACCAGAGCACCTCGCCGGTGCGTTTGTTCAGCTTCACCACGGAGGCGCCGGCCTGCACGTAGATGTCCTCGCCATCCACCAACGGCGACGAGACGAATCCGAAGGACGGCAGCGGCGACTTGAACTTCTCGACAAAGTCCAGCTGCCAAACAACCTCCCCCGACTTGGCGTCAAGAGCCACCAGCACGTCCCGGATGCCGGCCACATACAGACGCTCACCGTCGCACGCGGGCGTGGCGCGGATCCAACTGCCATTCGAACGCGCGAAGAACGGCACCTTCATGGCCCCCTTCCAGCTTCGCTCCCAGAGCAGCTTACCCGTGTTGCGATCGTAGGCCGTGACGCGTTCCGACTCCTCGTCCACAGTCTCCGTCGTGAAGATGCTGTCGCCGTGCACGATCGGTCCCGAGTAGCTGGGCTGCAGAGGCACGGTCCAGACCTGCTCGAGGTGGTCTTCCCCCACGCCCTCGGCCCACGCCGCGGCGGTCGACCTTCCGTCGCGCGTCGAGCCTCGCCACTGGTTCCAAGCGCCCGACGGCTCGTCCACGCTCGCTACTTGGGCATCCCCCGCCCCAACGCTCCGAGGGGCGATGAAGTTCCATCCAAGTCCAACAAGGAGCAGGACCAAACCAAATTTCGGGTGAGAACTCATGGCGTCTCGTCTCCAAGATTTCGTTGCGAACTCCCCGCACGTTTCGAAAGCGATCCCAACTGCCGGACTCAGGCGGGCCGAAACTCGATGCCGCGCGACTCGAGGCAGCAGCTGCCTTTCGCGTGCTGGCTGAAGCTCCGGACGACAACGAACGCTTCGCGGCGGACCTGCCTAAACCGCTTTCGACCCCTCGATTTAACGGCAAATCCCCCCGCCATGCCCGCTTCCCGCTCGAGCAGCGGTCCTACCCGCAGGACGGCCCCCCGCCGAATTCGCCGCGACGGCGTTAAGTCGCTGCGACCGTAACGGTTTGAGCCGTTGGCGGTGGCAGATGACTGGAGTCGGAAAGGGAGCAAAATCATGCGAATCTTGATTTCGGGGATTACGGGGCTGGTGGGCTCTTCGCTGGCAGCCGAGGCGCAGCGACAGGGCCACGAAGTTTGCGGGCTCTCCCGATCCTCACGGGCTCCCAACCACATCCTCTGGAACCCAGATCGCGGCGAATTAGACGCTGGGCGACTGGAGGGATTTGACGCGGTCATTCACTTGGCCGGGGACAACATCTCCGAAGGGCGCTGGACAGAGGCCAAGAAGAAGCGAATTCGCGATAGCCGCGTCAACTCCACCGAGCTGCTGGCCGGCAAGCTGGCGGGGCTTCAGTCGAAGCCGCGAGTCTTCGTGTCGGCATCGGCCATCGGCTTTTATGGCGACCAGGCCGACAAGCCGCTCGACGAGCAGTCCGCGGCAGGAACGATCTTCCTGTCGGGCGTATGCAACGACTGGGAGCAGGCAACGCGGCCGGCGTGGGAGTCGATGCGAGTGGTACAGGCCCGCATCGGAGTCGTGCTGACGCCGAAAGGCGGAGCGTTGGCAAAGATGCTGACGCCCTTCCGCATGGGGGCGGGCGGCATCATCGGCTCCGGTCGGCAGTACATGAGCTGGGTGGCCCTGCCCGACGTGGTGGGCGGCCTGCTGCACGCAGTCCAGACGGACAGCCTGCACGGCGTGGTCAATCTGGTATCGCCGCAGCCGGTGACGAACTACGAGTTCACCAAAACGCTGGGCAAGGTGCTGCATCGCCCGACGATCTTCCCGATGCCTGCCTTCGCGGCAAGACTGGCCTTCGGACAGATGGCCGATGAGCTGCTGCTCGCCAGTGCCCGCGTGCTTCCCCGCAAACTCGAGGCCTCGCACTACGCCTTCCAGATGCCCCAACTGGAGAGTGCCCTGCGGCAACTGCTGGCCACCTGATCTCTCCGCCCGTCCGCGGCCGTTTCGCAATCGCCTCATCTCCGTGTGAGAGGGGCGTCCGTGCGTTTCGATTCCACCGCCTGGGAAGATCGCGAAGACTGCGTAAAGACTGAGTGGAGGAAGCCTCCGCGCAAGTCGCAAATGGTCCGCGACGCCTCTACTGAGAGGCATCTGCTATCCTCTGGGGATTCAGGCCATCGATGCCCGATGGCCTCGTTATGGCTCACGCCTGCCCTCTTTCCCCCGGAGACCTCGTTCATGCTCTCATCCAGTTCCTTGCCCGCATGGGTAGCTCGATTCAGCGCCGGTCTGGCGCTGCTGACCCTGGCACCCTTTACCCGCGCCGAAGATTCAGCTCCCGCGCCCCAACTCCGCTCCTTCGAATTCACCTACGGCACAACGATCAACGATCTCCCTCCGCAAGCCACCGCACGCATCTGGCTGCCGGTCCCGCAATCGGACTACGAGCAGACGGTGGAGTTCGTGGAGGCTCGCACGCCGTCCAAGCCGCAGTTTACGGACGAGCAGCGTTTTCACAATCGAACGCTGTACCTGGAGGCCCGGGCCAACGATCGAGGCGAGATTCCCCTCGACATCGTCTACCGGATCACCCGAAGTGAACTGCTGCTGTCGCGGGCGGAAGTCGCCGGGAAGAGGTCGCTGGAGCCGCACCTGGTCTCCTCCCGCATGATTCCCGGGGATGGTTCCATCCTGAAGAAGCTGACGGCCGATCGACAGCTTGAGGGGGACGGTCTGCCGCGCGCTCGTGCCCTCTACGATCGCGTGGATGAGTTGATGAAGTACGACAAGCCCACCGGCCAGCCGTGGGGACGCGGTGACGCGACCTGGGCCTGCGACTCGCGTTACGGCAACTGCACGGACTTCCACAGCGTCTTCCTGGGAGCGTGCCGCGACCTGGGCATCCCGGCCCGCTTCGAAATGGGATTTCCCATCCCCGAACAACGGGGCGCTGGCAAGGTCGACGGATACCACTGCTGGGCCAAGTTCGTCAACGAGGGCCGCTGGATTCCGGTCGACATCTCGGAGGCTGACAAGAATCCGTCACTCAAGGACTACTACTTCGGCAACCTGACCGCGAATCGCGTCAAGTTCACCGAAGGCCGCGACCTCGAACTGGTCCCCGCCCCCGCGAACGGTCCCGTGAACTTCCTGATCTATCCGTATGTCGAAGTCGACGGGAAGCCTCATGCGAAGTTTGAGAAGCGATTCAGCTACCGCGACCTGTAGCGGCACGCGGTGGCCGTGAGCGGGCCGCGAAGGCTACTCGCCCGACGGACGGATCGAGCGGAAGTAGTTGCGAATCGTCTGCCGGTGGCTCAGCGGCAGCGACTCCTTCCGCAAGACCTCCTCGGCCATCCGTTCGTAGGCGGCTGGCGGCGGCTGGACGGGACGGCGAGCCTGCTCCGGCTCGTCGACGGTCTGCTCCACGCGCTGCGTCTGTGAGGGTCCCGTCCCCTGCTGGCCCGTCAACTCCTCTCGCTGACGAACGGTCGTCAGCGGCTGCGTCGCCTCGCCTTCAGGCTTGCCCGCGTCGCCCTGCCCCCAGGTCTCACGATCCTGGTCGGAGCGTGCCGTATTCTTGCCACCATCGCGACTCATGGCCTTCGCCTCACTCATCATCTCCACCTGGCTGGCGAGCTGCTGGGCGAGTTGGGCGCGGAGGGCCTGCTGCTGCAGTTGCTGTGCGAACGGCACGGCCAATTGCTTCGCCGTGTCCGCATCCGCTTCCTGCGTGGCATCCTTCAGGGATTCCACCGCATCGGCCAGCGCGTCGTTTCCCTGCTCGCGAAGCGTCTTCTCGGCCTGCTCCAGTTCCTCCTCCAGCTGCTGGGCTTGCTCGGGCTCCCGCACACGCGGGTCGGCCGCGGCGAGTTCCTGCGCGGCTTGCTGGAAGTCCTTACGCTGGAGCGATTCGGCGACGGGCGCGAGCTCCTCGGAGGCGGACATCGCCCGCGCGACTCCCTGCAACTGCTGGTCAACCTGCGACGGATCCAGCTGGTCTCGCGCGGCGGCCAGTTCGGCCTGCATCTCCGACAGTTTCTGCAAGGCCTGACGCGTGGACTGTCGTGGATCCTTGATCTCCTGCGTCTTGGTCCGCAGGCTCTGAGTCAACTGCCGCAGCCGCTTCACCTCCGGAGCAGGCATCCCCGTCATCTCGGCGACGCGTTCCAGTTCCTCCACGAGGTTCTTTTCTAACTGCTCGGCCACGGCCGCGTTGGCTTGCGGAGCCGGCACATCCGCCCGATCCTGCCGCGCCTCCACGGGCGGAACCCATTGCGGCCAGAGCACCAGCAGCGACGCGACACTCCAGACCAGGGCGCCATACACGGCCATGCGCGGCAGTCGCCAGGCCACGACATCGCGGGAGACCACGCGCTGCAAGAGCGGCTCCGCCTGGCGCATCTGCAGAAGCATCCATGCGTCGGGCGCCTCTAGCTGCGAGAACTGCCAAGCCGACGCGATGGCATCCTTGAGGCCATAACGCCGATCGACGCGGCGAGCGACTTCAAGCCACTCCAGACGCCGCAGGCCCTCGGCCGCCGCGCCCACCAGCGCGGCCACGCCGGGCAGCAGCAGCCCCCAGCCGAGTCCAGGCCGCTGGCCGCTCCATGCCCATCCCGCCAGCACGCACGCCAAGAGCCCGATGCCCCCCAGCAGCACGCCCTTCCCGGCACCACGCAGCATGCGAGCCACCCGCAGGCGACGGCGGACGGGGCGCAAGGAGAGCAGCAAGGAACGCGTCATGGAAACCTATTCCCCCGAATGAAGACCGTGCACGCAAGGGACATCGCTGGCACGGAAGTCCTGCGTTTCCGCGATCCGCGCTTTCGCGATCCGCGCTTCCTCGATCCTCGATCCGCGATCCTCGATCCGCGATCCGCTCAAAACCCGTATTGGACGCATCCGACGATTGAACGCGGCACACCAGGAAGCACCGCAGGACGACTCCAGCGAGCCAACCTGGCGATCCTCACCGACGCCGCACTCGATTCTAATCGCGTGACGCCCGCAAGTCACTCGCGGAAGCGGCCATGGCTGCCTTTTGCGTTCGCACGTTCCCGTCGCGCGGCGCACGAACATCCGACCACCAGCGGCTCCAGTCCAGGCGCCGCAAGGCGACGTCAAGCAGCAGCAACAGGATGGCCAGCGCCAGGAGAGGCTTGGCGAGGGATCGCAAGCGATAGGCGGGAGGCGCTGGTGCGTCCAGCAGACCGGCCGCCGTCGGCTCCCACAGCCCTCCGCGCAGCCGCGTCAACTCGCGGAGCAGCCCATCGTTCGCGGGTCGCAGTCGCAGTTCCTCGAGGACTTCGCCCCCCAAGCTCACC
>CAZUJM010000116.1:0-2230 GCA_964620405.1 uncultured Pirellulaceae bacterium | reverse complement strand
AATACCTGCCGCGCATCACCCAACGGCACCGCCACTTCCGCTTGGTAATGCCCCGGCCCCGTCTGCGTGAATGTTCCCTCGGTCGCTGCACCATCCGCGTGGGACGACTGATCCGCGCGCGAGTGCGGGATCGTGTACCTCACCTCGGCTCCCTCCAGGAAACGGTTCTCCCGGTCCGTCAGGTCCAGCGTCAACTGCTGGGTGACACCCTGCTGTCGCACCGTCAACTCGCCCCGTTCCTCAGCGCGGCGACGCGCGATGTGTCGCACGCACTGCGCCCAGAACCGCGAGAAATCCGGCCATACCTGCCAGTCCACGGCCCACCGCTGTCCCGCGTCCGACGTGAAGGCCAGCGACATGCCCAGTCCATAACGCCACCACGCCAGCAGCGGCTCACCCTTCTCCGAAACCATCACCAACTCGCTCGTCGGCTTGGTGCCCGTGGAGACATACCCCAGCAGCGGCGGCAGGGAAGCGAGGTCGATGCCGCGGAGCACGGGGGTTGATCGGAGCAGGACCGGCACGAACGGCTCTTCCTGCAGTGCCGACTGACCGGCCATCATGGTCTCCTGGACGAACACCTGCGGCACCGCGCGTGGATCGTCGCATTCGTAGAAGCGACCGTTGCCCAACTGAGCCATCTCGCGCAGCCGAGGCTTATCGGCCTTGTCGCCCAAGGCAATCGTGGAAACCGTGATCGGGTGGTTCGCCATCTCGGCCAGCAGGGAGGCGTCATCGGCGGGGGCGGAAATGCCGTCGCTGAGGACAAGCACATGCTTGATCCGCGCCGGCGCGCTGCGCAACGCATCGTACGCCGCCTGCAGGGCCGGATACAGGTTCGTTCCACCGGCCGCATCGAGCGTGCCGACCGATTCCAGCAGCGCCGTCTTGTCCGCCGCCGACTGCAGCGGCGCGATCCAATGCGGTTCGTTGTCGAACGCCACCATGCCGAGCTGGTCGCGGGGAGAGAGCAGTTCGATGGCCGCCCGCGCGGCGTCCTTCGCCAGGTCCAGCTTCTCTCCTCCCATGGACCCCGAACGGTCGACCACCAGCACCATCGCCAGCGTCGGCTGCTCCTGGTCCTTCTCGGCACTGCAACGCACCGGCAACACGGCTTCCAACGGCGTGCGTGCATAACCGCCAAGACCAAACGACTGCTCACCGCCCAGCATCGCCAAGCCACCGCCGAAGTCCTCGACGTAGCTCCGCAACTGCTGGACCTGTGCTGTCGATAGCAGGTTGGCCGGCACGTTGGAAAGCACGACGGCGTCGTAGTCCAACCAGCCCGCCAGCTGGTCCGGCAGCGCCGTCGCGTCACGGACCTCGGCCAAGATCTCCTGCTGTTCCAGCGCAGCCTGCAGTCCGGCGACATGCGCGGCGTCGCTGTCCACCAGCAGGATGCGGGGCTGGCCTGCCACGCCGACAATCACGGATGCCTGGTTGTCATCGAGCCGGGTATCCACCGCGGCGATGACGCGCGCGGTCCAGCGGACCGGCCCCGCGGTTTCCACCTGCTGGCGCAGCGTGAAACGATTCTCCCCAGGCTGCAGCGTGACGCGACTGTTTCCCCCGAGGTCGACCGGCAGTTCCTCGCGAAACAGTTGCAGTTCCGCCTCGCCCGCCTGGAGCGCATCGACGACCACCTCGAGCGCGAACGGCTCTCCCACGCGTGCTTCCACCGGACCGCGCAAAGCCACCAGTTGCACTTCCGGGCGGCGGGATGCGGACAGCGGAATCGTCGAGACGGGGACGCGTTGGTCGGCCGCATGGCGCAGCACCTGGCCTTGCGTTTCCAGGCCATCGCTGCAGAGAAGCACATGCGGCTGGTAGCCTGCTGGGATCGCGGCCTCGGCTGCCGCCAGCGCGGCCTGCAAGTCGGTCGCCAGCCGAGCGTCCGTATCCTGGGTGGCCTCCGCAGCCTGCAGTGGATCACCCTCCCGAGTCACCTCGCGCGGACGACCGGGCTGCTTGGCGAACGGCAGCACGACCAGGCGATGCGATCCGCCCCGGCCGCGAAACTCGTCCACGAACTGAGTAACCCGCGATCGGTCGGCGTCTTCCAGACTGGCACTTTCATCGAGGCAGAGCACGACGAAGCGATCATGGGAGGGCAAGCGAGCGTGGAGGCCGGCCAGCGCGGCGGTGACGAGCAGCACGCTGGCCGCGCGCGTGAGAAGCGACGCCAGTCGCTGGCTCGGAGGGCGATCGACCAGCGAGCGGCGCGCGACCA
>CAZUJM010000115.1:7295-17664 GCA_964620405.1 uncultured Pirellulaceae bacterium | reverse complement strand
TCCCTCGCCGCCGCCGACGTCGACCTCGATGGCGACCTTGACTACCTGG
Source organism: uncultured Pirellulaceae bacterium (assembly GCA_964620405.1). GTDB lineage: Bacteria > Planctomycetota > Planctomycetia > Pirellulales > Pirellulaceae > CAZUJM01. Next base: position 17,615 of record CAZUJM010000115.1, on the reverse strand, counting down.
CGACGAACCGCGGAAACAACACCAAGTACCATCCCGCGCCCGATCATCCGCAGATGGTTTACTACGGCGATTTCGACGGCACCGGAAAGCGACAGATCATCGAAGCCAAACAGACGGACGCCGGCATGCTTCCCGTGCGCGGCCGCAGCTGCTCCAGCAACGCCATGCCGTTCCTGGCGGAGAAGTTCGCGACGTACGATGCGTTCGCCAAGGCCACGCTGCCGGATATCTACAGCGAAGATCGCCTGTCGGGATCGCTGCGAGTTGCGGCGACGACGCCGTACACCTCGCTGCTGGTCAACGATGGCCAGGGGCGATTCGAGGTGAAGCCGCTGCCGGCGTTGGCGCAGGTCGCACCGGGCATGGGGGTGGAGTTCCTGTGGTGCAACCACGACACGGTGCCTGACCTGTTCCTCGCGCAAAACTTCTACCAGCCGGAACGCGAGACGGGCCGCATGAATGGAGGCGTCGGCCTGGTGCTGCTGGGCGATGCAACGGGCGACTACCGACCGCTGTGGCCCGCCGAGTCGGGCGTGGTGCTGCCGGACGACTGTCGCGCGGCGACGACGGTCGACCTGGACCAAGACGGCTGGCAGGACCTCGTCGTGGCCACGAACAACGGCCCGGTCCGCTCGCGATTGCACGCCCCTACGAACTCCGGTTCCGTCCCGCGTCCCCTGCGACTCCACGGCCGCCCCGGCAATCCCGGGGCGATTGGCGCCAGCGTGGAGGCGACGAGCCGGTCGGGGCGGCGGGTGCGCTACGAGACGCGGGCTGGCGGCGGCTATCTCTCGCAGGCGCCAACCGTCGTTTACGTGATGGAGGATCCGAGTGACATGTTTGTGTCACTTCGCGTGACTTGGCCGTCCGGTGCGCAAGAAGAGGTGAACATCGTCGGCCACGCAGGTCAAGCGATCGAAGCATCCGAGTGAAGGGTGAAGCGGCAATGGGTGTTTTCCGGTTGTGATGTCGTGTTTCCACCGATAGGATAAGCCGCGACGTATGGGTTGTTCCGTGATGGGCGAACGATGGACGATGCGACAGGCGTCCTCCACGGAACGAAGGCAAGCAGGCAGGTGAGCCCAATCCAAGCACTCGTTTTTCCTCATCCTCCTGTGGAGACACTTCCATGAAGCGATTGGCTCTCACGTGCCTGGTCCTGCTCGGACTCGGCGCACCGACGATGGCGGACAACTTCCACGCCATCAAGTCGGTTTCCTCATCGACGTCGGCCAGCGATCTGTGGCCCGCGTCCAACCTGATCCAGGGCCCGGGGCCCGGATTCAGCGCCGCCGAACCGCACGACAAGAACCTCGGCGGTCCCGATGGCAACTGGGTCACGACCGACTGCGGCTTCCCCTGCGACTTCATCACGAAGACCGGGACTCCCGTGCTGACCTTCGACCTGGGCTCCGATGTCGCCCTGGCGGAGATCAGCACCTGGGGCTACACGACGACCAACGCGAACGGCGCGAAGGAGTTCCAGCTCAAGTTCGCGACCGGCGCGGAAGGCCCCGGCGCCTTTGGTTCGTCCATCTCGTACGCTCCGACCTTCGGTGCTCCGCTGTCCGACGTGACGCGAAGCAGCAACCTGTTCAGCCAGACGGTGAAGGCGCGTTACGTCCAGATGACCATCACCGACAACTACTTCACGGCGCCCGGTAACGGATCCAACGGCGAGCTGGCCGGTGGCGACCGCGTCGGTCTCGGTGAAGTGGCCTTCGAGATCGTGCCCGAACCCAGCAGCCTCAGCCTGCTGCTGATCGGCGTTCTCGGACTGCGTCGCCGTCGCGCGTAGCCGTCCGTTGATCGTCCCCAGGCGACTCGCCGCCCGGACGAACGAAACCGCGGAACGGAGGCCCGTGCCGCGAACCGCCCACGGGCCTCCTCCAAAAGCAAACATCCTCCCGGACCCACTGGACCGGGAGGATGTTTTTTTATGGCGATCTCGAGAAACGCGGGCTCCGCGCGGCGCTGCTTACAGTTCGGGCTTGAGGATCACCATCGCGAGCGGTGGCAGCGTGATGTTGATCGACCACGGCCGACCGTGCCACGCCACCTCCTCGGCCTGGGCCCCCGGGAAGTTCCCCTGGTTGCTGCCGCCGTAGTGCTGCGAATCGGTGTTGATGACCTCGCGGTAGAACGCCTTGTGCGGCACGCCCACGCGATGGTTGTGCCGGACCACGGGCGTGTAGTTGCAGCAGACCAGCACCTGGTCGTTCGGATCCTTCGCCTTCCGCATGTACGCCAGCACGCTCTCCGACGCGCTCATGCAGTCGATCCACTCGAATCCGTCCTGCGTGAAGTCCAGCTGGTAGAGGGCCGGCTCGCTGCGGTAGACGCGGTTGAGGTCGCGGACGAGGTTCTGCATGCCCTGGTGCGATTCCCATTGCAGCAGGTGCCACTGCAGGCTGTCGTCGCACGTCCACTCGTTCCACTGGGCGAAGTCGTTGCCCATGAAGAGCAGCTTCTTGCCGGGGTGCGTCCACATGTAGCCGTAGAGCAACCGCAGGTTGGCGTACTTCTGCCACAGGTCGCCCGGCATCTGGTCCAGCAGCGATCCCTTGCCGTGCACGATCTCGTCGTGCGACAACGGCAGCGCGAAATTTTCCGTGAAGGCGTAGATCATGCTGAACGTCAGTTCGTTGTGGTGGTACGACCGATGGACCGGCTCGTTCCGCATGTATCGCAACGTGTCGTTCATCCAGCCCATGTTCCACTTCAGCGAGAATCCCAGCCCGCCCAGGTAGGTCGGCCGCGACACGCCGCCCCACGCCGTCGATTCCTCGGCGATCGTCAACACGCCCGGATGCTGGGCATGGCTCAGCTCGTTGAACTCCTTCAGCAGCGAGATTGCCTCGAGGTTCTCGCGACCGCCGTGCTGATTGGGAATCCACTGTCCCTCCTCGCGGCTGTAATCGAGGTACAGCATCGACGCCACGGCATCCACGCGCAGGCCGTCGATGTGGTACTTATCCAGCCAGAACAGGGCGTTGCTCAGCAGGAAGTTGCGGACTTCGTTGCGGCCGTAGTTGAAGATCAACGTGCCCCAGTCGGGGTGCTCGCCCTGCCGGGGATCGGCGTGCTCGTAGAGCGCCGTGCCGTCGAAGCGACGCAGGCCATGGTCGTCCTTCGGGAAGTGCGCGGGCACCCAGTCCAGGATGACGCCAATTCCGTTCTCGTGCAGCGTGTTCACGAAGTACATGAAGTCGTGGGGCGATCCATAGCGGCTCGTCGCCGCATAGTATCCCACCGTCTGGTAACCCCAGCTGCCGGTGAACGGATGCTCCGAGATCGGCAGCAGCTCGACGTGCGTATACCCCATGCGGTGGCAGTACTGCACCAACTCATGGGCCAGCTCGCGATAGTCGAGCCAGTCCATCGGGCCGGGCCCCTTGCGGCGCCAGCTGCCGAGGTGCACTTCATAGATGCTGATCGGCTGGTTGAGCGGCTGCGTCGCGCGGCGGCGATCCATCCACGCGTTGTCGCTCCACTGGAACTGCCCCAGGTCGCAGACGATCGAAGCCGTCCGCGGCGGCATTTCCGCGGCGAACCCGTACGGGTCGCACTTGTCGACCGTGTGCCCGTTTTGGTTGACCCGGTACTTGTACTTCTCCCCCGCCTTCAGGCCGGGAACGAACAGCTCCCAGACGCCGCTCGGCAGGTGCTTCCGCAAGGCATGACGGCGACCATCCCATTCGTTGAAGTCGCCGACCAGGCTCACGCCGGTGGCGTTGGGAGCCCAGACGGCGAAGTTCACTCCCGCCACGCCTTCGACGACGCGCGGATGCGCCCCCATCTTCTCGTACGACTGCCAGTGCCGCCCCTCACCCAGCAGGTGCAGGTCCAGGTCGGTCAGCAGCGGTGGGAACGCGTAAGGGTCGTGCATCGTCATCTGCTGCCCCCGGGAATCCTCGATGTGCAACTCGTATTGAGACAGCCCATCCGCGCCCGGCCACGCGCAGATCGCCTCATAAAGCCCCGACGGATGGATCCGCCGCATCGGCTGCCGCTCGGCGTGTCGCTGGTGGGCCACCCACACCTGGCTGGAGTTGGGCAGGAACGCCCGCACTGCCACCGCCTTGCGGCCCTCATGTTCTACTTCATGGGGTCCCAGAAGCTCAAAGGGGTTCTCGTGGCGATTCTCCAACAAAGCCCCGACGCTATCCAACTTCACGCTCGTTCGCACCTTGCTCTCCTCGACTCCGGCCACCTTGGAATAGAACGCTGATGTTTTGATTTCTGAACACCGGCCCGGCTTCTTCCCGGCTCGCCGACCGTGTCAGGCCTGTTTTCGCTTGGAAACTATTCACGACGAAATCCGGTTGTCCAACGCAGACCGGGGAGATTCGCACGGCTTTTGACCGCAAGCCACAGCCGCCCGCGGGCTTACTGAATGGAGCAGTCACCCGCCTCCAACACCCGCCTGCCCCCACCGCGACTCATCACTGACAACATGTTGGCACTGGCTCAGTTCGCGCTGGCCCAGGTCCATTCGGACTCCTGCGAGCGGAACAGGCGAGCGAACGCCTGCCACCAGCGGGCTCCACCAGGTCGGTCGCCCGCATCCTGCCGCGCGGAGGCCTCCATGCGGGAGGACCAGCCATCGGTCGCGGTTGCCGACGCGCCCGCGTGCATCTCCCTCGCTGCGTTGCAGGCGGCATTCGAGCGTGCAACGACCGAGGCCACGGATGCAGACGTCGACGATGACGTGAGCGACGGTGACACCGACATGGCAGCGGCCATGCCCACCCGGTCTTCCGAAGTGGTCACGCGGCGGGCGGCCGGCGAAATCGTTCGCGGTTCGAACTCGCGATCCGCCAGCCCGCTGTGGCGGTCGTCCAATCGCCAGCGCCGGCAGTCCACGCGATGGAACCGCAGCGCGCGGTCGACGCGCTGCCATAGATCCCGGTTCTTGATCGGAACCCAGCGGCCGTCCCGTTCCCAGCACCAATGGTTCGCCCGCCACTCCTCCAGTCCGTAGCGGATGCCCCGCCGGACATCGCGACTGGCGGTGATCAGCGTCACCCGAGACGGCTGGTCCAACGCCTCCAGCCCCCGCACCAAGGCCAGCAGCTCCAGACGCTCGCCCTTCAGCCCCGCTTCCTCGTCCGAGGCCTCCACCACCGTGTCCCCGTCCAGCGACTCCAACAGAAAATGCCAACGCCCGCCGGGCCTGCCCGTCGGCTCGACCCCTGAAAAGAGCAGAAAGTGAGGCTGAACGCTTCGCATGGCCCCTCCAACCCCTCGCCGTTGTGGACTCGATTGAGCGACGACCCACTCCGCCGCCCGGAAACACGAACGAAGGTATCGGACCAAATCCCGCGATCCCCCCAGCTTATCTAGTGAGATCTTTCACTCGGCCTCAGAAGACCGACTTCGCGCCGCGCGACAGCCACAGCGGACACGTCCAACAGGGGACTTCCTGCCGCTTTTTGCATCCCGAGCCACCGTCGTGCCGCCCCCGTGAATCGAAAAGAGGAAACGCTCGGGGCATCGGGCGGACGGCGTTCCTCGTGCGTTCGCTGCTCGCTGCGTTGCCCGGTTCGCCGCGGGAATTCATGCTGGAGTCACCCGGAGGAAGAGCCGGAGAGTTGTCCAAGGCAGGACCCGGAGCGCGAATCGTACGGGGACTCTTTGACGCCGAAGCGGGTCCGGCATAGGGTTCCGATGGCGGACCCGGCCGGCACCCTTCCGAACCGCTCCGCCCTTCCCCGCTCGACCACTGCTCCCCACTCCAGGAGACCGTGCCATGCTTCGAGCCTGCTCGCCCTCCGTGCCCCGTTTCGCGACGCGTCTCCTTCCCGACCGCCTTCGCCTTCCGCTGCTGGTCGCTCTCGCCGCCTTCTGCCTGTCGGCCGCTCCCGCCGTCGCGGAGGACATCGTGGCCGTGGAGGAAGAGTGGACGCTGCTGGTCGACATTCCGCATGGCGACCGCAGTTCCCCGCAATTAAGCTTCGTGATTTCGCCGCTGCCGCACACGAATTCGTGGTTCGCCACGTTCCTGATCAACCAGCGCACCGTCCCCGAGAACGCCGGTGGTGGACTGGAACTGCAGCTCTGGAACGGCCCGCAGCGACTGACCCACGCCACGCTTCCCGACGTCGCCTCGCTGCAGACAGAAGGTGAACGCATCCAGTGGACGCAATCCATGTCGCTGGCAAACAACGGCACGCTGACCTTCCAGGTGTCGCAAGGCCACTCGACGACCTGGGGCACCTTCGGACAGGGCAGTTCACTTCAGGTCGCGACGGCCACCAACCTGACCAACCTGAACGACTACACGCCGAACACCTCCGCCGCCCAGGCGGGAATCGACTTCGGCGCCAATCGCGTCCGCCGTCTCATCCTCAACAAGGTGCGCATCCGCACGCGGCAGCACCAGACCGTGGAACACGCCGAAGAACGCGTCGTCTGGCAAAACGAGTAGTCGAGCGTCGGTCTGCTCCGATGTTTTTTTACCACGAAGGACACAGAGCACACGGAGACTCTCCGTGTCCTCTGTGCTCTCCGTGGTTCCATCATTCCCGTGGTGCCATCATTCCCGTGGTGCCATCATTTCTGGCGACTACCGTCGGCGCAGCCGGGGGAGCAGGCCGCCGAGGGCCACGAGCACCAGAACAGCGGCCTGCGGTTCGGGCACCGCCGCGACGGCCGCCCGCGGTCCGCGTTCGTAGCCGCCATCGGTGAGAGCGGCCACGAGGTCGCCGGAGGAGGTGAAACCATCACCATCAAAGTCGCCGCGGCTCCATACCGAAGGCTGCGACGTTTCGTAGGTGCCGGAGGCCAGCACGCTCACGAGGTCGCCCGAATTGAACTCGCCGTCCAGGTTGGCATCACCGATCCAGCTCTTGAATAGGTCCTTGACCCAGACGTTGATATCGCCCGCATTGACGAAGGTGTCCTTGTTGAGGTCGAAGGCCGCGGGATTCTTGCCGGACGCCGACTGCTGCGTCAGCGAGTCGATGTCGCCGACATCGAGGGAGCCGTTGCCGTTGAAGTCGCCCGGCTTGGTCGCCTTGGGATCGACAAAACGGAAGTTATCGAGATAGAAGGTCCGCTTCTCGCCCGTCTCCCCGTTTCCTGACAAGGCCAGTGTCAGGAACGCCATTGTCGCGTCGGTACCCAGCGACACGCCCCAGACGCCCAGGGTTCCCGAACCGAAGACGCTCAGCGGAATCGACGTCGAGATGGTCTGCACCTCTTCGGCCGTCACCGCATCCCAGGTGGGAAAACCATTCCGGTCGCTCATGTCGATCTGGGCCCAGCCCGCCGAACTGCCGACGGCCATGTTCGACAGGTACCATTCGTTGCCCGGATTCTCGGACTTCACGATCGTCCAGTCGTATGCCAAGTTCCAGTCGTTGGCTACGGCCTCATTCAGATACGTCACCTGCTCCGGCGACAGAAACACGGCGACGCTGCGAACATACCCGCCGGCGCGCCCGACGACCTTCAGCGACTTGGAACCGTCCGTGTTCCCCGGTCCCGAAACGACGAAAAACTCCGACGCCTGATCGTCCCAGGCAGCATCGAAGAGCGACGGCTGAAACCCCTGCACTGTGCCGTCTTCGAACGAAAACAGCAACTGAGCGGAAGCCGGTCGGGCGATGGCGACAAACAGGCAGGCGAAGGCCAGGGCGAAGATGCGAGTGCGCATGGTCGGGGCTCTCTGAAGTTCGGCGATCGTCGTGGACTTGGAGACGTTCTGCGGGTCCCGCGAGGCGAGACTCCAAACGCGACGTGGAAGGTCGCAATCCATGTGATTATAACGGCGGTCGCGCCCAAATGGACCGAAATTTAGCGGCGAAGACGCGTCGCACAAGGGCCGGGTACACAACGTTTGTCACCGCCCTGGGGAGGACCGATCAGAACGCTTGTCAGCGTCCGTGATCCGTATTTGCAAACAAGCCATCCGTACGGATAATGAGGTCCCGCCCTTCCTCCCGCAAACCCTCGCGAGTTCCTGCCATGTCGAGCGGTTCTGTTTCCCTGGGGTCTTCTGCTATCCGGAGCCGGCTCACGCGCTGGCTGCTGGTGTTTGCGGGATGTTTCGTTGGCAGCCTGTCCCTGGGTGCGATTGCCGTGCGCGCGGACGATCCGTTGCTGCCGACCGAGGAGGAAGCCCTGTCGGTCGAGCAGCAGCGATTCCGCGAGCAGGTGGCGCCGCTGCTGTCGGCGCGCTGCCTCGGTTGCCATAACGAACAGCAGCGGGAGGGAGGCCTGTCGCTGGCGACGGCTGCGGATGCGTTGCAAGGAGGCGACAGTGGCGAAGCGATTCGGCCGGGCGATCCAGAGGCCAGCCCACTGCTGGCCATGGTCTCCCCGGACCCCGACTCCAACGCCGCGCCGGAAATGCCCAAGAACGCCCGCGCCCTGTCGGCGGACGAAGTTGCCTTGTTGCGTGCCTGGATTCAGCGGGGCGCCGTCTGGCCCGCGGGCGAAACGCTGTCCGAACCGCAGGTGACCAGCCTCGACTGGTGGTCGCTGCGACCGCTCACGAAGCCTCCGGTTCCGGCAGTGCCGGCTGCTGACCAGCCTTCCATCCGCACGCCCATCGATGCGTTCATTCTCACCGAACTGCATCGCCAGCAGCTGCGGTTCTCTCCTGAAGCCGATCGCCGGACGCTCATCCGCCGCCTCTTCTACGATCTCACGGGGCTGCCCCCGTCCTATGACGAAGTCGAGGCCTTTGTGCAGGACTCGCGGCAAAACGCCTACGAGTTGCTGGTCGAGCGTCTGTTGGACTCGCCCGAGTATGGGGAACGCTGGGCACGTCACTGGCTGGACGTCGTTCACTATGGCGACACGCACGGGTACGACAAGGACAAGCCGCGTCCAAACGCGTGGCCGTACCGCGACTACGTGATCCGCAGCTTCAACGCCGACAAACCGTACGCGCGGTTCGTGCGGGAGCAGATCGCCGGCGATGTCCTGTGGCCCGACGATCCCGAGGCGATTGAGGCGACGGGTTTCATTGCGGCGGGACCCTGGGATTTCATCGGGCACGCGGAGGTGCCGGAGTCGAAGTACGACGGGCAGGTGGCGCGGAACCTGGATCGCGACGACATGGTTTCGTCGACGATCAACACCTTCCTGAGCGTCACCGTGCAGTGCGCGCGGTGCCACAACCACAAGTTCGATCCGATCACGCAGGAACACTACTACAGCCTGCAGGCCGTCTTCGCGGCGCTCGACCGCGCCGACCGTGCCTACGACCGCGATCCGCAGGTGGCCGCGCGACGCCGGGAACTGACGGCCACCAGCCAGTCGCTGCGCGAGGAACAGGCAGCGGCCGACGCGGAGGTGCTGCAGGCGGGCGGTGAACCGCTGGCCGCGCTGAACCAGCAGATCGCCGAGCAGGAAGCTCGACTGAAGCCCGGGGAGGCTCCCGAATTCGGCTACCACTCCGAAATCAGCCCCACCCAGGACGTCACGCGCTGGGTGCAGGTCGACCTCGGTTCGTCCCAGAAGATCGCCGCGCTGGTGCTCCACGCTGCCAGCGATCCGTTCGCCGGCATCGGCGACGGCTTTGGCTTTCCCGTGCGATTCCGCGTCGAAGGCTCCTCCGTCGAAGACTTCTCCAGCGACACCAGGCTGCTGGCCGACTTCACCGCCGCCGACTTCACTAATCCGCGTCTAGCGCCGGTGACGATTCCGACCGGGGACCACAGCGTTCGTTTCGTGCGTGTCACGGCCACGAAACTGGCACCGCGGCAGGGCGACTACATCTTCGTGCTGGCCGAACTGGAGGTGCTTGGTCCCGAGGGCAGGAACCTAGCCAAGAACGCGCGCGTCACGGCGTTCGACTCGATCGAAGCCCCGCCGCGGTGGCGAAGCACCAATCTCACGGATGGAATCTACGCGGGCCGCGACCTGGCGGACGAGCAGCAGAAGCTGGCGGACGCACGGCGCCAGCGTGACGAACTGTTGTCATCCCGCGTGCCGCGCGAACTGCTCGACCGACAGGCGAAGCTGCGTGAGTCGCTGGCCGCCGCGGAAAGGGACCTGCAGGCCCTGCCTGCCCAGCAGGTGGTCTACGCCGGCACCGTGCACCACGGCAGCGGCGCGTTCCAGGGAACGGGGGCGGGCGGCGGGAAGCCACGTGAAATCCGCATCCTGCAGCGTGGCGAACTGAGGATGCCCGGGGAAGTCGTCGGCCCCGGCGCGCTGCCGCTGGTAGCCGATGTCGACTGGAAGTTCACCCTCGACCCAGGCCACACCGAGGGCCAGCGGCGCATCGCGCTGGCCGATTGGCTCACCCGCCACGATAACGGACTGCTGTGGCGATCCATCGTCAACCGCAACTGGCTCTACCAC
>CAZUJM010000115.1:413-7285 GCA_964620405.1 uncultured Pirellulaceae bacterium | reverse complement strand
TCCCCACCCATCCCGAACTGCTCGAATGGCTGGCCGCGGATTTCCGCGACGGGCGTCAGTCGCTGAAGGATCTCCACCGCCTGATCGTGAACAGCCACACCTACCGGCAGTCTTCGGCGGTCGACGACGAGTTCGCGTTGCGCGACGCCGACAACCGATTCTTGTGGCGGATGAACCGGCAGATGCTGACGGCCGAAGCCATCCGCGACTCGGTGCTCGTCGTCAGCGGGCGTCTCGACCGGCGTCCGTTCGGCCCGGCCTTCATGGACTTCGTCATCGAGCGGCCGGAGCACTCGCCGCACTACGAATACCAGAAGTACAATCCCGACGACGTCACCACCCACCGTCGCTCGATCTACCGCTTCCTCGTACGCTCCCAGCAGCAGCCGTTCATGCAGTCGCTAGGCTGCGCCGATCCCTCGCAGTCGGTCGCCAAACGCGATTCGTCCCTGACGTCGCTGCAGGCATTGACGCTGCTGAACAACGCGTTCATGGTGCGGATGTCGGAGTATTTCGCCGAACGAGTGCGTGCGGCGGAGCCCGAGGCGGAGCGACAGGCGGTCGCGGCGTTCCGGATGGCCCTGGCCCGCGAGCCGTCGACGGAGGAAGCGAAGCTGGTGGAGTCGCTGGCGCGGGAGCAGGGACTGGCCTACGCCTGCCGCGTGCTGGTCAACCTGAACGAGTTTGTCTTCGTGGACTGAGCGTTTCGTGTGGTTCGCGGGCTGCGCGCGGCGTGGTCACCTTTCGACAACCTTCCTTGCCCCCAGCCTGCCGGGAGATGCATCATGCGGCAACACGACGCGACACGATGGACCGCGGCCCCACCCTCGGGCGGCCGGCGTGAGTTCCTGGCCAACCTAGGACAGGGATTTGGCAGCTTGGCCCTCGCGCACCTCGTGGCCCAGGAAGACGCGCGAGCCGCGCAGCATCCGGTGGGTGCGGGAGCCGCTTTGGCCGGTCTGCACTTTCCGCCGCGCGCCCGCCGCGTCGTGCAGCTGTTCATGGGCGGCGCCGCCAGCCACCTGGATACATTTGATTACAAGCCGAAGCTGGAGAAGCACCACGGCGAACCGTCCGACTTCGGCGAGAAGGTCGAACTGTTCCAGGACGGACACGGTCCGTGGCTGAAGTCGCCGTGGAAGTTCCAGCCGTATGGCGAGAGCGGCAAATACCTGAGCGAGATTGTTGCGCCGCTGGGCACATGCGTCGACGACATGGCCTTCGTGCATTCGATGGTGGGCAAGACGGGCGTGCACAGCCAGGCGACCTACCTGCAGGCCACCGGCTTCCAGCTGCCCGGGTTTCCCGGGATGGGCTGCTGGATCAGCTATGGCTTGGGCAGCCTCAACGAAAACCTGCCGACCTTCGTCGTGATGCCCGATCGCCGGGGCTTCGCCTCCAACGGCACGAAGAACTGGGCCTCCGCATTCCTGCCGGGCCAGCACCAAGGCACCATCATCCAGCCGGGCACCGACTATCCCGTGCACGACCTGTTCGCGCCGTCCGGGAGTTTCGTGTCCGCCCAGGGCGAGCCCCGCGCGCAGGAAGTGCTGCGGCAGCTCAACGGCCTGCACGAACAGTCCCGCGCCGGCGACGCGAGGCTGGAGGCCCGCATTCGCAGCTATGAACTGGCCGCCAAGATGCAGCTGGCCGCTCCGGAAGCGCTCGACATCTCCCAGGAGCCGGCATATATCCGCCGCATGTATGGCTTGGACCACGGCGTGCAAAAGTTCTCGGAAGAGATCAACGAAGTCGAGGAGACCGACTACTTCGGCCATAAGTGCCTCGTGGCCCGCCGGTTGCTGGAGCGAGGCGTGCGTTTCATCCAGATCTGGTCCGGCAACGACAACAGCTTCCCGCGCCGCAACTGGGACTCGCACGAGAACATCCAGCGCGACCATGGCCCGCTGGCGCTCGGCATGGCCCGCGGCACTGCGGCACTGATCCAGGACCTGAAGCAGCGCGGCATGCTGGAGGACACGATCATCCTGTGGACGACCGAGTTCGGACGCATGCCCTCGTCGCAGGGCGGCACGGGCCGCGACCACAACCCCTACGTGTTCACGAACTGGCTGGCTGGCGGCGGCATTCGCGGCGGCGTCACCTACGGACCGAGCGACGAGTGGGGATACAAGCCGCTGGATCGCGACAATCCCACGCAGGTCTACGACATCCACGCCACGATCCTGCACCTGCTGGGGATCGACCATGAGCGACTGACGGTGCGACACAACGGCATCGACCGGCGCCTGACCGATGTCCACGGCCATGTGATCCGCGACCTGATCGCCTGACCAGCATCTGGAGCGCGAGCGATTCGCTCGCACACCACCGCAGCCGGGAGCGCGAGCGTCCTCGCTCGCATGCCTCAGCAGCCTGGAGCGCGAGCGTCCTCTGCGACCTTCTCGTCAGGATCGCAAGTCCTGCTCATCCTCGTGCCCGGCCTGTTCCGCGCGAGCGGCGGCCGAGTCTTCGACGATGGCCTTGCCGGCAGACGCAGCCGTATCGGCCACGCGAGCCCAGTCGCGACGCTGGCGTGAGCTGGGGATGTCCATCTTCAAGCGATACTTGGTGATGGTCCGTCGCGCGACGTTCAGGCCGTGCTTTTTCAGCTCCCGCACCAGCGCGTCGTCGCTGTACGGGTCGGTCTTGTCCTCGCCGTCGACCACTTCCTGCAGCTTGATGCGGATGGCGTCCCAGGCCACGTCCTCGCCATCGTCGCTCTTCGTGCCGCCCACGAAGAATCGCTTCAGCGGGAAGATGCCGCGCGGCGTCTGGATCCACTTGTCATCGACCGCGCGGCTGACCGTCGTCACGTGCACGCCCACCTTGTCGGCGATCTGCTGCATCTTCAGCGGTTCCAGCGAATCGCCTCCGTCGCGGATGAATCGCACCTGATGATCGACGATTGCCTGCGAAACACGCGTCAACGTGCTGCGCCGCTGCTCGATCGACTCGATCAGCCACTGGGCGGCCGTGATCTTGCGTTTGATGAACTCGCGTTCTTCGGCCGTTGCTTCGCCGCTGGCCAGTCGTTTGCGATAGTACGCGCTGATCCGCAGGCTGGGCACGCGTCCTTCTTCGAGGATCACCTTGTACGTTCCGTCGTCCTGCGGTTCGAGGAACACATCGGGCGTGACGGTGGGGGCGACGGCGGAGGTGAAATCGGCGCCGGGTTTGGGGTTCAGGCGGCGCAGCTGGTTCCAAGCGGCCTGGATGCGCGGGATCGAATAGCCGGTCCGGCGTTCGATGGCCGGCAGCCGGTTGTCGCGCAGGTCTTCCAAGTGGTGCGTGATCAGCGCCCGCACCTCCTCATACATCGGCATCTCGGGACGCAACTGCAGCAGCAGGCACTCGCTCAGGTTGCGAGCGCCCACACCCGCCGGCTCCAGCGACTGCACCAACGTCAGCGCTTTCTTGGCGAGGTCCAGCACGCGGTTGTCGACATCGGGCGGCAGCAGATCTTCGAGGCTGGTCTTGAGGTAGCCGTTCGAATCCAGCGTGCTGACAATCCGCTCCGCCAGGTCGCGCACCTCGTCGTCCAGCTCCAGTTCCCCGAGCTGCATTTCCAGGAAGTGCTGCAGCGTTTCGGCGCGAGCGGCGATATTGGCGATCACATCGTGCTTGCGGTCGGACATTTCCTCGAGCTGCCCGCGCGAGCGGCTCGGACCGTCGTCGAAGGCGTCCGGGAACTCCTGCCCCATCTCCACCAGGCGTTCGAAGTCGTCCTGGTTGTCATGGGCCTCGTCAACGACCAGTTCTTTTTCTTCGACTGTCGGCGCGTCCGAATCTTCGTGCGCCGGCACCTCGTCCGGCATGTCCGGGTCACGTTCCCGCTGCTCCAGCATCGGGTTCTCGTTCATCTCCTGCTCAATCCGCTCCTCCAACGCCAGCACGGGCAGCTGGAGGATCTCCATGGACTGGATCATCCTTGGAGCCAGGATCTGCTTCTGAACGAGCTTCTGCTCTAAACCGAATGAGAGCCGCATATTGGTCCGACCGATCGAAAAGACCCAGGCATTCGACACATGGCCTTGAACACGTTTACCCGCAACACGGGAAATGTACGCCCAAAACGGAGTGATTAAGCGAGAGCGGGCCCCATTCCCGCGGATGTTGATTTTTGGACACCTACAGCTTTTGCCGCCCGCTCAGGGCGTCCGCGAGGATCTCTTTATTGGTGAATTCCAGCACGCTGCCGGAGGTGATCCCACGGGCCAGGCGGGTAATCTCCACCGGAAACTCGGCCAGGCGATTGGTGATATGCAGGGCGGTGCCGTCGCCTTCCACCGTGGGGTTGGTGGCCATGATCACTTCACGAAAGCCCCCCTTCCGCACGCGGTCGACCAGGGCGTCGATCGTCAGCTGGTCGGGCCCCACGCCGTCCAGCGGCGCGATGCGGCCCAGCAGCACATGGTAAAGGCCGCGGTAGGCGCCCGACGATTCCAGCTGGATCAGGTCGCGAGGCTGCTCCACCACACACAGCAGCGTCCGATCCCGCGAGGGATCGCTGCAGATGTCACACTCCTCCTGCTCGGACAGGTGGAAGCATGTCTTGCAGTAGCGGACGTTCTGCTTCACGCGCCGGACCGCCTCCGCCAGCTCCATCGCCTCCGACTCGCTCACCCGCAGGATGTGGTACGCCAAGCGTTCCGCCGACTTGCGGCCGATGCCCGGGAGTCGCGCGAACTGGTCGATCAGCAGGGTTACCGATTCCGTCAGGTGAGCCATCGTCGCCTCCGTTCCTAGCGTCCCAGGTTGGTGCGCCGCGACAGCGCCTCGTCCATGCCCGGCAGTCCCAATCCGCTGGTCAGCGAGCGAATCTCGTTGGCATGCAGCTCCCGGGCTCGGCGCAGCACCTGATTGACGGCTTCGGGCACCAGCGTTTCCAGGGCCGCCGTATTCCCCGCCTCCAGCAGCGAGGGATCAATGGTGAGCTTCAGGATCTCTCCCAGCCCATTGGCCTCCACGCGCACCAAGCCATCCGCCGACTCGGCGTTCAGTCGCTGCGCCTTCAGGTTGGCGCCGATCTCCTCGATCCGCCCCCCCATCTGCTGCGCTTGCTTCATCAGGTTTCCAAGGTTTGCCAGCCCACCAAACACGCGAACCTCCTTATGGCAGCCCCTGCCGAGGTGCTCATGCCTATCCGTTCACAAACCGCCGTTCGACAAAACTGCCGTCCGCCACCGGACTCCGCAGGCACCGGCGACCTAAACAATACGCGACGAAGCCGTGGCAAGGCCGCATCCAATGACGCGACGCGGACTAGACCGGCACCGATCCATCCGGGCGGTGCCGATGCCCAATCGTTCCGGCGCAGCCGCTGATCGCCCAGCGAAGCCGCCGATCACACCGTGAGAGAGCGGGCGGTCGAGCGGAGCGACCCGGGCCCGCGTCGAGGCGGACAGCTAGTCCCCCAGATCGTCGTCCAGCGCGTCCGCACCCTCCAAACGCCCGGGAGCCGCAGCACCTCCCGGCCGTCGTCCCGGACCGCCTTGGGCGTCCGCTGCCGCCGCTGCTCGGTCGGCCGCCGCCCGGTCCGCATGCAGGATCTCGGCCTCAAACAGCTCCATCGCCCGCTGAACCAGGGGGTGCCGAGCTACCTGCTGTCGCAGTTGCGTACGGACCAGTTGGGGGGTGGGGGCCGGAGCCGCCGGCTTGGCCGCGTCCGGCAACAGCACGAACTCCAAACGCACCCGGCAGCCCGCCTGCCCTCCAAACGCTCGCTCCAACGCCTCACGCTTTTCCGGTCGCTCACAGTACGATTTGCTCGGATTATACACCTGCCGAAATCGAACCACTAGCTGATTTGGCCCGGAAATTGCTACAGAGTCGGCGAGACCGGCGTGATCAGCGGTCATGTCGTTAATCTCTTCCAGCGCCGCCAGCCAACGCTGCTTGAGCTGCACGGGGTTCCAGTCGGGAATTCGCTGGGATTCGGAAGCCTGCGACGGCTCCGAACTCCGCGATCCGGCGTTCGCAGTCGCGGCGTCGGGAAGCGCCTCGCCGGGCGGTTGCACTCCCTCCCCCACGGCGGACACCTTTACCTCGACGGTCTCCCCGGCTGGCTCCACCGACCTTTCTCGATCGCCCGGCTTCGGGACACTTGTGTCCAGCCGGGCCTCGCGACTACCGTTTCCCGTCGAGGCGTCGGCCTGGACCATGGAAGGCCGCTGGGCGACAGCCCGTTCCGCCGAAGATGGCGACACAGGCGATGCGGGACGAGAACCCAGGCGGGCCTCCGCAACTCCGGATGCTTCTCCGGATTCGGCTCCGGATGCAGAGTCGGGCCGAATCGCCTCGGCGTGGACGAGCGAGGTCCGTTCGGCCGGCGTGGCACCACCCGGCACCTCACTCTCCTGCGTGCCACTCTCCAGCGGCGGTGCGTTCTCCAAAGGCTTCGCCGTGGATGGGCCCTGTCGATCGAGCCCCGGGACGGTCGCGGGAGCGTCTTGGCGGGTGGATCCCGCCAAGTGCGAGCCGGGCACCCGCGCGTGCGGCGCATCCACGCGAATCGAAGCCGCCGCCCCCCCCGAAGCCGCTGGGGCCGCTGGGGCCGTCAGCTCAACGCTTTTTTTTTTGGCT
The DNA here is from genome assembly GCA_964620405.1 of uncultured Pirellulaceae bacterium. Lineage (GTDB taxonomy): Bacteria > Planctomycetota > Planctomycetia > Pirellulales > Pirellulaceae > CAZUJM01. The sequence goes on along the minus strand of CAZUJM010000115.1, from coordinate 700 downwards.
TCCTCGTCCATGGCATCACGCAGCGACGGCACGGGCCTCGCAGGCGTCGGCTGCGGACGTGAGGCGGCAGGACGGCCGCCCTCCCCCTGCGACATCTCGGCCAGCAGCTGCGAAAGGCTCGCCAAGTCCTCCAGCTCCGCGATCCGGATCAGGGCCATCTCCAGCAGCAGTCGCGGGTGCGTGCTGTGACGCATGCGAGCCATCGCCTGGTCCAGGACCTGGGCCGCGGCCAACAGCGTCTCCAACCCCCAGGCCTGGGCCTCGGTCTTCATCGCTTCGAACTGCGC
>CAZUJM010000115.1:0-403 GCA_964620405.1 uncultured Pirellulaceae bacterium | reverse complement strand
GGGACTGTAGTAGAGCATCAGTTCCGCTGCGCCACCGACATGGGCCACCATCAAGTCGCGCAGGCTGCCCACCAGCTGTTCGGCCAGTTGGCCGGCATCGACACCTTCCTGCAGCGTCGCGTGGAGCAGCGCGAGGGCCTGCGCGGCATTGCGCTGGACCATCGCCTGCAGTAGACCATGCAGGCGGTCGTCCTGTGCCGTCCCGAGCAGCGAATGAATGTGGGCAACCGTGATGCGGTCGGTCACGAAGGACAGCACCTGCTCCAGCAGCGACTGGCTGTCGCGCATCGAACCGGCCGCGCGGCGAGCCAGCAGCTCCAGCGCCTCGGCGTCCGCCTCCACTCCTTCGCGATCCACGATATACCGCAGCCGAGCGGCGATCTCGGTGGTCTTCACCGCCGCG
>CAZUJM010000114.1:4958-18032 GCA_964620405.1 uncultured Pirellulaceae bacterium | reverse complement strand
TCCGTGCAACTCTCCGTGCAACTCTCCGTGCAACTCTCCGTGCAACTCTCCGTGCAACTCTCCGTGCTCTCCGTGGTTAAAAAAGAACCTGCGGAGAGATTGCCGGTGGAAGATTGAACCACGGAGGACACGGAGTTGGCTCGGAGGGCGATTGGAGTTAATCCAGCAGTCGAACACGGTCCGTAACCCACTTATTAAACACCGTGCGATCCATTTTTCCGGCTGCTAGAGTCAGGATGGCTGTTTCCGAGTCGTCAACGTCGGCTTCGAGTTCCAATCCGTTGAGTACCAAGAACGTCTCCATCGCCGCGTGTCCAATGCGTTTGTTACCATCCACGAAAGGATGGTTCATGACCAGCGAGAAGCACAACGCAGCTCCCTTTTCGGCGATCGTGGAGTCGAATCAGTTCCGTAAGTCGCAGGTACCGCATCACGCCAAACGCCGGTAGAGTTCCGCGTTCTTTTCGAGCACTCGCTGGGCCGCCTGCTCGAAATCGCCGTCCGGAGTCGACAGCAGGTCACCGATGGCCGCTTTCGCGAGGTCGGGCACGCTGACGTTCAGACGACTTGCGACTTCTTCGAGTTGAGCCAGTTGGCTGGCGTCCAGTTCCAAGTGAAGAGTCATTTGGTAGGTCCCTGAGGGGATGGAGCAGGCTTGCTTTAGAAAGGTGCTGGCTTCACCTCAGCGTAACCTCCGTGGCCCTCCGTGCAACTCTCCGTGCTCTCCGTGGTTAAAAAAGAACCTGCGGAGAGATTGCCGGTGGAAGATTGAACCACGGAGGACACGGAGTTGGCTCGGAGGGCCACGGAGAGGATCGTCGACACTTCCCCGTCGTCACTTGCTGCTGAACATGCGATGGGTGCGATCGCCGCGGGCGAGCATGTAGGCGACCAGATCCTGGATCTCCTCGGGCTTCAGTGTGTTCAGCAGTCCGGCGGGCATCATCGACACCTTGGACGGTTCGATCGTTTCGATATCCCGTCGTTCGACCCGGGTCATGCGGCCCGGATCGAGCATGTTCTCGACGACATCAAAACCATCGCCGCCCAGGTTGGCGATGCGACCGCTGACGATTGTGCCATCCTTCTTGCTGACGATGATCGCCTGGTACTGGTCGCTGATCACCTTGTTCGGCTCCACGATCGACTCCATCAGATCGCGGACGCTGAACCGTCCGGCGACGGCCGACAGGTCGGGCCCGACGGAGCCGCCGTCCTGGTCAAAGCGATGGCAGGACGAGCAGGCGACTTCGCCGAACAGCTTGCGACCGCGATCGTAATCGCGTCCGCCCGCCGCCAATCCCTGCTCCACCATCTGCACGGCCTCGGTGAGCGTATAGTCCTTGACGTGGGTGCGCGCGGCCAGCTTTTCCTGCGGCGAGACCTGGGTCGGCTTCAGGTCGAAGATCGGCTGCAGTGCCTTCTTCTCCTCCTCCGTCAGTGACTCCATCGCCTGCCGTGCCATGGTCTGCAGCGAGCCGGCGAAGGTGTTGCCGCCGCGGTAGGTCACGGCCTTGGTGACGAACCAGCGGAAGTATTCTTCCCGCAGCGGCATGGTCCAGCCGGTCTTGAGCGCTCGCAGGGCCAACGCGTACTCGATCTGCTCTTCCTGCGTGGACGCTTCGCGGAAGACGGCCATGATCTCTTCAGCCGCCTGGGGCGCCTGCAGGTAGACCAGCAGGTTCGCCATCTGCACGTTGACATCGCGGTTCTTCGAGGGGAACAGCGCCTCGAACTTCGCGGCAAGCGCCGCGCGAGCGGCCTCGGAAGGCTGGCCCAGCCGAATGAAGGCCAGCTGGTACGCTCGCAGCAGGTCCAGCTGATCGGCGACGGGCAGCTTGGTCGCGTCGATACGATTCAGGGAGAACAGCACGTGCTCCAGCAGTCCCGGATTGGGCGCAGGATCTTCCGGACGGCGGTGCAGCGGGTCCTTGCCGCTGGCGCGAGCCAGCGCGACGATCGCGGCGATCGACGTGCGAGGATTCTTCTCCTCGAGCGCCTTTTGCGACCACTGCTGCGGGTCTTGCCATTCGAGGGCGATGCGTGCGGCGTAACGTGTCGCGCGGTCCGGATCGGACAGATAGGGCCAGACGGTATTCACCGCGTTGGCGTCGGCATGGCCGTGGAACGATTCCAGCTTGCGGCGCACGTCGCGCTGGGCTTGCAGGCTGTTGTCGGCGGCGGCGGGGGCGGTCGAGTCCGACCCGACGTACGTCAGCCGGTAGAGGGCCGACTGCGCGTTGCGTCCGCCGACGGCGAAGTACATGGCGCCGTCGTGCGGGTTCACCACCACATCGGTCACCGGCAACGGCTGTCCGCTGAGGAACTCCTCGGACTCGCCGACATAGGAACTGCCCTGAGGCTTCAGGTGTACGGCGCGCAGCTTGCCGAAGCTCCAGTCGCAGATGAAGAGGGCCTCCTGGTACTTGGCCGGGAACTTGGCGCCGTAGCCGAACGTGATGCCGGTGGGCGAGCCCGGGCCGATGTCGCAGGTGGTGCCGAAGCTGTCGATGAAGTATTCGGGCCACTTGCCCGATCCGTTGCGGAAACCGTATTCCGCGCCGCTGATGACATGGTTGATGCGCGTGGGTCGATACCACGGCGCGCCGATATCCCATTCCATGTCGGCATCGTAGGTGAACGCTTCCCCGTGGTGGTTGAACGCCAGGTCGAATTCATTGCGGAGGCCGGCGGCGACCAGTTCCCAGTCTTTGCCGTCCGGATCGGTCTTGGCGATCCAGCCTTGCGGCGCGAGCGAGTCGTCCATGAAGCCCGTCGGGATCCGCGTGACGAGGTTGTCCTCGCCCCAGGTTCGCGGCAGGCGCGACGAGCTGACTTCGGTGAGGTTCGTCGAGTTGCCGCAGACGATATACAGCGACTTGCCGTCGGGCGAGAGCAGCACGGAGTGCAGGCCGTGTTCGCCGCCGCCGCTGATTTCGCGAAGCAGTTTCACCTCATCGTACTTGTCGTCGCCGTTGGTGTCGCGAAGGCGATAGAGGCCGTGGCGGTCGAGTTCGTTGACGACCACGTAGAGGCTGTCGAAGGCGTAGAGCAGCCCGTGCGCGCCGCCGATCGGCAGGTTGATCACTTCAGGCTGCAGCGGCAGCGTCTTGTCGAGGGCGGGGGGCGTGATGCGATAGAGCTTGCCGTACTGGTCGCCCACGATCAGGCGGCCCTTCGGGTCGACGCACATGGTGACCCACGATCCCTCGACATCTTTCGGGACGGTGTAGAGCAGGTCGAGCTGGAATCCCTTGGGCACGGTCACGTTGCCGGCAGGGACGAGGTCGTCGGAAGCCAGCGGCCGCATGCGCAGATGGCGGAACTGCACCGTCATCGGTTCGCCGGCATGCACCTGCAGCGCGAGCACTCCGGACTTCAGCGAGCGGGGATCCTGGTCGATCACATCGATCGTCTGCACGCCATTGATGAAGTGCTGCAGGCGGTTGCCGCGGGCGATGATGCGATACTCGTTCCAGTCGCCCGGCTTGATCGCCGCCTGGATGTCTTCGGACTTGCCCAGGTGCCCGGTGACAAGTTTCTGTCCATCGGCGGTCCAGACGACCTTCTCGCCGCGTTCCGCCATGATGCCGCGTCCACCCGCGCCGCCCGCTTCGTCGTAGAGGATGCCCGAATAGGTCTTGCCCGCCTCGAAGTCGGCCTGGTAGCCGCCGACCACGAACTCCCCCTTGTCCACGCTGCGGTACTGGATGCCCGAGTTGCCGAAGCCGGCGGTGTTGTCGGCGACGATGCGGAACTGCAGGCGCAGGTCGAAGTTCTCGACAAGGCGATGGCGGTCGCCCTCCTGGGCAATCAGGAACGTGTTGCCCTGTGTGGGCCGTTCCGGCGTCGTGCGGCCCGTGATCACTCCGTCCTCGACCGACCAGAACTCAGGCCGCCCGATCCATCCGGACAGGTCCTTTCCGTTGAACAGACTGGTAAAGCCCTCTTCGGGGACGAATTCGGCCGGTGCTTCCTCGGCACGCGCGATCGAGAGGCCAACCAGCAAAAGGCTGGTCGCCAGCAGGGTCAGGAACTTCATGGTTTTCATCCACTGGGGTGAGTCACGTGCTCGCGACGGGAAACGCGAGCGGAGGGAAAAGCCGAAAGGCGGGCAGCAGTGAGGCTGCGTGTCCGAAGGCGCATGATACGACATCGGCGCGAGCGGGAAAACAGCGCCGTTCCGAGCCAGGAGACCGCGCGGATCCGATCGGACGGCGATCGGTTCGCAGCCAGCAAGCGAACCGGCCGGCTACGGGTTCAGATCGATGCACATCAGGGTGCCTTCGCCGCCCTGGTGGTCGCGGAGGAAGAGTTGTCCGCCGCTGAAGGCCGGCAGGGATCGCGTCGTGTGCTGCGAGACGCGCGTGGTCGCTCCGGCCTCCCCGCCGCCAAACCGTTGCGGATCCAGGGGGCTGGCGATCAGCGTGCCGTCGACCTTGAGGACCAGCATCCGGTCGCCGACGCGTATCAGGTGCGCGACGCCGAAGCCGGGCACGGACCAGGCCACCCGGCCCGTCATCGCCTCAATGCATCGCAACTCGGCCTGCCCCACATCCTCGCGGCCGTGGATGCCATAGAGGTAGCCTTCGTGCAGTATCGGCGTGTTGTACTGGCTCGACAGCGAATCGTCGTTGCGCCAGACGATGCTTGAGTCTGCTCCGTTCCAGCGGACGAGCATCGCGCCGACGCCATAGCTGGCGGTCAGGAACAGGTGGTCGCCCACGACAACGGGCGCAGCCGCGTTCACCGTGGGCCCGCGCGCTCCAAACGCTTGTCGGAACACAACCCGGCCGGTCGCCGGTTCCAGCACCTGCAGGTTCAACCGCGTGACGAACACCGCCAGTGGCTCCGCGGCCACCTTCCAGAGGACGGGTGACGAGTAGCTGGCATCGTCCGGCGCGGACTTCCAGAGCGGTTCGCCGTCGCTCAGTTGGAACGCCACGACTCCCGCGCCGTCCGCTCCGCCCACGTTCACCAGCACGCGATCACCGACGACCAGCGGGGAGCTGCCCATGCCGAAGTAGCCTTCCTTGCCGCCGAACTCCTGGCGTAGGTCGTGCGACCAGCGTTGGCGCCCGTCGGCCGTGTCGAGGCAGCGCAGCGAGCCGCCCGGCCCGAGGACCAGGACGTTCGCCTCGTGGACGGTCGGCACGCAACGTGGCCCCGCGTCGGGATCGACGCCGCCGCGATAGTTGGTCGGAAACCGCTTCTGCCAACGCACCTCGCCAGTCGCGCGGTCCAGCTTCACCAGGCGTTCCTCGTCCTCCAGGCGGTCGAACAGGTACACCGCATCCGCGGCGACAGCGGGCCCGGCGTAACCCTGTCCGGCGGGAAAGGACCAGCGTGGCCGCGGCGATGCGGGGAGCCGGGCCGGAAGTTCACCGGAGTCGGCCGCTCCATCGCGGTTCGGCCCGAGAATCTGCGGCCAATCGGCGCGAGCCCCCCGGCTTGGCCCCAGGGCCAGCAGTACGGCCAGCAACAGCCCGGGAATGGCGACCAGGAGTCGCGGTGGGAATACCCGCGTGCCAACGGCGCGCGGTAGAATGCGAGGTCGAGTCCGCAAGGTATCCCGTCTTTCTCGTGGAAAGCCATCGCACGTGCCAATCCGATTCCGGCTCTGGGAAAAGAAACGAGGCGACCGCCGCACCGTGTCGCCCGTGCTCGGCACGGCTGGCGAGGCGATCTTTTTCGGCGCGCTGCTGCTGTTCGGCTCGCTCGCGCTGGCCGCGCTCGTCAAAGTCGGACCGGTCGCGACGGGGCAACAGGTCGGCCGGGTGTGGCTCTGGCTGGTGGGCATGGTGCTGGCATCCCTGATCTTCATCGGATTGGGCGGTCTGGTGTACACGCTGCTGCGGGTCGGCACGACGGCCGAGCGACGGGGGGCGCTCGCCAAACGGGCCAAGAACATCGACCTGCTGGCCGACGCGCTTCCGTCGCCCAGGGATTTTCCCACGGTTCCCCGCGACGTCAATCTCACGAACAGCCCGGGCATCAAGCTGGCTTATCGACTGCCCATCGCTCGCTCCCCAGGTTGGCAAGCGTTCGGGCTGGGGGTTTTCTCCCTGGTCTGGAACGGACTCGTGGCCGCCCTCTCCGGGCTGGCCATCTCGAAGTACTACGCCGGAAATCCCGATTGGTACCTGACCGCCTTGGTGGTACCCTTTGCGGTCGTGGGCTTGGGAGCCTTATATTATTGGCTGCGTTTGCTGTTTCTCACGGCGGCCATCGGTCCGACGAGCCTGGAGATTTCCGATCATCCGATCCACCCGGGACGGACGTATCAGGTCTATCTGACGCAGGCGGGGCGACTGCGAGTCAAGTCGCTGGTGCTGACCCTGGCCTGCGATGAAGAGGCCTCCTATCGCCAGGGCACAGACACGCGAACCGAAAGCCGACGCGTATTCAAGAAGGTAGTCTTCTCACGCGATAACTTTGAGATCCTGCCCGACATCCCCTACGAACACCTTTGTAATCTCGAACTCCCGACGGACGTCATGCACTCCTTCCAGTCGGACCATAACGCGGTCCTCTGGCGTCTGATCGTGCAAGGCACGGTGGAAAAATGGTCCAGCTTCGAACGCATCTTCCCGATCATCGTGCATCCGACGAACCAGCCCGCGGGAACCACCACCGGCGAGCCGTCCGTCGCATGATGGAACCGCTGATCAGCATCCAGATCCAGCGGCCGGTGCCTCATTTCCAGCCCGGGGAAGTGATGATCTGCGACTACCAGATCGACGCGATCGAACCGGAGGACCTGCTGGCGGTGGAGGCATCCGTGATCTGGCTGACCGAAGGCAAGGGTGGCGAAGACATGGGCGTGCACTACTTCGAACGCCGTGTACCTTCGGATGCCGAAGGCGATCTCCGGCAGTGGCGCCGCTTCCAGACCAAACTGCCGAACAGCCCGCTCACCTACCGTGGCTCCATCGTGCAGGTCAGCTGGTGCGTTCGCGTCCGAGCCATTCTCCGGTACGGCAAACAGTCGCTCTTCGAACACGCGTTCCGGCTGGGGAACGTCGAAAACCAGCTCGGTCGCCAAGTCGGTTGACGCGAGCCGGCGCGCGGACGCGTGTCTTGCGCGACCCCGGAACGCCTGCCATGAGTGAAATCCCGGGATCGAACCGAGCCGCCGACACGGTTGCCAACACCGCTCGCGACGCCGCCTCGGAATCTTCCGTCAACGCGTTCAGTACGCGACGCATCCGACCTGGCCAGCTGGACTATCGCTTCGCGGATGGCCTGCGTCTCGACGCGCTCGTGCAGCGACTCGAAGCACACGGCTGCTGGGGCGAGATCGTGGGTCCGCATGGGTCGGGCAAGAGCACGCTGCTGGAACATCTGCTGCCGCTGTGCGAACGTCGAGGGAAAGTCGTCGATCGCTTCCAGTTCCGGACCGACCAGCGACAGCTTTCGGTCGGCGACGAGCGGCGCCGATCGTGGAACGCCGACACACTGGTCGTGGTGGACGGCTACGAACAGCTGTCATGGTGGAACCGTTGGCGATTGAAACGATGGTGCCGACAGCGCGGCGCGGGACTGCTGGTGACCGCGCACCGAGCGATGGGGCTTCCCCGGCTTCATACGACCTCCACCAGCCTCGACCTGCTGCGGACGCTGGTGGGCGAGCTGGTCCGGGAGAGCCCCGAGGCTTGGCGTCCGAGTGACACACAGGTGTCAGAGGCCTACCGCGCGCACGGTGGCAACCTGCGAGAAGCGCTGCTGCAGCTGTACGATGACTACCAGCGGCGACAGCAGGCGGCGGACGACAGCAGCCGGGGCGACGGCAGCTCGCCGTCATAATCGACACATTCTTCCACATGCCGTCCCTGGCCCCGCCTTGGAACCCAGGTGTCACAGGATCGTGCCAGCAGCGACAGCCCAGTCGCGCGACTCAAACCAACTCCCCGCGTTTCCGTGCCATGTAAAGTCTGGCTAACGCGTTCCCGTGCGTTTTGATCTCTTGGCTTCGGGCATTTCTTGAGCCTTTTTCTTCCCGGTATCGTATCTATGGCTTACGATTCAGCGGTTCCTGCGCGTGGGGCTTCGGTGTGACTGCGCGCCCTGCCGGGGAACCGTGGGTCGAGATTGGCAAAGCAAGACGACGAAGCTCGCGAAGAGGAAGCAGATGCTGAACAGGCGGACGCTCAAGAAGTTGGCGATGAGCAAACTGGTAAGGCACCGTTTAGCCTGGTGTGGACTATGGCTGGCCCCTTGGGTTCTTGCCACTCCGTGCCAGGCGGGCCCATGGTTTGATTCGCTGTTTGGGATCACGCCGCGTGATCCCGCGGCAGTGGCCCGAACTTCGTACTCCAATCCGGCGGCGGCGAACTGCAACAACTGCGGGCAGGGCAACTGCCAGCAGACGGTCGTGCAGTATCTGCCGCAGGTGGCGTATCGCACGGTGTGGGAACCGATCCCGGTGACGACCTATCGTCGCACCGTCAACTACAACACGCCCAACGGTCTGCCGATGACGTGCACGCAGCCGTGCACGTCGTACACCTACCAGGCGCGGCGCGTTCCGTACACGACGTTCCGTCCCGTCTACGCCCAGGTGCCGGTGCCCACCGCTCCTGCCTATACGGCTCCGGCCCCCGCGCCCGTGATGGCTCCGGCCGCCACGCCGAACTGCAACTGCAACACGGGCGCCGCTCCGGCCGGCTACACCACGGCGGCCATGGCCTACCCTCCGACAACTTACACGGCTTCGAACCAGGCGGCGGCAGCTTACGCGGCACCCGCCTACTCCACGCCTTCATACTCGACTCCCGGCTATGCGGCACCAAGCTACGCTGCAGCCTCCGCTCCCGCTCCGACCTCCTACGCCCAGGCGAATCCGCCCGGCGCTACGGCTTGGGAGCCCGTGAATTCGTCGACGGCTTCATCGTACGGTGCGCCGACACCGGCTCCTTCGGTCGCGCCGCCTGCCGGCTCCTATGGAGCGCCGAATCCTTACGGCGCGAGCGGCGATGAAGCGGACCGCAAGCCGCGCATCGATCCTTCGGTGCAGCCGCCGGCGACCGGCATCACACTGCAGCGCATTCCGCCGGGATCCGCGCCAGCCAACAGCGGCATCTCGTCCACCCGCGGATTCGACTCGCCATCCAACCTGAACGGGCCGGCCGCGAGTGCACCTCCAGCGGGCAACCCGGCTTCGCTGGATCCGTACTACCAGCGTTCCACCGACTGGACTCCCCTGCCGCGATCCACCGGTTCCGCGATCCCCGGCCTCGGCGCGTCGGACGGACGGTTCACGAGCGAGGACCCCTCGGCCGCTGGGGCCAGCGGACCGAGCACCGCGAAGTTCGACCTGCAGCCGATCCCGAACTCCGATCCGTCGGCGCCTTCATTGAACGCCCCCAATCCGGCCGCACTGAACTCGGCGCCGCCGATCGACCCGTACGCTCCGGTGGAACGATCCGAGCGGCGTTATCAGGTTCCGCAGATCCCGAGCCTGCCGCCTGCTAACGATCCCGGCCAGGACGCTCCGCCACTGCTGAACGAGCCGCGCGACCGCACGGCGCGGATGCAGTCCATGCCGACGCGTCCGATTCCGACGCGCTGGAAGGCGAATCGCATTCACTGGACCGCCAGCCACCAGACGCCTGCGGCGGAGCGACTCGTTTCGCACGAGGCGTCACTGGATGGGAACCTCGATGCCGACCGGGCCGCTGATCGGATGGTCGAGCGTGCATCGCTGGAACGCGATGCGGATGCGGCACCTCGCAGTTCCGGCGGTCGGCGTCTCGATGCGACGCGCGTCCGCGACACCGCGCCGGTAACGATGCAGCGATTCCAGTCGGACGCCGCTCCCAGCGACCCGCAATCCAATGCGAGCAGCCCGAACAGCACACCTTGGCGTTCCGTTCGCTGATCGTCTCGCATGCCGACGACCGATGACGGTCGTTCCCCGCTGCTCTTCCAAGCCCCTGGTCTTGTCCCTAGGCCAGGGGCTTTTTCGTTGGCCGCACGAGGAGTTCGCCGGATAAGCCGGGCTACCTGCCACCCAACGGCGCGCGACGGTTGCAGCCTGGCCGGGGACGCGGTTACCGTATCCCGAAGCGACACGATCTCGCCCGCCGTCCGCACGGTGGGCCGACCCTCGACGACGGTGCCCCGTGCCATGCCCGCCAACCTGACACCCCAGTATCATCGCGCCGAGGAGGCGTATCGGCGAGCCACTTCGCCGGAGGAAGAGCTGTCGTGCCTGCAGGAGATGCTGCGGGAGCTTCCGAAACACAAGGGCACCGATCGGCTGCAGGCGGAACTGAAGCAGCGAATCAGCAAGACTCGCAAGGAGTTGGAGGCGCGTCGCACGCAGGGCGCTCGGCGAGGCACCAACATCCGCATCCCGCGGCAAGGGGCCGGGCGCGTGGTGCTGGTGGGCGCGCCGAACGCCGGCAAGAGCCTGCTGCTGTCGCGCATGACGCGCGCCACGCCGCTCGTCGCCGACTACCCCTTCAGCACGCGCGAACCGCTGCCGGGGATGATGGACTGGCAGGATATCCGCGTGCAGTGGATCGATACGCCTCCCATCACCGCCGACTTCCTGGATACCAGCCTGCAGTCACTGATTCGCGGCGCGGATCTCGTGCTGCTGGTGGTCGATGTAGGCAGTGATGAAGGCGTGGACCAGGCGGGCGAAGTGCTGATGCGTCTGGAGAGCACCAAGACACGCCTCGACAACCAATCCCGCCTCGACGACGAGGACCTGGGACGGTCGTACACGCAGACGATCGTCGTCTGCAACCAGATCGACCGCGCGGACAGCGATATGCGTCGCGAGTGGCTGCGGACGGCGCACTTGGAACCGCGGCAGCTGGCCCTGCAGGATCTCTCGGTGTCCGCCTGGTCGGGCGACGGGCTCGACGCGCTGCGGGAGGCGATCGTCGAGGCGCTCGACGTCGTGCGGGTCTACACCAAGCATCCGCACGAGAAGGAGCCGGAATTCCGCGACCCGTTCACGGTCCGGCGTGGAGGCACCCTGGCGGATGTCGCTCGCTTGATCCATCATGAGCTGGCCGATCAACTGAAGTTTGGCAAGGTCTGGAGCGTCGGGCGCACGCAGCCCGCCACGGTGGCGGCCGACTATGTGGTCCGCGACCGCGACATCGTCGAACTGCACTCCTGATCGCCGAGGGAACCAGAGATGCACAACACCAAGATCGCAGACGCGCTGGAGCAGATCGCCGACCTGCTGGAATTCCAGGAGGCCAATCCTTTCCGGGTACGCGCGTATCGAAACGGCGCACGGGTGATCCGCGACTGTCCCGAGTCGGTCGAAGAGATGCTGGCCGATCCCGCGCGGAGCTTGACGGACATTGAAGGCATCGGCAAGGATCTCGCCGAAAAGTGCCGGGCGATGGTCGAGACCGGGCATGTGAAGCTCCTCGACGAACTCCTGCAGCAGACGCCTCGCACGGTCCTCGACCTGCTGCGCGTCCCGGGCCTCGGACCCAAGAAAGCGGCGGCCGTCTATCGAGAACTGGGCGTCAAGGACCTCGCCGACCTGCGTGCGGCCTGCGAGAGCCACCGCCTGCAGGAATTGAAGGGCTTTGGCGCGAAGACGGAGCAGTCGATCCTGCAGGGCCTTGACCTAGCCGAAACGGCGTCGCAGCGACTGCTGTGGGCCGAAGCCGACCAAGTCGCGCAGGAACTGAAGGCCTACCTGCGGTCGTGTCCGGCAGTGGACCAGTTGGAGTTGGCCGGCAGCTATCGGCGCGGCAAGGAGACGGTCGGCGACCTGGACGTGCTGGTGACGTCCAGCGACAGCGATGCGGTGATGGACCACCTGGCCGCATGGCCGCTGTTGGACTCGATCATCGCCCGAGGTGACACCAAAATGTCACTGCGCATGGGACAGGCTTTCCAGGTCGACCTCCGCGTCGTACCGGCCGAGTCATTCGGCGCGGCGCTCCAGTACTTCACCGGCTCCAAGGACCACAACGTCGCCATCCGCGGCCTCGCCCGGCAGAAGGGCCTGAAGGTCAACGAATACGGCGTCTTCTCCTTGGATTCGGAAGCCTATGTCGCGGGCAGGGACGAAGCGGACGTCTATGCGGCGCTCGGCCTGCCCTGGATCCCACCGGAGCTTCGCGAGGCGCGGCAGGAACTGCAATGGGCCAGCGGCGGAGAACTGCCGGAACTTCTAGAGGTGAAAGACATCCGTGGCGACCTGCACATGCACACCACCGACTCCGACGGCCGCGGCTCGCTGGCGGAGATGGTGGCGGCCGCGAAGCAACGGGGCCTTCAGTACATCGCCATCACCGATCACTCCCGCCGCGTCAGCATGGCCAACGGACTCGGACCCGAACGTCTGCTGGAACAGTGGGCCCGCATCGAGGAGTGGAACCGTCGTGAGCAAGACGATTTCCGAGTCCTCAAGGGCGTTGAGTGCGACATCCTCGAAGCGGGTGGCATGGACATTCCCGACGACGTGCTGGCCCAAGCCGACTGGGTGCTCGCCGCCGTCCACTACGGCCAACGCCAGTCACGACAGCAGATCACCGAACGCATCCTCGGCGCGATCGAAAATCCGTATGTGACCGCCGTCGCCCATCCCACCGGCCGGCTGTTGAATCGTCGCGAAGCGTACGAAGTTGACCTCGAGGCGGTGATGGCGGCCGCCAAGAAGCACCATAAGTTCCTGGAACTGAACGCCAGCCCCGAACGGCTCGACCTGCATGATGTCCACTGCGCGGCGGCCAAACGCCTGGGCATCCCTGTCGTCATCGACACCGACGCCCACAGCCCGGAAGGCCTGGCCGCCATGCGTTACGGCGTGCTGCAGGCTCGCCGCGCGGGATTCACCAAGGCCGATGTGCTCAACACCCGCACCTGGAAACAGATCGAACGCCTGATCCGCCGCCCCTCGAAGTAGACGACACACGCCGTGTGCCGTACATCAAACGACCACAAGCGACGCAAGAACCCAGGCACCCAAAATAGCTGCGGGGACCTCCGACGCCACACCGTTCGACACCATCGTTCGGCATGCTCGTTCGGCATGCTCGTTCGGCATGCTCGTTCGGCACACGGAGTGTGCCGACTACGGGGGGCTCTCGG
>CAZUJM010000114.1:0-4858 GCA_964620405.1 uncultured Pirellulaceae bacterium | reverse complement strand
GTGCCGTACATCAAACGACCACAAGCGACGCAAGAACCCAGGCACCCAAAATAGCCGCGGGGACCTCCGACGCCACACCGTTCGACACCATCGTTCGGCACGCTCGTTCGGCACACGGAGTGTGCCGACTACGGGGGCACACTCCGTGGCGTTACGCGATTCTTAGCGGCGACGACGGCCGCGGAGCGCGAGACCAGCGCCGAGTGCGAGGAGCACCAGCGAGTTCGGCTCCGGGACGCTTGAGACGGCCGCCCGCGGACCGGCTTCGAAACCACCGTCCTGGAAGGCCTTCACGAAGTCCGACGTGTTGAAACGCTGGTCCGCGGTCCAGTCGCCTTCACTCCACAGGGCCGGCGCGTCCACTTCGAACTTGCCCACCTGGAAGACACGCACGAAGTCCTGCGTGTTGAACACGCCGTCGAGGTTCGCATCGCCGAACCAAGTCTTGGCGATGTCGGGGCTGCGGACCCAGGAGTCGAGGTCGGCGCCGTCGACCTTGCCGTCCTTCGTCAGGTCGAAACTGGCCGGGTTGGTGCCGCCCTTGATCGCCCCCGACAGCAGGTTCACGTCCGGCTCGTTGATCGTGCCATCCAGATTGAAATCGCCACGCTTGCCGCCGCCCAGCTTCGGCCCGTTCTTGAACAGGTCCTGCACTTCGGCGTCCGTCATCGCGTTGTCCCACACGCCGAAGTCGTCCATCATGCCGCCGTAGCTGCGACGATCGCCCTCCGGGCCGACCCCGATGAAGAACTCGGTGATCGGATTCATCGGGCGCATGTCGCCGCCTTCGATGATCATCTGTCCGTTCTGGTAGATGCGGGACGTTTCCGTATCCTTCACGTACGTGTAGTGATTCCACGACCCGGCGAACGTATCGTAGTCGATGAAAGTGCTGATGCGGTCGCCGCAGCAGGCACTGTCGGCCGTACCCGCGACGTCAAAGTAGATGTTGCTGTTCGACCACGGCACGTGCGATCCCAACTGCCGATAGGGGCCGGCATAGAAGTTCCACTGGTCGTAGGGCTGGCCTTCGTCGCCCAGGACCCAGACCGAGACGGTCACCTTGTCGGTTTCCGCAAGACTGTCGAACGCACCATCGGCTGCAGTGACCAGATCAACGTAGGCGTCGTTGTTGTATTCACCGAAGTCCATGGCGCGGTCACCAGCCTTGCCCGTGTGGCCGCCCTTGTCGGCCGAATAGACCGCATCCATGACCACGCCGTTGTTGCCGCGGCCACTCACATCCTTCGCCACGGCGGGGTTGGATGCATCGTTGAAATCGTAGAAGGCGACCAAACCCGCATGGCTGGCCGTCGGTGCCAACACCGCGCACACGCCTGCCAACCAAAGTCCTCTCCAGATGCGCTTCATGACATTTTTCCTTTCGGGCATCGTTGATTCGCTCGCCGCCACTGAGTTCGGCAAGCCTGTCGGGAGTCTGAAAACGAGCCCTCTTCTCCGTTCCATTCCGCCGGTAGTCTAACGGTTCCGGAACGCCGATCAATACATTCCCGCAAGTCGGCATGCCTTCCGTACGCCTCGGCAAGACGGCGGTGAATCGCCATCTCCGGGATGGATTCTCCGGGGCGAAAACATTTGTTCGCCGCTGGCCGATTCGGTATGCTCGCGTCTCCGCCGGACTACACAGGGGACACCGGCCCATTTCGGCGCTTTCCCGGTCGCGTCTCCGCCCTCCGGATGCCCCGATACCTCCATCGCCCACATACCGACTGGCCAATGCGTTCCCCTGCAGGCGCCTCAGCGCCCACGCGTTCGTTTCGCGATTCCGGAATCCTCCATGATGAGTCCCGACCGATGTCGCCGCTGGGTATTCGCCTGCCTCCTTCTCGTCTGCGGCAGTTGTTCGCGCGATCAGAGCGGGCCCAGCCACGCGCCGGCCGTGGACGTGAGGAACAGTTCCACAGAGGCGGCTGGAGTTGCCAGCGTGCCCGCTGCCGATCCCGATGGCTTGCAGCGCGAACGGGCCTCCGCTCCTGCCCGATCATTGACGCCGACCGACGCCCCGAAGGCTGGGTCGGCGACTACCGATGCGACGCGCGATCGCCTGCCGCTGGACTCCGTCACCGATCTGGCCAACCAGCGTTTCCGGCCTGAGTTGCGGGAGGAGATCGCGGAGGTTCAGCCGTCGCAGGAGTGGGCCAGCGAGGGGTTCAGCGAGGCGGCATCGTCGCAGCTCAAGAAGCTGGCGGCCTGGCTGTCCGATGGCGGGAGCGTACGCGAAGCCCTTGGCGACCTCTGTGACGACGCAGGCCGTGCAGCTCCGCTGCTGCCCGAGACCACGCGAATCTGGCAGGACGACACAGGGGAGCTGCGGCGCTGGCGTCCCGCGTCGTCGCCCTCGACTTCCACCACCGACATGCCGCTGACGGAAATGCTGCTCACCCTTCGTGCGGCGACTCGCCAACCGCGTTGGGAGTTCAAGATCACCGACGTTTCCCTGGCCGACCAGGGCGCGACGACACGCGTGCATGGCGAATGCCTCGAGGCAGTTGAGGGTGCGCGGACCGAGCGAACGGTGGAGTGGCTCTGCCATTGGACCCTCCGGAAGGATGCGCCGCCACAATTGTCGCGGATCGAGGTCACGGCCTTGGAGGAAGTGCGCGTCGATGGCAGCCGCCAACGTTTCTTGGACGCCTCGCGCCAGGTGTTCGCCGACGCGGACCTCTTCCAGCGCCAGATCCTGCCGGGCGTCGACTACTGGCGGCGTCGCATGGACTGGCGCTTTGGCATGGATGTCGTGGGCGCGCACGGGCTGGCCGTGGGCGACGCCAACGGGGACGGTCGGGAGGACGTATACCTCTGTGAACCGGGCGGACTCCCGAATCGACTCCTGCTGCAACAGCCCGACGGTACGGTGCGCGACGAGTCGTCGGCGGCTGGCGTCGACTTCCTGGAACCGACGCACAGCGGCCTCTTCGTCGACTTCGACAACGATGGCGACCAGGACCTCGCGATCGCCTCCGGTCGCTACCTGCTGCTGCTCGAAAACGATGGCCAGGCGCGGTTCCAGCGTCGACAGATCCACGAGCTGGAGTCGGTCATCCGTTCGATGGCAGCGGCGGACTACGATCGCGATCGGAGGGTGGACCTCTACTTGTGCGGCTACTTTCTCCGGGACGGCAGCCGCGACGGCGTCGGGCTGGGCCGTCCGATGCCCTACCACGATGCAAACAACGGCGCGCCGAACTTCCTGTTCCGGAACACGGGGGACTGGCGTTTCGAGGACGTGACCAAGGCGGTGGGCCTGGACGAAAACAACTCGCGATTCAGCTATGCCTGCGCCTGGACCGACTACGACAACGATGGCGACCAGGACTTGTATGTCGCCAACGATTTCGGACGCAACAACCTCTATCGCAACCTGGGCGGTCGCTTCGACGATGTGGCTGCGGAGGCGGGTGTGGAAGATATTTCGGCCGGTATGTCGGCGAGCTGGGGCGACTTCGATCGCGACGGCTGGCTGGACCTGTACGTCGGCAACATGTACTCCTCGGCCGGCAACCGCGTCAGTTATCAGCGGCAGTACCTGCCGGGCGCCGACGCGCAGCAGCGAGCTATCCACCAGCGCCACGCGCGCGGCAACACGCTGTTCCGCAATACGCTTGCCGACGGCGTCACCGAAGACACAGTCGACAGCCCAGCCGAAGGCGCAGCCGATCACCGCCAAGGTTCATTCCGCGACGTCTCCCTGGAAGCGGGCGTGAACATGGCCCGCTGGGCCTGGAGTTCTAATTTCATCGACCTGAACAACGATGGCTGGGAAGATCTGGTCGTGGCCAACGGCATGGTCACCGGCCAGGACGATCCGGGCGACTTGTGAAGTTTCTTCTGGCGGCGGGTCACGTCGCAGTCACCCTTGAAGTTCCCTGCGAATCCGAGCGAAAGCGAGGCGTCGCAAGCCTATCTGCGTGCTTGGGATGCGATCGGTGAAATGCTGCATGAAGGGCGTTCATGGAGCGGTCGGGAGCGGAATTCGGTGTTCCTCAACGCGCGCGACCAGACGTTTGTTCCCGCCGCATCGGCGCTGGGGCTGGACCATCCATCCGACTCCCGCAGCGTCGCGTCCACCGACTGGGATGGGGACGGAGATCTCGACCTGTGGATGGCCAATCGCACCGGGCCCCGCGCACGATTCCTCGTCAACCCGCTGAATTCCCGCGACGCCCACGTCGGGCTGCTGCTGGAAGGCTCCAAGTGCAATCGCGATGCGATCGGAGCGCGCGTGCAGGTGGAACCGGTCGACGCGCGGGACGACTGGAAGCCGCTGGTCCGCGTCGTGCGGGCGGGTGACGGTTATCTGTCCCAGAGCAGTCGCTGGCTGCACTTCGGGCTGGGCGACTATCGCGGCGCGGTGCGCTGCACGATCCAGTGGCCCGACGGCAGTCACGACGTGATCGGCCCGCTGGCGGCCGGCGGTCGTTACCGCGTGCTTCAGTCGCCTGGCGACGAGAAGGCCCAGGTGGTGCCCGCCTCGCCACGGACATCGCTCGTCGCCTGGCGCGAGGAGGCCGCCGAGGAACCGCGCGATTCCGGCGCGGCTCGCATCGTGGCGCACGAACGACTGCCCATGCCCGCATTGCCCCGGGTTCGCTGGGACGGAGGTCCAGTCCGCGACCTCGAACGTGAGCCCGGCAAACCTTGCCTGGTGGTCCTCTGGGCCTCCTGGTGCCGACCGTGCCTGGAAGAGCTGTCCCGCCTGCAGGCAAACGCCCCGCGGTGGGAGCGTGAAGGACTGCAGTGGACCACTCTGAACCTCGACGACTGGGACCAGCCCGTCGAAACGCGCCGCGCGCACGAACCAGGACCAAGCCAGCGACATAACGCGTCCCCCGGCCTC
>CAZUJM010000113.1:15032-18066 GCA_964620405.1 uncultured Pirellulaceae bacterium | reverse complement strand
TCTCCGGCAGCGGCTGCACTCGTTCCCACAGCCACGTGGCCTGCTTTTCGATCCAGGGGGAGTTGAGTATGAAGAGCTGTTGGAGCGGTGTGATGGTGGGTTCGCGCCGCGGACTGTGCGCGCTGGCTTCGGGAAAGTCGTGCATCCGCAGCATCGGGTGCAGGTCCTCGCGAGCGATCGTGGCGTAGATCGAGCGGCGACGGTTGTCGATCGCGTCGATGGGCTGCGAAGGACCGCCCAGTCGCAGATCCAGTTGGCCCGTCACGGACAACATGGAGTCGCGCCACATTTCGAGGTCGAGCCGTCCGCGATTCATGCGCCAGAGCAGCCGGTTTTCGGGGTCGCGTTCCGCTCCCTCGTCTCGGTACGCGGACGACTGCCGGTAGGTGGCCGAGAGCACGATCTGGCGATGGAGCCATTTCAGGTCCCAGTCGTGGCGGGGCAGTTCGGCCGCCAGGTGTTCCAGCAGTTCCGGATGCGAAGCCGCTTCGCCCTGGGTCCCGAAGTCGCTCGGTGTCCGCACGAGGCCGGCGTGGAAGTGCTGGTCCCAGAGGCGGTTCACGATCACTCGCGCGACCAGCGGAGTAGAGTCGGCAAGCATGGCTTCGGCCAGTTCGCGGCGGCCGCTGCCGTGCTGGAACGGCGCGGGCTGGCCGTCGCTGCCGCTACCCGCGAACAGTCGCAGGTAACGACGCGCCACGCTTTCCCCGGGATTCAACGGATTGCCCCGACGGTAGACGGGCACCTCCCGCGCTTCGCCCTCGCGGATTTCCAGACGCGTCCCGTCGGCTCCCTCCGGCAGCACATGGATGCTGGCCTCGCGCAGGCCATGCACATAGGGCCCCTCCAGACCCGGATGCTCGGCACGCAGGCGTTCGACCTGTCGTGCCACCTCGTCCGCCTCGGCTGAATTCTGATCCCGCAGCGTCTTCAGCTTCGCTTCGAGTTCCTGCAATTGGCGACGCGCGGCGCGCAAGACGGCGTCCTGCTCGTCGGTGACCAGGTAACGCTCGGAGATCTGGCTGCTCGCGAATACGCCCGCGAGCGCGTAGTAGTCGTGCATCGTGATCGGATCGAACTTGTGGTCATGGCAGGCCCAGGAAGGTCCGCGTCACCATGTCGATCCGCTCGTCCCACTCGTCGGCCACGATCTGCTGGATCACCGACGGTGCCAGCTTCAGTTCCTTCCAGTAAGTCGGGCTCAATCCCAGGAAACCCAGGGCGGCGAGGTCGCTGGGACCGGCCGTGTCGTCGAGGTCGGCGGCCAGTTGCCGCCGTACGAACTGGTCGTACGGCAGGCCCTCGTTCATGGCGTTCACGACCCAGTCGCGGTACAACCAGCCTCGGTCCGTCGGGCTCTGCCAATCAGGTGTCTGGTCGGTGTAGCGTGCCAGATCGAGCCAGAACCGCGCCCAACGCTCGCCGAAATGAGGGGACGCCAGCAAGCGGTCGACCACCCGCTCCGCCGCGTCCGTCTCGCGATCGGCCAGGAAGGCGTCCAGCTGTTCCGGTGAGGGCGGCAGGCCGGTGAGGTCCAGAGTCACGCGGCGCAACCAAGTGGCTCGGTCCGCCTCCGGATTGGCGGCCAACCGTTCCTGTTCGCGACGCGCCTGGACGAAACGGTCCAGCGCCCGGCGACTCCAGCTCGCCTCTTGGACTTCGGGGACCGGAGGACGAATGAGCGGCCGGAAGGACCAGAACTGCCGCGCGTTGGCCCAGTCGATGCCGGCCGGGGCGGGCGGGCGTGCCGCAGCATCGCCAGCCGGCGGTTCCGTCGGCAAGGCCGCCGCGGGCGGCAGGTATGCGCCGCGCGCGACCCAGGTTTCCAGCACTGCCAGCTCCGCGTCCGACAGTTTGCCCTCAGGCGGCATCTGCAGATCGACGTCCGCATAACGCACCGACCTCAGCAACAGGCTCTGGTCCGGATGGTCGCGGTCCACGACCGGCCCGCGGCTGCCGCCCTGGGCGATCCCCTGCGGATGTTCCAAGACCAGTCCGCCATGCTCGCCGCCTGTTTCCGCCGAATGACATTCTCCGCATCGGTTGATCAGCAGCGGCCGCACACGAGCTTCAAAAAACGTCCGCTCCTCCTCCGCCGCCTGGGGATCGAGGACGCCGCTCGCTGCCGCGGGATCCGTGGCCGGCACGGGTTCAGCGGCGCAGAGCGGCTCGGTCCACGTCAGGCAGGAGCGATGTACCAAGGGGTGGGAGAACGCGATGGCGATCAGGGCGATGAACGCGCGGCAGAGGAGATGCGCCCGGGAATGAACGCAGAGCGATCGCGCGGAACTCGGGCGGTTCCTGAACATCACGGCGGGAATCCCCGGGAGGACGGCGGCGGGACCACGGAAGGCGGGATCTTTCTGTTTTACCAGACGCCCCGCCATCTGTCGCCGGTTCTCCCGTCGGAATGCGACGTGAGCCGCGAGCCAGTCCAGGCTCAGAGGCTTGAGCACCCGGCCGAGCGGGCCGGTGTGGATCGCCCTGAACGGCTTCATTCGCGGGAGTTTTTCGCTCAGGCGCTGGCTCGGCGACTCGCGGAGCTGGCCGGGGCCAAGCCCGTTCGTTGGCGCACGACGCCGCCCGGTTGCACGGCCAGCGGATCGCTCGCAGCCGGATGGCCCGCCAGCGGTTGCGTCTCTCCGTGTCCCATTTCCAGCGCCTCCGTGAATCGCTCCCGCAGTCCCTGGGAAGGCCGGCGACGACACCAGAGCACCAAGCCCTCCTCGTACCAGATCCCCGTCTTGCCGCACTCATGGCAGCAGCAGGTGTGTGCGTCGATCCAGAAAACCGCCTCATGCTTGCAAGGTAACCACATCCGCATGCCCATAACCCTCCATCTCCACTCCCTATGACGCTGTCTTGACCGTCGAGATGCCTGCTGGTCGTGCCAGCCATCACCCCTCGGCAGCGATTCTAGGGATCCGTGTGACACGTCTGGTCCCACCGATTTTGCGGAAGCTGGTTTAGCCCGTGTTTCGTAGTCGGCACACGCCGTGTGCCGAGCATGTTGGACGTCGTGACGCGTCCCGGG
>CAZUJM010000113.1:0-14932 GCA_964620405.1 uncultured Pirellulaceae bacterium | reverse complement strand
GACCACTCGTCCGGCACACGGCGTGTGCCGGCTACAGCCAGACCCCGTAGTCGGCCCACGCCGTGTGCCGGCTACGGTCGGAACTCGTCGTTAGCTGCGCAGCACAAGGACGGGGCAATGTGCGAGGCGAGCGACACGTTCCGCGACGGAACCCAGCAGCAGGCGTTTCACTCCCGTGCGACCGTGCGAGGGAATCAGGATCAGGTCCGCGCCGACTTCCGACGCATGGTCCGTGATCACCGAGCCAGGATCGCCGATGCCGACGTGCAACGACATGGCAGGCAGGTCCTTAAAACGCTTGCGCATCGCCTCCTTGGCATGATCCATGCGCCCGGCATCGTCGATCGACGACCAGATCACTCCCGGTTCCGTGGCCATCAGCTCCGGCAGCACATGCACGACGTCGATCCGGGTGGTATCGGCGACGAAGTCCTTCGCCAGCAGCACCGCGGCGTAGGACTCATCCGAAAAATCGAAGGGAACGACGACACGTTTGCGGGGCAACCAAGCCATGGTAAACCTCTCGTTTCACTCTGGGGAGCGGTGTCCAAGCAGGACACGTGGCCCCCTGAATCGCGGATTGCATGCGGCACACTCGGACAAGAAGGAGGCAATTATCGCGCCAGCTTCACGGAATTTCGTTGCCTCTGCCAGGGATATCGAGGACACCTCATGAGGTGGGCCATGCCTCCGCCGAGGAAGTTTCCCGGCAATGAGCACTTGGGCACGCTAGGGAAGGTCAGGCGTGCGAAAGGGCGCACGAGGGGCGAGCAGAGCGCGCGGCGGGGCGATGAAAATCAGTGTGTCGGTCGCGCGGGAGCGGGGGCGCGAGGGAGCCGCTACAATGCACCGCGGAGCCTTGGCCGCGGGGCTGGGCGATGCGAATAATGACTTGCGAACAACTCTTCACGGGAACGGACCTGAGGCTCATGGAAAACCTGCGAACGACGCTGGAGGACCTGCACACGCGACTGGCTGGACTGGAGCATGTCGACGATGCGACGCGGACTCAGATCGGAACGCTGCTGCAAGACCTGCAGCGGCTCGCTGGTCAGTCCCAGCCGCCTGCGGCCGGAGACATGGCAACGCTCCGCAAACGAGCCGACGACTTGGTGCTGCAGTTGGAATCCGAGCATCCCCAGGTGACCAGCTGGCTGGGGCAACTGGCCGATCTGGTGGCCAGCCTTGGCATCTGACCAGGCGGTTCGCTGCGAAGAGGCTTCGGGGCCACCGATCTGCAGGTCGGCGAGCTGGCGTGATTCTTCGGAGACGGCCGATGTCGACGCATGACGGATCCAGCGCCGCCGAGCCGCCAGCGACGCAGCCGGGCCGAGCTGCGGAACGACGGGCGATGGTGGAGTCGCAGTTGCGGGCCAGGGACATCGGCGATCCCCGGGTGCTGCGTGCGATGTCCGAAGTGCCGCGGGAGGCGTTTGTGCCGGCGGCGGAAGCGGTCCACGCCTATGCGGACCGGCCGCTGCCGCTGGGATTTGGCCAGACCATCTCGCAGCCGTACACCGTGGCCTTCATGAGCCAAGCCCTGCAGCTTTGCGGTACCGAACGAGTGCTTGAAGTTGGTACGGGCTCCGGTTACGGAGCGGCCATCCTGGGGAGACTGGCGGCTGAAGTTCACACGGTGGAATGCGTCCCGCAGCTCGCTCGATCCGCTCGCAGCTGCCTCGAACGCCTGGGCTTTCGCAACGTTTTCGTCCACGAAGGCGACGGAACCTGGGGGTGGCCAGAGTTCGCGCCGTACGACGCGATCGTCGTGACGGCGGGCGGCCGCGAGTTGCCCCAGCCGTATCGTGCGCAGTTGGCTGAAGGGGGCCGCATCGTCATTCCGCTCGGGTCCGATCGCCGCGGCCAGTCCATGTGCCGCTTCACGCTGCGGCACGGGCTGCTGGACCGCGAAGACCTGGGCGGGTTCGCCTTCGTGCCCCTGGTGGGAACCTGGGGCTGGCCGAACGAGACGCCCGGTTGAACTTCGGGCTCGGGAGCCGCCTATTGCCTGGCTACGTTGGCTAATCGCGGCCCGCGTGAGCCGGATGCTGCTCTCGGCACACGCGGGTACGTTGACTGCGGGGCTATGCGTCGCGGTCGTTGTCGGCTTCGAAGCCGAGTTGGGACGAACGCACGAAGGGCGGGTTCCAGTGGTCTTCACGCGGCAAACCGGCTCGCTTGCGGCGTTCATTGTCGCTCCACAGGGCCTGGATCCGATGGCAGGCCTCGCGGATGGCGCGGCGGGAGGGCAGATGTTCGTCGAGGGCCGTTCGGCTGCGGGCTTTCATGCGATTCATCTCCATTCCGTGAGGGGCAGCGGTCGCTCCTGTGGCGATCGCTGTGCCGGTTCTACGGATCTTGACTCGCACCGGTTCACCGGGATGGACAGTCGAATCGCGGAAAAATCACCGCGACTGACTAATCCTTGTCACCCAGGTCCTGGCCGAAGGTCTCCTGCAGCAAGTCGTTCTCCTTCGACTCATGGTGCACCAGCCGGTCATGGAACGACCGGAACTCCGTTTCCAGCTGGTTCCGAACTGCGGGGGTCAGCCCCTCCTCGGTCGACAGTAGGCTCTCCAAGTGCTTGAGCTGCTCGCGGAACAGGTCGTGTTCGGCGAGCAGGTGACGGGACTTTTCGGTGTGCTGGGGCGCTCGTCGGGCGAGCTCCTCAAATACCCCCGCCTTTTCTTCATCTTGGAAGTGCGCTTCGAGGCGTGTACGGAGGTTTTCAAGCAGGTGGGCTATCCGGCCCACCGGTTCGTTATGTTCCGCTAAGACCCGGTAGAGCGTCGTGACGAGTTCGCAGTAGGTCTCGTGTTCGCCCAGGATGTGTCTGCATTCTTCGGCTTTGGGCAGTCGTGTGGCCATGGTGGCTCCCCTTTCGAAGCGGAGACGCGGTACCGCGCGGCTTGTTCCGCGTGGCCTTGTCGCGTCGATCTGCAGAACGAAGGGGGCAAGTTGCATACCGCGCGACGGCGCAATCGGGGAGTGCGGAATCCACTACCGGAACGGCGCTCGCCCGCAGGCCCTATCGCTCCGTGTTGGGCCCCGCAGCAACCTCGACGCGGTGCTTTCCGGAAGATTCCCAGGCTTCCAGGCCCGGGTGGGAAGCCATGCCGGTTACCGCGCGCGAGCGGCCTCGCCGCAGCACGGGAGCGATGGAAGTGGAAGAGTTTCGCGCGCTCGGATGCGGGGCGCGCCGCAGTGTCCGGATGGCACACTGCCGACGCGCGTAACGAGTATCGTCGCGCGGGCTCAACGCACCCGCAGGATGCGGACGCTGACCTCGCCGCGGTTATCTCCCAGCTTGTGCCAGGGCTCCAGACATCGCACGAAGAGATGTCCCGCTTCGGCCGGCAGCCAAGCCTGGCCGACGACCAGCGGGCCTTCCTGCACCAGTTGGAAGTCCCGCAGCAGTGCCGCCTCCAGGCGACCTTCGTCCGACGGCGGTCCCGTGCCGGAGATGACGCCTGCTCCGTTCGTGGAGACGCGTACCTCGTCCAGTTGCCAGCTACCCTCCACGGTGACCTTGTATTGTTGCCCCGCGTTCATGGCCACGCGGGTCGCCTGGTAGCCATGGCACGCCGGAACACGCACGGTCGTCTCCTCACCCACCGCCAGCACCTGCGGTTCCGCCAGCCAGGGCCAGGCGACCAAGTCGACACGATAGCCGTGGTCGTAGTGGCGAACGAACTGGGTGAGTTCAAAGTCGATCTCGGCCTGCACTCCGCCAAACGATTCGTCAAACGTGCCCTGGCCACCCTGCAGCCAGTGGCGGCCCAGTGCGCGGAAGCGTTCACGGTACCGATCGTGCTGCGTCAACAGGCTGCACAGCGCCCAGCTCTGGGCGTAAGCCAGATGCGCCTGCTCCAGGGCTTGCGCGTCCGCGGCCGTCCAGTGCCAGGCGGCGGGCGCGGTTGCGGTGGAGTCCCGGGCCAGCGAAGCCCACAACTGCTCCACCCGCAGGCTCTGCGTGACGATGGCGTGGGAGCGGATATCGGGGACGGTGCGGAGGCGTTCCAGGGAGTCGCCGTGAGTGGATTCGGGCGATTGGCCGACCACGCGCAGCGCGAACAGTTCGGCCATGCCTTCGCGGTACCATGCCGGGCCGCCATGGCCGAAGGTCTGGAAACAGTACGCGTGCACTACCTCATGTTCCATCACGCCCAGCTTCGTGGTCGCGTAGATGACCGATCGGACGGGGGTTTTGCCAGCCGGATTGCGGGAACGCTGGACCGTCTTCAGATCGGTGCCTCCGCCCACGTGCCGCAGCAGACGCAGGGCCATCGGCGAAGGCAGGTCCGCGGCCGTCCAGTGGTCCAGGTCCTCCACGAGATAGCACTCGATGGGACCCTGCAGCCGTTGTCCCCAGTAACGCGAGGCCAGCGTCAGCACCTTCTCCATCCGCGCCAGACGCGGCCGAAGCAACGTTTCTTCCAGATCGGTGTGCACGATGAAGTGCCGCGTACGGAACTCGCGGATGGCGGTCACGCCGCCGGGCGCATCTGCGGGGGCGTTCTTGGCCGCCGAATCGGCCTCCGCCGCCACCACGCCACGGCAGGCCGGCCCACTCAGGCTGGCGAGGCAGGCGAGGCCTGCGGCCCAGGCCACGGCGATGATCGCCAGCCGCGCCGGCGGGCGGTTCCCTGTCCCACGTTCGGCGCGCCGCAGATGCGTCTCCTGCCCGGACGGCGAAGTCGGTCGCGCTTTCCTCAAGCCCTCCGCCGCCGAACGCGCGTTCCGCCACCGATCCCTCATGCTGCTGGTCAATCGAAGATCCCTTGCCTGTTCCCATGGTGCCGATCTCGCATCGCGCAGCCCGAAGGCCGCGGGGAACAGTCAGGGAACGCAGGCGCACACGCCCCAGGGCGCGGATCCGGAGAAACTCCGCCCGCGATCGCGCACCGCGACCGGGAAAGAGCGTATCGAGATCGTAACTGCCTCCCGGGCAATGCCAGCGGACCCGGGCGTCGAAACTCCCGGATCCCCCACGCTTGCACGCTGGAGAACCAGCAATGCAACCCGGCTTCCTGCGCACGATCTCGGGTCTCGTTGGCGACAGCCAAGCTGTCCTGCGGCCTCGCCAACGCAGGTGAGTCGCGCTTCGCATGCGACAAGACGGAAAAAATTCGGCCCTGTAAAAACCGACGAGCTGGCGTAGGATGAAGCAAGCCGGGACGCGGCGCGGGCCTGGGATGCCCAGGCGATCGCCGGAAAGTCGTCAGTCGCTGGATCCGTGACCTTCTCCGTGAGTTCTCTGTTCCGGGCCTGAGTCTAATCCAAGGTAGTACCCCTCACAAGTCGCAAACCCCGCGGGACGGCGGTGAAGATTGTGCGAAGCCTGAAACGCGGAAGTCCCCGGTTGAAAGCTACGGGCAAGGCATTCGCTGATACGGGCCTGGATGCCGTTGACTGGAACCCGGTGACAAGAAAACGTCACACCATGTGCTTTGCTGGAACGTTTGTCGCCGGAGAACGGCGCGATACGCGGCGTGTCACGTCGCGTGAAATCATCGTCGACGCTGGAGCTGCCCGCAGGAGACTTGCATGACGCGCGACGAAGAGGAGCGGACGGCTTACTATTCCCGGGAGGAATCGAAGTTCGTCTATGAGGAGGTCGAACGCCAGCGGCAGAAAAACGACCGAGTCGCTCCGCGGCCCGGCTACCTCGTCGAACTCTCGGGCGAAGCCATTCCGCTGGAGGAGATCGAGTTCCGCATCCTGACGTTTCTGTCCGCCACGCCCTATCGCGCCTACACGCGGCGCCAGATCGTCGAGGCCGTGCAGACCGAGGAGTCGCCGGTGACCGAAGAGGGCCTCGATGAGCACATCCGGTCGCTTCGAGACAAACTGGGACTGTTCAGCGACTACGTCCAGTCCGTGCCGCATGTCGGCTATCGCTTCAAGGCCTGAGCGATCGACTGCCTTCGCGTCCGGCTGTCGCGTCCCGCGTTCAGGGGCCCAGCAGGTAGCCGAGCAGGTCATGGACCTCCTCGGGCGTGACCAGCGTGTTCAGCAGGTTCTCGGGCATCGGCGACACGGGGGATCGGGAGAGGTCCTCGATCTCGTTCTTGCGGAGCACGCGTGGCTCGCAGGTATCCAGCGGATTCTCCCGCACCCGCAGCTCGTCGTCGGTTTCCGTGACGACGACTCCCCTTACCACTTGGCCGTCCTTGGTTTCGGCGATCACGCTGGCATACTGCGGCTCGATCTTTTCCGAAGGCTGCAGGATGTGACGCAGCAGCTGTTCCTGGTTGGGATATTTCTCGCGGATCCGCGTCAGTTCCGGCCCGACGCGACCTCCCTCCTCACCCATGCGGTGGCAGGAGTAGCAGGACGCGCGTTGGAAGAGTCGCTGGCCGTTCTCACGGGAGGGCTCGCGCGTCAGTTGCCGCAGTTGGTCCAGCAGTTCCGGCTCCTTCCATTGCACCGTGCGAATTCCCAGCAGGTCGTCCGCGGATGGCAGGGTCGGATTGGCCGCGAGGTAGGCCTCGCGGTCGGGGACAACCAGCAGCACGCCATACATGCGGCTCCAGTGCCCGGGAAAGGTGCAGACATACGGGTAAGCCCCCGGTGCCGTCGGTGCCTCGAACGTCAGCACCTGCTGCTGCTTGGGCGACAGCAGTCGCGTGGCCTGCAGGATCTGGTCGGAGGCGGGCAGATAGCCGCGGGCCAGGGCGTCCGGTTCGGTCTGCATGCGATCAGCCGCCATGCCGACCTCTTCGCGGGCCGCCGGCGCGGCCACCAGTACCCAGTTGTGCGGCATGATGTCGGTGTTGTCGAAGGTGACCTGCAGCGGCTGCCCCGGGTTCACGACCAACACCGTGGCGTCGTAAGCCATCTTCTCGTGCAACGCGTGGAGCGTGAACGACTGCACGGCGATGCGGGCAAGTTGCTGTTGAATCTCGCGCGACTGCGTCTCCGGCAGGCCGGCCGCGAGCTTCGCGACCAGATGCGACGCCCGCTGCCCCGGCTCCTGCGATCGCATCTCCAACGACATCTGACGCAGGGCCTCGAGGATTTCGCCAGCAACCTGCGGCCGCAGTCCATCGCGTTCCGCCTCCCAGGTGGCGTCGGGAACTCCTTCCAACCCCTGCACGGCGGCCGCGGCGTACACCGGCTGGCCGAGAAACTTGCGAACCTGTTGCAGCACCGCGGCGTCGTGCGCTGGCAGGCTGGCCGTGGCTCGTAGAGCGGCGGCGACGAGCGGACTGTTGGCGGGCTGATCTGCTTCCTCCAGAATGGGCAGCAGCCGCGATGGCAGGGTCGCCTTGGCGGGGGAGAGGGCCGGAAGCCATCCGATCGACTCCAGCATTTCCACTAGCGCCGCAGGATTCGCCTGGGACTTTGCCGCCTGCCAGGGCTCGTCGAGTGACTGCTGGGCCTGGATCCAGGCTGCCCAACCGGCACGTCGAGTTGCGCCGCTCTTCGCCGTCGTCGCCAGCGTCGGCAACTGCCCTCGCGTCGGCTCGGCGTTCAATGCCTCCCACGGCTGTTGCGGCAGCAGGGGTGCGATTTCCGCGAGCGACTCGGCCGCAGCCAAGGCCGGGTCGGCTCCGGGCTTTCCCTGGCCGGGAGCGGGTTTCCCCTGGCCGGGAGCGGGCTTCCCCGGCTCTTGTGCGGGCGATGCCGCATCGGGTGCCGGGACGCGCGCGTCGAGCGTCTGGAGGATTTCGACCAGCTGCTGTGCGGGAGTGGTCTTGCGGAGTTCGGCGAGTCGCGCGAGCGCGTCGGAGCGAACGTCGTTTGGAACTCCCGGACGCAGCAGCAACTGCCTGCAGACCGGCTCCACACGCTCGAACTCCAGCAGCTCCCGCACGTCCCGCGTGTTGAGGTACTTCTCGGCCAGGGCAGGAGTGCGAAGAAACTTCGGCAGCGGTTTCAACGCTCCGGGCTGGTCCTCCGCAACACTGATCAGCCGCAGTCCACCGACCAGCAGCAGTCCGCTCGTGAGCAGCACCGTCCGCCACGCTGAGCCGAAGAACGAACACCCGTACAGCACGCAGAACCGATGGGGCCCTGAAGCGGGAAAGGAGCCGCGGCGCGAAGGTAGCGGAGCATGGGGCACGCGGCAGGGTCTCCAAGAGGGCGTTCGTGGGGCTGGCTGTGTGAACCCACGATCGTGTGTGAGCCCGCGATCGTGCGTGGGCCCGCGAGGGTGCGTGATGCCCGGCACGGTGCCGGGCACCCCAAGGAACAGCAACGTCCGGAAACCGTCGGCCTCGGCGGCGTGGCGTCCCCACGCAGGCGGCCGCGGCACGCGCAAGCGTTACTGCTGGAGATATGGATCGAGCGTATCCATCGTCTCCTTCATGGTGTACTCGAGGTAGTAGTCCGACGGCTTCTCCAGCGAGGACAGGGCCACTTCGGCCGCTTGCGCGGCCTGCGCGCGGTTGGCGAAGAAGCTGCAGGCCCGGACCGCCTCCAGACGGACCCGCGGATGCTCGTCCGTGGCCTGGGGGCCGAGCAGCGCGAGGGCATCGGGGATGTCATCGCGCCAGTAGCACAGCACGCGGGTCGCGGCCGCACGGGCTCGCGGCTCCGGCGATCGCAGCACGCGTTCGAGCAATTCGCGGTTGACCCGATGATGGTGCTGATGGACCCAGAGGGCTTCCAGCAGGTGGTGCTCGTGCTCGGGATCCTGCGGGTCGAGTTTCGCGATCCAGGCGGCGATGGCCTGCACCACTTCGTCGCTGGGACGCTCACGCAGTTCGCGACGCACGACATAACGCGTCCGGTCCTCGGGCAGCTTCAGCAGTTCCAGCAGGTCGGCGGCGGGCTGGCCGGCGATCTTCGGCGTTTCCAACAGCGGGCGGTTCTTGCAGGTGATCCGCCAGATGCGGCCATGGGTATGGTCGCGGCTGGGATCGCGGATCGAATGCTGCATGTGACCGACGAGCGCGTTTTGCCAGTCGCAGACGTAGAGGGCGCCGTCGAGGCCGAATTCGAGGTCGACGGGGCGGAAGTTGCGATCCTTCGAACGCAGGATCGGCTCCACCTCGGTGGCCGCGAATCCGGAGTCGACTTCCTGCATGACATGCTGGTAGACGCCCTGCTCGCCGATGCAGTTGTTCAGCAGGTAGTTGCCTTGGGTTTCGGGCGGGAAGTGACGACTGGAGACCATCTCGCAGCCGGCGGTGGGCCGGAACCGCATGGGCAGGAACTGCTGCAGTTCGCGGTGCTTGCGTTCGTAGTCCACATGGCCCGAGAAGGCGGTGCCGAAGTAGTTCGCGCCGCCGGACGCGTCCGCCACGAAGTTCTGGCCCCAGCGGTCGAACGTGTGTCCCCAGGGGTTGGCGAAGTTGTACGAGACGAACACATCCAGCTTTTCGGTCCGCGGCTCGTAACGAAAGATGCCGGCGTTCTTGAGACGCACGGGGCCGTAAGGCGTCTCCACCTGCGAATGGTGGAAGGTGCCCTCCTGAAAGTAGAGCGATCCGCCAGGGCACCAGACGAAGGCGCTGATGGAATGGTGGGAGTCGGCGGAATCGAATCCGCGGAGGACGCGCACTCGTTCGTCCGCCCGGTCGTCGCCATCGGTGTCGCGGAGGAGCATCAGGTCGGGCTGCTGGGCGACGTAGGCGCCGCCGTCGCCCAGTTCCAGCCCCGTGGGCACATGCAGCTTATCCGCGAACACCGTGCACTTGTCGGCCTTGCCGTCGTGATCGGTGTCCTCGAGGATCAGCAGCTTGTCGTTGACTTCCTGCTTTGGCTGATATTGCGGGTACGACGGCGTGCAAACGACCCACAGGCGGCCCCGCGCGTCGAACGCGAACTGCACCGGGTTGGCGAGTTCCGGGAAGTCGACTTCGGAGGCGAAGCAGTTTACCTGGTAGTTCGCGCCCAGTTCGAACTGCTGCATGGCCTCATCGGGTGTGAGGTATTTGATCGTTCCGGTCTTGCCCTGCTGTTCCAGGTCGAAGTTCGTCTTCACTTCGAGGAAGGGCGGAGTATTGGAGTCGTCGACGGTCTCCGGAACCGCCTGTCCCTGCGCGACGGCCCAGATGCGGCGATCGCGATTGGAGGCCATGACGTCGAGGATCTCCCGCTCCCGCTCCAGCACGTCCCGATTGGAGATCGACGTGTCGGGCTGGAACCGCAGTCCGCTGCGGCCGCCATAGATGTAGTACCCGTCGATCGCTCGGTAGCGATGCCACCAATGGAAGTTCTTGTTGTCCACTTCGCGGGCCAACGCCGCCGGGATTTCCGCCGTCGCCGACGGAGAACCGAATAGAGCTTCGTCCAGGATGCGGGCGAACCCGCGATGGCCGTGATCGCTTAGATGAACGCCATTGATGGTCCAGCGATCCGGTCCCGCCATGGCGGCGCGCGTGGGAGTGAACACGTCCGCGAATCCCACCTTGGTCGCCTCGGCCACCTCACGCATCGCCTGCGTGTACAGTTCCAAGTTGGCGTTGTGCGCCGAACCATCGGGCAGGTCGGGGCTCTGCAGGTCCTCATGGGCCATCGGGCTGACCAGCACGACGCGCGGCGGTCCCTGGTCGTTGTACGACTTCGTAAGCGTGTCCTGCACGACGCGCGTCAAGGACTCGCGGAACTTCGGCAGTCCCTCGGGCCCCGCGAACGACTCGGAAGCTCCAAAGAAATAGAGGATCACCGAAGCCTTGCTGTGCCGCAGGTGGTCGTCGGGCGAGCCGAAGTTTTCAGAACGAGGCCGCAGTTCAGGCTCGTCCGCCGGAAAGCACAGATTGCGAACGACCAGTTCATGCTGGGGAAAACGCAGCTGCAGCAGGGCCTCCCAGTCGGAGTGATGCTGCAGGCTCTCGCCCAGCCCGTCGCCGACGAGGCACAGGTGATCGCCCTTCTTTAGTTCGATCGCTTCGGCGGAGCAAGCCAGGACCAGCAGGGCCGCCCCGGTGACCGCAGCCACCACGGCAGTCCTTCCCAGCCAGTTCAAACCCTGGGCCACGGCATGTTTCGTCAAGCAGATCGGGGAACGCGAAAGCAAGGACCGCACCATGGGGCCTCCCGGGAAAAACAGGGCTCGTCACTCTTTCCACCAGCGCCGGGGCAGTATACCGTAACCAGCCGCCGGTCGGCAAATCCGGTGCGGAGCCCGTGCCGCTCGCGGCGGAACCGCTCCGGGCCGCTCGAAGGTTCCTCTGGTTTGGACACACTCGGTGCCGTCGACGCCGAGGGTTCCGACCGGTTCGCTCGCGGACGTTGCCGTGGTGAGCGTCCGGCTACACGATCCGATTACACGAGGGGAGATGAGTGCAATGCAGGACGAGACGGTGCAGGACGAGACGGTGCAGGAGCGAAGCGTAGCGCGGCGGAGTTTTCTGCGGGGCAGTATGGGAGCGCTGGTGGGCGCGGGCCTGCTGGGGGCTGGGCTGCCGGAGTTGGGGCTGCCGCAGTCTGGCTCGCGGGTTTCTGCGGCGGAGGCCACCCCGGCGGCGTCGAAGCCGGCGGCTCGTCACCGGCCGATCGCCGTTTCGTCCTATTCCTTCTGGCGTTTCAACGACGCGACGAAACTGCCGATCGAAGCGTGTCTGGAAATGGCGTCGGACATGGGGTTCGACGCGTTTGAAGTGCTGCACGTGCAGATGCAGGACGAGTCGGCCGGGACGCTCCAGAATCTGAAACGCCGCGCGTTCCAGCTCGGAATGCCGCTCGTCGGGTTCTCGACGCACCAGGGGTTCGTCTCTCCGGACGAGGCCGAGCGCCAGAAGAACGTGGACCACACGCGGCACTGCCTGGAGCTGGCGCATGAGATGGGCATTCCGACGATGCGGGTGAACACGGGCCGCTGGGGCACGACGAAGAGTTTCGACCAGTTGATGGCCGACCGGGGCATCGAGCCGCAGCGGGAAGGCTACACCGAGGACCAGGCGTTCGACTGGGTGATCGGCAGCTTCGAGCAGCTGCTGCCGGCGGCGGAAAAGTATGGCGTGGTGATGGGGCTGGAAAATCACTGGGGCCTGGGCCGCACGGCCGCCGGCGTGCTGCGCATCGTCGAGGCGCTGAAGTCGCCCTGGTTGCAGGTCACGATGGACACCGGGAACTTCCTCGACGATTCCTACGCGCAGATGGAACAGCTGGCGCCACGGACGGTCTTCGTGCAGGCCAAGACCTACTACGGCGGCGGCAAGTGGTACACGCTGGACATCGACTACAGCCGCGTCGGCAAGATCCTGGACGACGTCGGCTACCGCGGTTACGTCTCGCTGGAGTTCGAGGGCAAGGAAGACTTCAAGACGGCCATCCCGCAAAGCCTGGAACTGCTACGCAAGCATCTCTGATGAGAACGCGACCGATGTCGCAGCCGGCGGTCAGGTGTCCAGCGGCCCGGGCGCGAGGCACGCGTAGTGGTACAGGAAGATGCCCGTGGACGAACCGACGTTCAGGGAGTCGGTGTCGCGGTGCATGGCCAGGGTGACGCGTTGATCGCAGAGTCGCAGGGTTTCATCGTCGAGGCCGTGGCCTTCGCTGCCGAAGAGGAGGGCAAGCCGCGGTGGACGTTGGGCGCGTGGCAGCGGAGTGGCGGCGGGGTCGAGGACGGTGGCCACACGCGTATAGCCATGATCGGCGGCGAGGGCGTTGAGGTCGTCGGCGAGGTTGTCGGCGATGCGGATGGGCAGGCGAAAGAGGGTGCCCATCGAGACGCGGGCGACGCGACGCGAGAACGGGTCGGCAGCATGCGGTCCGAGCAGGAGCCCGTCGCCGCCCAACGCGCTGGTGTTGCGCACGACGCTCGCGAGGTTGGTCGGATCGACGATCTGCGGGCAGACGACAACGATGCCCGAGGCATCGCGCGGCGCCACCAGTTCGGCCAGCGAGGGGTTGCGCGGTCGATGCCCGCAGGCAAGCACTCCGCGGTGAAACTGAAACCCCACGATCTCCGAGACGGCATGGTCCGGAACGACGTACACGGGCACGTCCCCCACCGGCCAGGCTTCGATCAGCGAGCAATGGCGCCGGGCGGTCAGGATCGATTCCGTGTGCAGGCCGCTGGTCAGCAGCCGCTCCACCAGCAACGGACTTTCGGCGATGAACCGTCCAGAATGCCGCGTGAGGTTCGATTGGGCGAGTTGCCGGTAGGGATCGAGACGCGGGTCGGAGAGGTCGTGGATTTCGACGATTCGCATGGTGCCGGGCGTTCCAGGTGTGGGTACCGGCGTGAACGACACGCGAGCGATCGCGGGGAACGCGATCAGGCGGCCATCCGTCGTGGCGCCAGTTCCATCAGGAGGTTGGCACGGCGCAGCATGTTGCCTTCCTCGTCGTAGAACTGCAAAATCCCGACGTCGACCATCCACATCGCCATCAACTGCTCGACGCGGTACGAACGCGCGCGGATCTTGCCTTCGTCGATCAGCACCGTCTCCGCGAGGTCGCCGAGCGCCGCTTCGCCGACGCCAAGTTCCAAAAATATCCGACGCACGATGGCGCGCACTTCCACAGCATCCGGGCTGATCGTCATCGCAACCTCCTGTTGCAGGGGAACGGGTTCCCGACGGCGGGTAAATGTAGCGTCGGGGCGGGGGCGCTCAAAGGCGAGTTCCGAGATTTCCCCAACGAAGCCGGCGTCTCCGCGAGAACCCAGAGGGGTTTCGAGCGAAAGAGGCGTGCTGGCGCGATGTGCTGTCGCGGGTTCAGCGAGCGTCCTGGCTGCTGGCCTGGTTTCCGGGAAGACCGGTTTCCTGCAGGGCCGCTTCGAGGGCTTCTTCCAGCGAACGCGACAGGTCGGCACTGTGCCATGCCAGTCGGCCGTCGCGGCCGTAGACCACCTTGGTGGGCACTCGATCCACCCGCAGCGACTCAAAGACGGCCTGGGCGCCGTATCCCGAGGGCCAGGGCACGTTGGCTTCGGCCAATGCGGCTTTGGTGGCGGGCACCGAGTCGGCTCCGTCGGGAGTCAAGCCAATGAAGACGACGCCGCGATCGCGAAAACGGTGGTACGTCTGAACGAGCCGGGGAGCTTCGCCGCGGCAAGGGCCGC
Source organism: uncultured Pirellulaceae bacterium (assembly GCA_964620405.1). GTDB lineage: Bacteria > Planctomycetota > Planctomycetia > Pirellulales > Pirellulaceae > CAZUJM01. The sequence goes on along the minus strand of CAZUJM010000113.1, from coordinate 969 downwards.
ACCAGTGGGCCCAGAAGTCGAGCAGCACGACGCGGCCGGCGAGTTCGGCGGGAGCCGGTGGTGTTCCGTTGAGCCAGCCTTCGGCGACGAGGGGGGGCAGGGGACTGCCGAGTGGTACCGGAGGCGCCGTGCTGGCGGGACCGGGGGTCAGGTCGCAACCCATCAGCAACAGGAGGCAGCCGCAGGCCGCTCGCAGCAGCCGGCGACGCGTCGACGAGCGGGTCGACCCGGGGCGACGCCGGGCGACGATCGAATGGCGTGAAGACGAGCTTGGGGCCATGGGGGAACCGTGGTGGAGTAAGGACGAGGAGAGGACGAGACCACACGGTGCGGGGCACGCCCATGGGAACGCGTCGGCCTGATGGATTTCGCGGGACGCGCTCAGCGTTGGGGAGCCGGCGACCGATGGGCGGGCACCGTGAGCACTTCGCTGGAGCCGGGGTAGGTGACGGCGAACGGGAAGTCGGCGGTGCCTGCGGCGCCAAACTGCCCCTGCTTGTTGATGGCGATGAAGTTGATGCCCAGGTCCTTGCCGGCGGGTTCCTTCGCGACGATGCGGTCGATCGCTCGCTGGCAGGCCGTGGTCGGATCCATGCCCGCTCGCATGAATTCCACGATAAGGAAGGAGCCGCAGTGGCGCATCACGTTTTCGCCCACTCCCGTTGCTCCTGCCGCACCGATTTCGTTGTCGACATAGAGGCCGCTGCCCAGAATGGGGGAATCGCCGACGCGTCCGGGCATTTTTCCCGCCAGTCCGCTGGTGGAGCATCCGCCGGAGAGGGTGCCGTCGGCGCCGAGGACCAGCAGGGCGATGGTGTCGTGGTTGTTCGCGTTGACGTCCCGCGGCCGCACCTCCGCCGACGGATGCTCGGCCTCCCACTTCCGCTCCATCGCCTCATACTCGCTCACGTCGATCGACTCGAAGCCTTCCGCCAGCGCATCAATGATCTGGCTCGGCAAGGACTGCAA
>CAZUJM010000112.1:5590-18179 GCA_964620405.1 uncultured Pirellulaceae bacterium | reverse complement strand
GAGGAAGGTTCTGGAACGATCGATGCAACGGACAGGGTGCCCTGTTCGCCTGCCAGCGTGTAGCGCCGCATGGTCATGCGTCCCGTCCGCGGATCGCCCGTGACCTCTCCCGTCAGGCTGGTAAGTTCTCCGTTGCTGAGCACGTTGTACAGCAAGTTGCCCTCGGGTGTGATGGAACCCAGAAGCGAGAAGGTTTCTGCCGAGCTGCCGGCTGGTCCGCTTCCGGATCCCCAGAAGTAACCATTGCGGTAATTGGTGATCTGGAACTGGCCGCTGCCGCCGTCGCCAAACAGTTCGTCACTGCGCAGTTGCCAGTCAGTATTGGCGACCCAGAGCCATTCCTGCGAAGTGAGGGCATCGTTCGGAGCAGGCGGCGCGGGAGTGTACGTGGCCGGGTCGTACGCGGCCATGTAGGCCCAGTGCGTGACCAGGGAGCCTTCATCGCCCGCGTAGCCGGTGATCATCTGCATCTCCATGTAGTCGACGCCCTCCACGTTGCGAACCTGCCCGATGCCGTTGGTGACCAAGCCGCTTGCATCGTCGGTGAACTGCATGCGGACTTGACCACTGTCCGTCACCACGCCCACGACCGTGCTGGTGGACTTGGTGTTGATGAGCGAGTTGAATTTCAGCTCGGCTTGGACAGTCCCCGAAAACTGGCCGTTCACCGAATCGCCCAGGTCCCACATGGTCTGGTCCCAGGCCTGCATCGGAGGGGGATCGATGAAGCTGTTCCCTGAGGTGACGTAGGAAAGCAGGTTTTCTTCGAGCACAAACCAATTCGAGTTAGAGATCAGCGTATCCCACTGGGATGACTGGGCGGGCAGAGTCGCCGGTGCTGCCCACAACGCCAGGGTGGCCACGAGGCTTGCGAGACGAGAGAACGCTCGGCTGCGCGGGGATGACGACGGCAGGTGGTGGGAACGGTTGGCCATCGAAGGTGCTCCTCAGGCATGGTCAGAAAGCGGAGCCGACCTGAAATCACTGGGAACGGCGTTCTTTCAATGAAACCAAGGGGTAACAGGGCGTCAACCGGGGAGCTAGATCATGCTGCCCGGCGATTTCGACGGAGAAAGTTGCGGGCAAGTCCTTCCTGCAGGCCGGGCATGGGCGGCCCCAGGCTCGTGGTGACAGGCGGCTCAGGATGGAATAAAGTACACTTCGGGCGTCACAGGCCAGGCGGCCGGGGATTCCCGGGCCGCCCAGGGACTCGTGCTCTGGCCTTGCTCATCTCCAAAGCAGCCCCACGGCAGACCAATCCACAGGCAGAAATCAGACGACATGGGAAGAAGTTTCGAAAACCGGAAAGCCTCGATCTTCAAGACGGCGGCTCAGAAGTCCAAGCTGTACGCGAAGTATGGCAAGCAGTTGTATGTAATCGCCAAGAATGGCGTGCCTGATCCGGAGTCGAATCCGGCGCTGCGCAACCTGATCGAAAAGGCCAAACGCGACCAGGTGCCGGCGCATGTGATCGACAAGGCGATTGAGAAGGCCAGCGGAGCGGGCGGCGAGGATTTCACGACGGCCCGCTACGAGGGCTTCGCGCCCGGCGGATGCACGGTCATCGTGGACTGCCTGACCGACAACATGAACCGCACGATCACCGACGTGCGGAACTGCTTCACCAAGACCGGGGCCAAACTGGGCGCATCGGGGTCCGTGTTGCACTTCTTTGACCACTTGGCCGTGTTGTCCTTCAAGGGAGACAACGAGGAGCAGGCGCTGGAGGCGTTGCTGGAGGCGGGGGTGGAGATTGAGGAAACGGAGTGTGCGGATGGCAAGGTGACGATCTTTGCGCCGCCGGGTGAGTTCTACAAGGCGAAGTCCGCGCTGCTGGAGGCGTTTCCCAAGATTGAATTTGAAGCGCAGGAGATCACCTTCCTGCCGCAGTCGACCGTCCAGATTCCGGCCAGCGACGTCGCGATGTTCGAAAAGTTCATCAACATGCTGAACGACTGCGACGACGTGCAGGATGTCTACCACAACGGCCAGTTGCCGGAATAGCCGGCACCGCCCGTTTCTTTCCCGTGCAAAGGCAACGGCCTTGCGTCCGTTGGGTGGACGCAAGGCCGCTGGTTGCCGGTGGAGTTGCAGGACACCGGCTGCTGGATTATCTGTCCTCGGCGAACCGCTTGGATGCCTGGAAACGGAGCCAGGCAGCGGGCCTCAGGGCCGCGATTAGCGACGGCGACGCAGCAGGGCGAGCAGGCCGGTGAGGGCCAGCAGTCCCGAACTGGGTTCCGGCACGGCGGCCACGCGGAAGCCAACGTTCCCAGCTTCCAATGCGGGGCTGTCGGCATAGCGGTTCACCGAGGACAGGTTGTAGTCCGTACTGAAGCTCCAACGTCCACCACGCACACCACGAGCCGCATCCGGATCGTCGTTGACGAGGTCGACATCGGTCTCATCCCATTCGTAGACGTTGCCGCCCTGGGCAAAGGTGCCATAGGGGCTGGGACCGCCCGCGTTGTCGAAGTCGGCCGGCCCGGTCTTGGTCAGCTGCGAATAGACGGCTGTGTTGTTGGCCGTGCCGCCGGTGACGGGCGTGGGAGCCGTATTGCTGCCGGTCGGATACAGGAAGTAGTTGCTGCCCGCCGGGTTGTAGTACGCTGCCTTGTACCACTCGTCGGCGTTCGGCAGAAAGTAGTAAGCGTCGCTGTTGCGGAAGGGATTGGCTGCGTTGTAACCCGCGTCCGACGGATCCCACAGCAGGACATTGGCGTTCGCGCTGTAGCCGGCGTCACCGGGCTGGTCAGCGAACTTGTAGGCGGCCGGATGGCCCTGGCTGGTGTTGAGCCAGTTCACGAACCTCGCCGCTTCATTCCAGCTGATGCCCGTCGCCGGCATGTTCGTGCGTGCGCCGCCCGTCACGACTGACATGCCGTCGAGCGTGATGCCGAGCGCCCCGTTGGCGTTGGCCTTGGTCACCTGATCGCGATTTACTTCGTACTTGCCGATCTGGTACGCATACGGCACCGAGCCGGCGGGGTTGGGAACGCCCGCAGTATCCGCCACATTGCCCGCGTCGCCGACCGTTACAAAGTCGATTCCGAACTGATTCGCGCCGCTGCCGAAGCTGATCGTGGCGGCTGTACCGGTGCCCTGCATCTGCAGGAGCGTGGCGGCAAATGCCACGGCGCCAGCAACCCATTGAACTCGTCGCATGATGATGTGCTCGCTGTGCAATTGACGTGGAGGAAAGACCTTTTTGGACTTGCCTCATCGTAACTCGAATGACGAATTGTCAACTGATAGCGATTGTGCGGGAGTGTTTCGGCCGGGACACGCAGCGCGAGTGCGGTAGGTACTCGCGTCGCGACCGGAAGGCGGCAAAAAGTCGCCGCAGAAGATGCCGATTGTCGCGGATGATTGGAGCCGGGACGCTCGGTCTCCGTGTTCCTCCTTGCAAACCTCCGTGAACTCCGTGGTAAAAAACGGAGCCCCGCCGCGAGACGACGGTCCTTCCCAAGGCCGGGGGGATTTCACCACGGAGGACTCGGAGAAAGCACGGAGGACTCGGAGGAAGCACGGAGAGCCACCGAGGGGATCGTCGAAACTCCGTACACCCACGCCCGTGCCTTACGGGCTCGTCATGCCACGGAATGAACTGCCGTGCGTGCGGGATTGACCGTGGTGCGGCGCGCAAGCAGCAGCAGACCCAGGCCCAGGAGCAGGCCGGTGGAAGGTTCCGGCACGGCTTGCGTCGCGGCTCGCGGGCCGGCTTCGTATCCGCCCTCCTGGAACGCCACGACGAAGTCGCTCGAATTAAACCGCAGGTTGCCGTCCCAGTCGCCTTCGACCCAGGTGGCATCGGAGGCGACTTCGAACTTGCCCGCCTGGAAGACCGTGACGAAGTCCGACGTGTTGAAGACGCCGTTCAAGTCGGCGTCGCCGATCCAGGTCTTCTTCAGCGCGTTGACCCAGACCAGTCGGTCGGCCAGGTTGACCTGGCTGTCCGAGTTGAGGTCGAAGGTGGCTGGATTGGATCCGGAAACGATGGCCGCGGCCTGCAGGTCGAGGTCGGCTGCGTCGAGCGAGCCGTTGCGATTGTAGTCGCCCTTCAGGCCCGTCCCCGACAGATCACCGATCTCGTTGCCGGTCAGCGCGTGGTCGAACAGACGCACATCGCTGAGGTAGCCCTTCCAGGTTTCCTGCCCGTTCTGTCCGCCCAGGCCGAACGGCAGTGGTTCCGTGCTTGACATGCCCTCGGCGATCAGTCGCTGGTTGGCCAGGGCGCCATCACGGTAATAGCTGAGCAGCGGTCCATCCTTGACGACGATATGGTGCATCCACTTGTCGTTGCTCGGGATATCCGTGCTGGCCTTCGAGTACTGCATGTCGACGGCGCTGTTGGCGTTCATGTGGTACTCAAAGCGGTCGGGCGTGAATTTGATGAATTCACGAGGCGAGGTGTCGACGCCGTCAACGTTGAAGCGATTGCCCAGGATGATGTCGTTCGCGGGCGATGCCTGGCCGGGATCCTGACGAGCCCAGAAGGACCAGGTGAAGTCGTTGGTCTTGGACATCATGGGCAGTTCGCCGGCCGAGACCCAGGCCGTCTCGCCCGCCAGTCCCAGGACGGTGCCACGCTGCGGGTCGTTCACCCAGACGCTGCCGTCAGCCGCCAGCCCGCCCGTTTCCCATTCGATCACCTCGGCGTTCATCGAACGCGGCCCCGAATCTTTGGCGATCGCCTGGGACGACTTGCCGTCGTTGAGTTTCCAGCGGGCGTAAGGCGTACGGTTCGCCGGCACGTTGCCGTTCATGGTGACCTTGACTTCGTCGTTGGTGAGCGCATTTTCATAGAGCTGCACGTCGCTCAAGTAACCGCGCCAAGTCTCCTGCCCGTTCTGGCCTCCCATCGCGAAGGGCAGCGGGTCGGCACTCAGCATGTCTCGAGTCACGCGGCCCGTGTTGATCACCTCACCGTTGCGCAGATAGGTCAGCGTGGCTGCCTGCTTGACTACCGCGTGGTGCATCCAGACATCGCTGCTGGGGATGTCGGTCGAGCCATACTGCAGGTCGTTGTTCCCCGTGGCGTTCACGTGGAACTCGAAACGGTCCGGCGTGAACTTGATGAACTCGCGGGGATTCGTGTCCGCCCCGTCCGCTCCATAGCGGTTGCCGAGCAGGATATCGCCGGAGGTCAACGACTGGCCCGGCGCTTGCCTCGCCCAGAACGACCAGCTGAACTTGGAATCGAGCGAGAGGACGGGCAGCGTTCCGGCCGATACCCAGGCGCTGTTTCCGGCCAGCCCCAGCACCGTGCCACGCTGCGGATCGTTCACCCAGACGCTGCCATCGGCATTGAGGCCTCCGTCCGTCGCGCCGAAGATGGTCGCATTCTCCTTGCGAGCGCCGAGGTCGCGAGCCACATCCCCTTGGCCATCATTGAGCGGCCACCAGCCGTAGACTCCCCCACGCGCCGTGCTCGGCGCACACAGGGCGCCCAAAGCCATGCCCAGGGTCAACGGTCGGATCAGTCCACGCAGCAGGGAAATCTCGCGTCGCATGTGGCAACTCCCCAAAGTTGGTCAGCCCATCGTGTGTCGCCACCGACGTCGACGCACCATCGACGCCCCGGCGGTCGCACAGTGTAGACGATGCCGCAAGGCAATTCCACAAATGGACCGGGAGCCGATCGAAAAGGAGAGGCTCCGTGCACCCCCGCGCGAGGCGATCTGGCGCGGGAGCGAGCAGCAGCGCGAAGCGGCCCAACACACAGCAAGACGCTGGTGTTTCGAAACCGAAACCGATCGCCGGGCCTCGATGTGCAGCGTGGCAAGGCAATCGTCGACTTCGAGGGAATTGTCGCGAGCCTGGGCATCCTTATTGCGAGCGGATGGCCCAGAGGTGCTGGAAGGTGCGGAGGTAGATCGTGCCGTTGGAGATGGCGGGCGAGGACGACTGGTCTTCCCCCAGGTCGTTGGTGGCAAGCACTTTGAATTCGCGTCCGGCCTGCACCACGGTGATACGGCCGTCGCGGGCCGTCACATACAGTTTGCCATCGGCATAGACGGGGGAAGCGCGATGACGCTGTCGATGCGTTGATTCCGTGTAGACCTCCTTGCCGGTCTGGAGTTCCAGGGCCGTGACGATGCCGTTCTCCATGCAGAGATAGACGAGGTCGTCGACGATGATCGGCGACGGTACATCGGGCGTTTTCTTCCAGGACCAGAGGTGCAGGTTGGCCTGGTCGGTGATGTCGCCTTGGCCGTCGGCGCGGAAGGCCAGCAGCGGATGCTGCTTGGCGGAAGGCGCGACGATGACGCCGGGAGCGGTGATGGGCGAGGCGACGAAACGCAGGGTGGGATCGTACTTCAGCGAAGGATCGTCCCGGCGATTCAGGCCTCCGCATCGCCAGACTTCGTGGCCATCCTTCAGGTCGTGCGCGACAACCACGTCCGCTCCGTGCGAGAGCAGCAGCTTCACGCCCGGGCCGTGATACATCACGGGTGACGCATACGAATGCTCGTTCTCCGCCTCAGCGTCGCTGGGCCGATCCACGCGCCAGACCTGGTTGCCCGTCGCGCCGTCCAGGGCCACCACGCAAGCTTCGCGTGTCTTGGGATCGCCATCGCCATGGATCAACTGCAGATAGAGCACTCCGTCGTCCAGCACGGGCGTGGAACTCATGCCGAACTGGATGTTGAACTTACCGTACCGTTCCTGCAGGTTCGACTTCCAGACCAAGGTTCCGTCAAATCCGTAGCAGGCGAGCACTCCATTTCCCATGAAGGTCCAGACATGCTTGCCATCGGTCACGGGAGAGGGCGACGCCGAATTGCCTTCGTCACCTCGCGCATCCTGATTGCCGCCCGCGACGACCTGCTGCCACTGCAGTTCACCCTTGGTGTTGACCGCGATCAACAGCAGTTCCCCCGCTTCGTTCACGGAGGTGAGGAAGATGTGATCGTCCCAGATCACGGGCGTTGCGCCGGCGGGCCCGGGGAGCGGCAGTTTCCAGGCGACGTTCTTTTCGGGGGACCATTCGGATGCGAGCCCCGTTTCTGTGCTCAGGCCGTTCCCTGACGGTCCACGCCAACTGGGCCAGTTCTCCGCGTGAACTCGCGCGGCGGAAGAAAAACCAAGCACGCAGGCAAGAACGAAGTGAAGGCAGTGACGCGGTTCGCGAATGACCATGGGGCGGATCCTGCTCGAGGTCACAACGGAGGGACGAAAAGGAGGCTCCCATTCTGGCCCAAAGACGGGGCCGGATCAAATGGGGGCTGGGCTCGTTTTCGCTACTGCTGGCAACGTCGACAGGCGTAGATGGTGCGATTGCCGCAGTCCCAGTGGGAGACGGGGCGGTCGCAGGCCGGGCAGGCGGACTTCTTGTAGATCATCAGCCGTTCGCCACGAGTCAATCGTCCGGGCGTCTTGCCAGCATCGCGGGCGTCGGCGGTGATGATGCGATTGTAACGCACGCCCAACTTCAACCACTCCACCATCAAATCCCAGAGCGAATCGAATTCGCCACGCGTCAGGTCGCGACCGGGCCGGTCAGGGTGGATGCGAAGCTGGAACAGAGCCTCCGCGCGGTAGACATTGCCGATGCCGGCGATCACCGACTGGTCCAGCAGCAGCGAGCCGATCGCAGCGCGACTGCGAAGGATTCGACGCCAGGCAAGGTCGGGCTCGGCGTCGGCTCGCAAGGGGTCGGGGCCGAGCCTCGCGAGCAGCCGTTCCAGGGCGGCGGGGGTGATCAGTTCGCAGCAGTTGGGCCCTCGCAGGTCGAATCCGTGCGAGCTGCCCAGAATTCGTAGACGCACCGCTCCAACCGGATCCGGCAGGGGTAACGTCTGCAACCGGAACTTCCCGTAGAGTCCCAGGTGGATGTGGAGCAAATGTCCACTGGCCCAGTGGTAGACCAAGTGTTTGCCGTACGCTTCGATCTGCTCTATCTGGTCGCCATCCAGCTTGGCCGCCGCAGCGGCAAAGCGGCCTTGCGGCGATGACACGGCGAGCGGTTCTTGGAGAAACCGTCGGCGGTGGTCCCGCGCGACTCGATGGATCGTGTGACCTTCGGGCATCGAACCGTCTCTCGCCAGCCCCGTGGGACGTAAACCGAAGCGAAGGAACTTGGTGGGGATGAGTGGAACGCGGCCGGGCGGGTAACTGCTCCGGGCACCGGCCGCATCAGCTTGGGCGAGCCCTGCCCGCCGGCCCTCGAACCGCAAGGCGGGCGGGCAGATAACGGGGAAGCTCCCCCGTGGCCGTCGGCGACAGGTCGCCCTTCGAGGCTGAATCTTCCCAGTCTTGATGCGGCGTCGGGCGAGCCGTTAGCTGCGCTTTCGATCGCTTTCCTGGGAAGCCCTCCTGGTGCCCGCCTCGCTGCATCCTGGTCGCTCGTCGTCGGCGAATCGCAAGTGACGCGATGGTGGCAGCCGTCCTTTAGTAATCCATGGTGATACAAAACACTTTGACACGCTACTTCATGGCACGAGAAGTGCGACTCCCTGTTCCCGGGAGCTTGAAACAGCGTCCTGGAACGATTGGGTGTGCCTATTCGCACAGTGGACCGGGAGGATGGGACCATGTTTTTCGATCTGCTCGAATTCTTCCTCGCTGTTGCTGGCTTCTCGTTGATCCTCGTCATCCCGGTGTGGCTCGGCTTCATCCTGTCGACATGGCGGACCGTGCATCGCATCGAGGAGGCCCAGCAACAATGGTTCAAGCGGTGGGACACCAAGCTTGAGGGCATGGGCGGAGCCACGCTGCGGCCGCACACGGGGACCGCTGCGACGGCCAAGCCGGTGTCGCCACCCGCGAAGACGTCTTCGCCTTTTGTCACGCCACCCTCACCGCAAGTTAAAGCTCCCCACACGACCAGCGAGGAATGGGCTGCTCGCATTGAAGCGAGTCGTGAGTCGACGGCGAAGCCCGCGGACTCCTCGAAGAAGTCTCCTGATGTCCCTGAATCTCACCGCATCGCGGAAACGAAGTCTGATGCAAAGGAAGATTCCATGGCCCACACTCCTTCAAACGAACCTGAGAAGACACGGCCCGCCTCAAGGCACGAGACGGAGTTGAAGCCGCGCTCCACGGAATCCCCGCGACAAAAAGCGAAAACCACCACGGTCCCGGAGGTGGAATTTCATCCCACGGTTGGTGAGGAATCGAAGTACGGCACGGCAGTTGGGGAAGAGCCATCGCCTAGTCGATTGGAGCTGGCGGCGACCCAGGCGTTGGAGCGGATCTGGAACTGGATCATCGTGGGCGAGGAGCATGTGCCGACGGGCGTATCGAAGGAGTATGCGTTTGCAAGTCATTGGTTGATGCGCCTCGGCATGATGGCCGTCGTGGCGGGGGTCGGGTTCTTTCTCAAGTATTCGATTGATCGAGGCTGGCTTGGTCCGGAAACTCGCGTGGCGATGACCATCGTCGCGGGGCTGAGCATGGTGATTGGCGGTGCGAGACTGCTGGCGGGGCGCTACCACTTGATGGGCTTGGGCGTGATTGGCGGCGGGCTCGCGTCGCTGTACTTTAGTGCCTACGCGGCCTATCAGTTATTTCATCTGGTGGCGGCGGGACCTGCCTTCACGGGCATGGTGCTGGTGACCATGCTGGCGGGGTTCATCGCCGTTCGGTTCAATTCGATCCTGGTGGCTGTGCTCGGTATCCTGGGCGGATATGCGACACCCGTGATGCTGGCGAGCGGTGTGGTGAACATGCCGGGGGAGTTGGGGTACCTGCTGCTGCTGGGGACCGGCGTGCTGGCCATCTGCTACTGGCGTGACTGGCCACTGGTGAACTACCTGAGCTTCGCGGCGACGTACCTGCTGCTGGCGCGTGCGATGCGGGGCTACCATGTCGCCCTCTTCTGGCAGGTGTTTCCGTTCTTGGTCGGCTACTTCATGCTCTACTCGACGATGACCTTCCTCTACAAGATGGTGCGTCGTACTCCGTCGAACCTGCTGGACATTCTGGCGGTGGTGGTGAATGGTGGGGTGTTCGCGACCGTAGCATTTTCGATGGTCAAGCAGCGATACGACCTGCGTGCGGCGGGGCTTGTCTCGTTGGGGCTGGCCGTGTTTTACACACTGCACGCGCTGGAGTTCGCTCGGCGGCGACTGGTGGATCGCGAACTGCTGGTGTCATTCCTGGGAGCCGCCACGCTGTTCCTGGCCTTGACGATGCCGCTGGTGCTCGATGCCTCCATGGTGACGGCGAGCTGGGCGGTACAGGCGGTTGTGCTGCTCGGCGTCGGACAGCAGTTGGGCAGCCGGTTCGTCCAGTCGCTCGCCCAGGTGCTTCTTGGAGCCGTCCTGCTGCGTCTGGTCTCCGTCGACCTGTCGGCGAATTTCTTGGTGGCGGATGCGGGCCAGGAAGTGATGACGGAGTCGCAGTATCTACTGGAAATGCTCCGCCGACTCGTGAGCTTCGGCATCCCCATCGGCTGTTTCGGGCTGGCATCGCGTCTGTTGGGACCCGATGCGCATCGGCCTTCCGCCAAGAGTGAGCAGATGGAGTGGATGGCTCGAAATGACCTGAACCCCATCGGGGAAGGCGGTCTGCTGCGAGAGCCGTTGCAGTTGATCGCGATGGTCCTGCTGATGGTGTACACGCACTTGGAGGTCAATCGAACGGTTGGCTACTTCTTTGATCCCGCGCGGCACCTGGCCCTGACCTTGGTGTGGCTGATGGTGTGCGCGTGGGCATGGCGCGCGGCGCTGGTGCAGCGTTCGGCGGTGCTGCAAACGGTCGGCTTTGTGCTCACGGCCGCGGTGGTCGGCAAGTTGCTGATGATCGATCTGCCCGCAGGCAGCGACGGGATCTTCGCCCTCTACGGACGTCCTCATGCGTACCGTGATGCGTGCCTGCGCCTGCTGGACTTCGGCGCGGTGATCGGGTTTCTCGCCTATGTTGGTTGCTCGCGCAATATGACGGAGAGTGGTGCCGGCCTGCGGAAGCTGACGGGCATTACCAGCTTGGTTCTGTCGTTTGTCTACTTGTCTTTGGAGGTCCACTCCTACCTGCATCAGTTCCACCCCGGGTTCCAGTCGGCGGGCGTATCGATTCTCTGGGGCGTCTATGCCTTGTCGCTGCTGTTGCCCGGGATCGTCCGGGACCGACCGGAACTCCGCTGGTCGGGCTTGGCGATGTTCGCGGTGGTGACGTTGAAGGCGTTCTTCATCGATCTCCAGAAGACCGACGCGATCTGGCGGATTGTCGGATCCATCGTGCTGGGCGTGCTGCTGCTGGCGGGATGGTATCTGTATCTGCGGTACCGCGAGCGGTTTGCCGTGAAGGTGGCCCTTGGCGGGCCTCAAGAGGGGGGCGCGCATGGATAGGTCGAACGCTGCGCGGGAAACGCGACGCATGTCGCTCGGGTGGCTGTTCGCGACGGCATTATGGGGCATGTCGCCCATGACGCTGGCGTTCGGCGGCACGGGACAGGAACGACCGATCGCGGTGGGAGTCGGTGCGAAAGAGCGGTTGGTCAGTGTACGGCTGGACGAGGGCGTGTACCGCGACCTGGCCGCTGACCTGCGGGCGATGCGCGTGCTGGATTCGGCGAATCGCGAGATCCCGTTCCTGGTGAGAGCCCTGACGGGCAGCAAGACGCGCAAGGCGGAACGATCGGCGCTGGTGCAGCTGCCCAAGGCAACGGTTGGGGACAGCGACTCCCTGACCGTCGAGTTTGCCATCGATGCCAAGTCGTATCCCCATCCGGTGGAATCGTTCACCATCGATTCGGACCTGATCAACTTTGAGCAACGCGTGGACGTCGATTGGTCGAAGGACCGAACGGCGTGGACGCGAGTGCTGGAGGGCGCGGTACTCTACGACTACCACCAGTACCTCGACGCGCGGGACACCAAGATTAACATGCCTGCCGGCGTTGTCGCCGAGGCGGGCGGGCATTTTCGACTTGTCTTTCGTAAGCCGATGCAGGTGCAGGAATCGCCGCTGGTCGAGCTGACTCGGAAGCTCGAAGGCGGTGCGGAAACGAGTCGCAGCGAGAGTCTGCTCATCAATCGCCAGGTGTTTCGCATCGAGCGGATCCGCTTCTCTTACCAGGAAGAGCAACGCGAGGTGGGGGAGGCGGAGACGGAGGAAGTGCCGGTGAGGATTGAGGTGAACCGGGTGGATTCCAAGACAGGCGACCAAGAGATCGTCCTGTCGTGCGCGGGACAGCCGATCCAGCAGTTGGAGTTCGTGACGCAGGATACCAACTTCGGCCGCACCGTATGGGCGGACGAGTTGACTGGCAAGAAAGACGAGAAGGGCGCGGACATTGTCTTGTCACACCTCGGGCACGGCGTCATTACTCGCATCCAGTTGGAGGATATCCAGCGGGATGAGGTGAAGTTGACGTTGCCCGGGAATCGCGTACGGCTGCTGCGGCTGAGGATTGAGAATCGTAACAGCCCGCCGCTGTCCATCACTCGCGTGGTGGCGCGGGCGGGCGTGAACGAGCTGTTGTTCCTGGCGCGACCGGGAGACAGTTATCGGTTGAGCTATGGCGGGGGCATCAAGGCCGCGCCGGCCTACGACACGCTGGCGCTGGATGCCGCCGTCCAGAAAGGGTTGGCAGCCGAGCGGGCATCGCTGGGCACGCCAACGCTCGTCACCCGACCGGACA
>CAZUJM010000112.1:0-5580 GCA_964620405.1 uncultured Pirellulaceae bacterium | reverse complement strand
CGGATCCGGCTCTCCTCGTGGTGGTTCCTGCTGCTCGTCTCGTTGCTTGTCGCCGTTGTGGGATACGGGCTCTACCAGGCGATGCGCCGCGTGGCGGCGATGCCAAGCACGGATGCTTAGCATTCTGTGAACACCCTTCTCTGTGGGTTTCCGAAGTCGGCGACGGCGTTGGGGCGAGTGGATTTCGTCCGAAGCGTGTCAGGAACGCTGAACGCTTTGGCGAACCAAGGGCGCTTCGTGACGATTCAACGCCAGGGCCAGCTTTTCGCGCAGCCAACCCGACGCGGTTCTGTCACAATCCACGTGCCCATCGAACTGACCGCGCAGGAACACGTACCAGCAGTGCCAGCGAGCCCCGATTCGTCACACGCTCTACAGTGAATAATTGCTATTTGGGGGAGTGAGGCGCATGCCTTGGCAACGCGCGCCTTGCCAGCGCGGAGTGTTGGGGAACGAACGAGAGGACAACCAGATGTCAGAGTCATCGGGAAGCGCGCCCGGCCAAGGATTCACGCGCGGGTTCGGAAGATGCCGGAGTGGTGCGTTTCGATCCAGGGCAGGAGCATCACGGCGTCGGAACGGGAAGCTGGGATCCCGTATCGGTCGCGGAGGCGACGTGGTGCTTTGTCTGCAGATGCTGGAGCCTCGCAACCTGTTGGCAGTGTCTGCGGGCGGCGGGTGGACCGAGTCGTCCTCGGTGGGACTCTGGCGCCCGATCGAGGTGGAAACGGCGGGCGTCGGACTGCCGGCTCTGGTGGCTTCCGACAAGGCGGAGGTCTTCGCGCTCGATGCCTCGCTGCTCGACCACGCGCTGGCAAAGCCCCTGGCTCGAGCGGCTTCCATCGACGCAGGCCTTGCGGCGGAAGAGGGCAGGGAGCTGTCGCTGCCGATGCCCACGGGCGAACTCGCGCGCTTCCGCATCGAGGAAGTGCAGGTGATGGCCCCGGAACTGGCGGCGAAGTTTCCGTCGATTCGCACCTACGCGGGGCAAGGCGTCGACGACCCGGCCGCGCGGCTGCGAATTGATGTGTCACCCCGCGGTTTCCATGGCCAAGTGCTCAGCCCCAGCGGCGCGTTCTACATCGACCCCTACGAATTATCCGACCGCACGGGCTATGTGAGTTACTTCCGCTCGGACATGGCGTCGGTTGTGGACGACATCTGGGCGACGCGTCCCGGTGGGCATCCGCCCGGATGTCTTTGCGGGGACTGCCTGGGCGCGATCTCGGTGTCCAGTAACGGCCTGCCCGGGGACAAGACGCAGCAGCAGTCCCTCGCCTTCATCGTGCCCGAAGCCGGGCTGCCGGTGAAGCGGGAAGCGGTGGCGGGGAGTGTTTCGGTGCAAGCGGCTCAGCAGCCGTCCTCGTCGTCGCCGCTGGTGGCGAGCCGCGCACCGGCTGGAGACAACGTGATCGCCGGACGCAGCGGAACGCAGCTGCGCACCTATCGTCTCGCGGTAGCGGCCACGGGGGAGTACACCGCCTACCATGGCGGCACGGTGGCGAGTGCCCAGGCGGCCATCGTCACGGCCGTGAATCGAGTCACTGGGATCTACGAGAGCGAACTGTCGATCCGGCTGCAATTGGTGCCGAACAACGACCTGCTGGTGTTCACCAACGCCGCCACCGATCCGTACACCAACAGCGATGGTGGAGTCATGCTGGGCCAGAACCAGACACGGATCGATGCCGTGATTGGCAACGCCAACTATGACATTGGCCACGTCTTCAGCACGGGAGGCGGCGGCATCGCGGGCCTGGGCGTTGTCGGCATTGACGGCAGCAAAGCCCAAGGTGTCACCGGCTCCGGCGCGCCCGTGAACGATTCGTTCTGGGTGGACTTTGTGGCTCACGAGATTGGCCATCAGTTCGGGGGCAACCACACGTTCAACAGCAATGTCGGCAGCTGCGCTGGCGGCAATCGCAACGCGTCGACCGCCTACGAGCCCGGCAGCGGATCGACGATTCAGGCCTACGCGGGTATCTGCGGCAGCGACAACCTGCAGTCGAACAGCGATCCCTACTTTCACTCCGTCAGTTTCGATGAAATCATCGCGCACGTTGATCGGGTGATACCCACCGTGGGCACGCGCACCAGTACGGGGAACACGGTGCCCCAGGTCGACGCGGGCGGCTCGTATGTCATTCCCGCGCAGACGCCGTTCGAACTGACGGCTACAGGGTTCGATGCGGATGGCGATACGCTGACCTACAGTTGGGAGGAACGCGACCTCGGGGCGGCGCAGGCCCTAACGGCGGCCGATAATGGATCGAGTCCGATCTTCCGCGTCTGGAATCCAACCACCAATCCAATGCGCACCTTCCCGCGGATGTCCGACCTGCTGTCCAACACACTGGCCAAGGGTGAGAAGTTGCCGACGACCAGTCGCACGCTCAACTTCCGCGTGACGGCCCGGGATAATCGCAGTGGCGGTGGCGGTATCAACACCGACGATACGCAGGTGCAGGTGGTTGCCACCGGAGCTGCCTTTCGAGTGACCGCACCGAACACCGCGGTCAGTTGGTCGGGTGGTTCCAGCCGAACCTTCACCTGGGATGTGGCGGGGACCAACGCCAATGGCATCAACGCCTCGGAGGTCGTGATCGTCGGATCGGTGGATGGAGGCCTGACCTATCCGTACACGTTGGCGCGCACGGCCAACGATGGATCCCATGCCGCCGTGCTGCGCAACCTGCCGGCGTCTACCACCGCACGGATCCGCATCCAGCCGGTGAATAACATCTTCTTCGACGTCTCGAACGTAAACTTCACCGTCACCGGTACGCCCGATATCTGGGGACCTACGGTTCTGGGCCACACCTGGCGCATGAACGCCGCGGGCAATCCGGTGGGAGTGCGACTGCAATTTGATGAGCCCATGCAGGCGTCCAGTTTCTCGGTATCCGACGACGTCGCGCGATTCGACGGGCCAAACGGTTCGCTCAAGGATCAGATCACTGCGTCCAACTGGGTCAACTCAACCACGCTCGACCTGGCCTTCACTCCCCAGACCGCCGCGGGCCGGTACAAGCTGGTGTTGGCTTCTTCGCTGAACGACGCATCCTCAACCAATCTCGCGATGGACCAGGATGGCGACGGAACCAGCGGCGAAGCGTCCGACGGATACTCGGCGATCTACGACAAGTCGCTGCAGCAGGTGCAATCGCTCTACACGGCCGACATGTCGACCAATCCTGGTTGGACCTTCAGTCCAGGAGTTGGTACGTCCGTATGGGCTTATGGTACGCCGACCGGCGCAGGCGGCACAACGCAGGCCGATGGTTACGGTTCCCCCGATCCGACATCGGGCTTCACGGGATCCAAGGTGATCGGTTTCAACCTGTCCGGCAACTACGCCAACAGCCTGACCGCGACGCAGTGGGCGACCACTCCGGCGATCGATGCCTCCAGCGTGTCCCAGGTCTCCCTCCGGTTCTATCGCTGGCTTGGTGTCGAAGAGTCGCCTTATGACCGCGCGTACATCGAAGTGTCCGGAAACAACGGCACGACGTGGTCGTCGGTCTGGGCGAACTCCACGGAGGTGGCCGATTCGTCGTGGGCGCTGCAGACGTTCGACGTCTCCAGTGTGGCGGCTGGCAAGTCGCAGGTGCGTTTCCGCTGGGGCATGGGAACGACCGACAGTGGCTGGCGCTACGCAGGATGGAATCTGGACGATGTGACGGTGACGGCCAACGTGGCGAACTACCTGCCATACGTGGAATCCCTGGCGGGATCGCCCGATACGGTTACGGCAGGCGACGCCGTTCAGTTGACGGCCTCGGGAGTGGTCGATCCGAGCGGTACGGTCGCTCGCGTGGACTTCTACCGCGACGCCAACGCGAATGGAACCATTGAAGAAGGCACGGATCTCGTCGTGGGGCAGGATACGAATGGCACGGACGGGTGGGGTGTCACGCTGTCCACCGCCGCGCTGTCCGCGGGCGATTACACCCTGCTGGCTCGCGCGACCGACGACCAGGGATCCGCGGGCAACACCGCAGCCACGACCGTGACCGTGCAGGGATCATCGACGCCGCTGGATATCGTGATGCAGTCGCTGGAGGCGGGCGGCGGACAAACGTTGCAGCTAACGTATGAAGTGACCGGCGCCGCCGTGGGGCCTTTCGCGGTGGCGTTCTATCGCGCGGCCAATTCAACCTGGTCGGCCGCCGATACGCTGCTCGATACGATCACGCTTTCCGCGAGCGAAGATCTCTCGGTCGGCGTCCACGTCAAGACGCTGTCGATCGGCGGTGGCGTGGATGAAGTGGCGCTGCCCGGCGCGGGCGCGGCGACTTCGCTGGCGGAGTACTATCTGCTTGCCGTCGCCGATCCGTCGAACGTTCGCGCGGAGACGGACACGAATCCGGTCCTGGAGGATAATGTCGCTCGCTTGCATGGCGTCTACCATCCCGTGGGTGGCGGGGTGTTCGTGCATGGTACGGACGGGGACGATTCGATCACCGTGAGTCCCGGCAGTGTGCGCGTGCAGTTGAACGCGTCGGACTATACCTACGCGGATGCTGATGTCACGTCGCTGCAGGTGTTCGGCTACGCAGGCGTGGATGCCATCAGCAACGCCGGTGTGGCGAAGGCCCTCTGGGTGCACGCGGGCGATGGAAACGACACGGTCATCGGTGGATCGCTGGCCGATACGATCCTCGGGGGCCCCGGCAACGATGTGCTGCGCGGCGGTGCCGACAACGATTCGCTTCAGGGACAGGACGGCGATGACGACCTGGATGGCGGCACGGGCGTCAATACGGTCGAAGGCGGCACCGGAACGAACGAGCTACTGGTGGCTGGCACGGCGGCCATCGACACAATCTCGCTCGACGGCAACACGATCTTGTCGACTTCGGGAACAGCCACACTGAACGGTGAAGCGACAAGTTACTCGGGGATCCAGCAGATCCAGGTCGAAACCTTGGGGGGACCCGACGAGGTGACCCGCGCTGCCAGCGTGACCATCCCGGTGTACGTCTCTGGGCTGGCGCCGACGGTCACCGCGACGCGTAGCGGCTTGGTGGTGTCGGGATCGTTCACCGATGTGGGCGACGGCCAGAACTGGACCGGGACGATCGATGTGGGAGATGGCAATGGGCCGCAGGTCCTGGCGTTGAACGCCGACCGGACCTTCACCTACACGCTGCTGGCCTCTCCCGCCAGCGCTCCGATCGTGGCGATCGTGGACAACGAGTCCAACACGGGAACGGCCACGGTGGTGGAGTTGCCGCAGGTGGATATCCAAATGACGTCGGCGACGGCGAATGGCCAGTCGACGCTCACGGTGTCGTATACGATCCTGAATGGTCCCGCGACGCCTTTCGAACTGGCCGTCTATGCATCATCAGACCTGTTCGTTGGAGGCGATGTGCTGGTCGCCACGCTTGATTTGGTGAATCCGGCCGATTTGGCGACAGGGCCGCATACCAAGACGTGGACGATCGGAGCCAGTGTGGGGCAGGTCGCCTTGCCAGGTGCGGGCATCGACGACTTGGCGGGTGACTACTACCTGCTCTTTGCCGCCGACCCGACCGACGCGGTCGCCGAGGACGATGGCGCTGCGGTCGCGGAGGA
>CAZUJM010000111.1:9723-18186 GCA_964620405.1 uncultured Pirellulaceae bacterium | reverse complement strand
TGCCGCAGGCGAGCGATTCGTAGAAGCGGTTGGAGCGAACTTGGAGGTTGTTGGGCGCGGGCGAGAAGAGAATGATCGCCACGGCGGCCTGCTGCAGGATCTCGCGCATCTCGGCGTGCGACAGCCAGCCCCGGTAGTCCGCGCGTTGGAAACCCGGCTTCGCCCGCAGCGTCTCCATCAACGCGTCCGACTCGCACCGGCCGCTGAGGATCAGCCTCGCATCGCTGCTTTCCGGCAGTCGTCCCACCGCGTCGACCAGCGGTTCGATGGCCCGCAATCGACTGAGGCCGCCGAAGCAGACGACCCAGGGCTTGCGCGATTCGCCCGCATCGGCCTTCGGCGCGGGGAAGTCGGCGAGCAGGGGATAGTTGTGGATCGAGAGGGTTTCGCGAGCCCAGCCGCGGAACCGCCGCTCGATCGCCTCCTCCGCGGCCACGACGGCGGCGAAGCGGCGCGAGGCCCAACGTTCGGTCCAATCAATCGGACCGGATAGTAGCTGGCCAAATGGCGGCTTCAGCCAATGTTTGTCGATAAGGTCCTTGGGCACGTCCTCGTGCGCGTCGTAGATGACACAATGGCCCCGGGCCGCCATCCACCACGCATGGGGAATGAGTTCCGGGTCGTGGAAGTGGTAGATGTCGCCCTGGAGCGACTGGGCGACACGGACGACGTCACGAGCCGTGGACCAGACGCGTCCCAGTCGGCCGCGGGGCGGTGGTACCGGGTGCAGGTGCACTCCCTCCTTCACCTCCACCTCCGACCGATCCGCGATGGGAACCACCAGATGGACGTCGTGGCCCGCGCGGGCCAACGAACGGCACATCCGCGAGAAGACCCGCGTATCGTGCCAGACATGGACGGACGTCATGTGGACAATTCGCCAGCGATTCATGCGTCAGTCCTGATCGATTCACGAAGCGTCCGCTGGGTTCCGCGGGTCCGGCCAGCTACACTTCCAGACAACATACCCGCGACCTCCATCGTTTCGGTCGAATTGACATGCGAATCTTGCTCATTCACCAGAATTTCGTGGGGCACCAGCATGCCGGCGGGACGCGCCATCTCGATATCGCCAGCTGCCTGGTCGAGAAGGGCCATGAGGTGACGATCGTCGCCAGCAACGTCGACTACCTGACAGGCAAGGCGATTCCGCGGTCGGAGCCTGAAGAGGTGCGAGGCGTGCGGATCGTGCGCGCGTACGCCATCCCGTCGGTGCAGAAGGGACTGATCTGGCGCACCATCTCCTACCTGTCGTTCGTGCCCTCCTCGGCCTGGACGGCCTGGAAGATCGGACGCGTCGACGTGGTGCTGGGCACGACGCCGCCCATCTTCCAGTTGCCCCCGACCTGGCTGCTCAGTCGATTTCGCCGCGTGCCCTTCGTCCTGGAAGTGCTGGATTTATGGCCCGACTTCGCGATCGGCATGGGCATCCTCAAGAACCGCTTCCTGATCTGGCTCGCCCGCCGCGCTGAATGGTTCTTTTATCGCGCCGCCCAGCACCTGATCGTCAACTCGCCCGCCTACGGCGACTACCTGGTCGAAGGGGGCATCCGTCGCGAGCGAGTCACCTACGTGCCGATGGGCGTGGACCTGGACCTGTTCGATCCGCACGCCACGGGCCGGGAGGTGCGAGAACAGTTCGGCCTGGAAAATAAGTTCGTCGCCACCTATGCCGGCGCACTGGGAATGGCCAACGACCTGGACACGGTGCTGGGAGCGGCGGAACTGCTCAAGGACGATCCGGACATCCATGTGCTGCTCGTGGGCGGCGGCAAGGAACGCCCGCGGCTGGAAGAGGAAGCCCGCCGTCGACAGTTGCACAACGTGACGTTCGGTGGAGCGTTTCCGAAGGACCGCATCGGGCAGGTGCTGGCCGCGTCCGATGCCTGCATCGCCACGCTGCTGGACATCCCCGAGTTCCGCACGCCGTTCCCGAACAAGGTGCTCGACTACATGGCGGCCGGTCGGCCCGTGCTGCTGGCCATCGATGGCGTGATCCGGGAGGTCGTCGAGCAGGCGGGAGGTGGCGTCTTTGTGCCGCCGGGCGACGCCGCGGCGCTCGCCGCCGCCATCCGCCGCCTCAAGGCCAATCCGCAGGCCGCCCGCGCCATGGGCCTCGCCGGCCGCAAGCATATCGAGGACTTCTACCCGATCCGCCTGCAGGCGGAACGGTTCGAACGCGTCTTCCAGAGCGTCACCGAGGGGCGCAAGAAGTAGCCGTCTGGGGCCCGCATCCAGGGCCGCGGGCCTAGCCGGCGGTCTGGCCGGCCAGTTCCTCCTGCGGTTTCCAGGCGGGATCCAGCTGCAAGCTGATGAACGACGTGTAGAACGAACGTCCGTGGACCAGGTCGTAGACGCGGGCCAGCACGGGCAGCGAGAACGGGATCGACACCACCACGCGTTTGATCGCGTTCCGCACCGCGCTGCGTCCCTGAGCCGTCCACGTCGATCGATCAAACAGCTCGCTCGACAGCGGCCAGCGGTCGTGCCGCGAAATCTTGAAGCCATACTTCCGGCAGATCACCTCCATGGTCTTCATGCCGAGAAAATGCAGATGGTCGGGAATGTCCCAGTCGTGGACCGCGTGCTTCTTCACGTCACGCGTCAACTCGCCCACCTTGAACAGCACCTTGCCCTTCGCTGACAGAAGTCGCCTCAGGGCCGTGAAAAGCCCCTCAATGTCCGGGACATGCGAGAGCACGTTCATGAGGAAGATGGCATCGAACGGTTCGTCCGACTGAAACTCCTCGATCGGCACTTCGAAGACATCACACCGCGCCTTGCCGCGCGCGAACTCGGCCCGCTCTTTGTTCAACTCCAACCCCGCCCGATAGAGCGACTGGTCGGCCCCCAGCAGTTCCAGCAGGTGCCCCGTCCCGCAGCCAACATCCAGCACCCGCTTCGCCCCCGCAATCTCCTGGCGGATCACCGGGAAATACTGGCCGTAAAAGAGGTGCGAGCCGCGGTAATGACGCTCGGGACTGACGATCTGCAGGTCGTCGTAGTTGTAGTCCGACACCGTATGGAACTGCGACTGATCGTCCGGATACGGATCGATGAAGAACAGCTCGCACTCATCGCACTGCCGGACACCGTAGCCGCGTTCGGAAAACACATAGCGATGGCGGCGGGAACCACACAACGGACACTTGGATTCAGCCATGGAACTCAAACCAGACAACTTGGGGATAGGGTGACCAACCACGGGGACCTCGGGGATCCCTGGTAGTTTAGGGTCCGGAAAGAAACAAGAGCGGCCTCGGGGTCGAGTCCCGGACGATCGACACGCGCGTTGGCCGCGGCGGCCGAACTACCCACCAGGCGCCGGACGGCATCGAGGACGAATCCCGTAGAAAATCCCTCCGCCTCCGCGCGCCCCAGGTAATCTTTCGCCCGCTCCACGTCGCCCTGGCTGTCCAGCATCAGGAAGAGCCCGGCCATCCGCCAGGCCGTGGGCAGCGAATGACGATAGTGGTGCTCCACCAGGGCCAACGCGAGGTCGCGATGGATCACGTCGCGACGCGTGTCAAAGGCGTGTCGTTTGCCGGTCTTCATCTCCAGCACCAGACCGTTCGACGTCTTCTCGTGGACCGTTACCTGCCAGGTCTTGAACGTCAGCGACGTACCGGGCTGCACTTCCTCCAAAGCCGCGTCGACGGCCGACCAGAATTCATCCATCAGGTCGAACACCAGATGCAGGTCGTCCCGCTTCAGGGAAGGCGGCGCCACCGCGCCGGGCTTCAGCCAGGAGTTGAGCGTCCCGCGCACCGCATCGACTTCCCGCCGCCCCAGTCGCGCCACCAGCGCCGACGACTCATCGGTCGAGCGAATCGACAGCGGACGCACGGCCACCTCCAAATCCACCGGATTCCAGTCGGGAGCGACCGTCGAGGGGCCAGTTTTCACGACTGCTGCTCCGGCGATCGTGCCGCCCGCCTCAGGCTGGGAAGCCTCCGCTGGCTTGGCCGGTGTCGCGGGAGCAGGCGTCGCGGTCGCCGCAACGCTCGTATCCGGTGGCGCCGCGTCTTCCTCACGCCCCTCCGCGCCGCCCTCCGCGGATTCCTCCCGAGGTCGCCCGGAGTCGGAACGACCTTCCCGCTCCACCGTCTCCCCGGGTTCGACAGTTTCCGGTTCGCGTGGCGCCTGGGGAATCGGCGATGCGGCACGGCGCGTCTGCGGCGGCGACTGCGCGAAACGATCCACTCGATAGCGGTACCACCAGCCGGCCACGCAAAAAAGTAGCAGCGCGGCGACAATCGACACAATCCACTTGCGCGGCAGCTGATCGCGATTGCCGCGTCCCGGTCGTCCGAGCATCACGGGGGGCGTGTGGGAGCCTGCGACTGATCGCGTGGCGCCGCGCGGCGATGCCACCTGAATCCGCGGCCGCACCTCCGGCGTTTCCAGCGCGGCGTCTACTGCCTGTGTATGAGCCTGCGCACTCGGAACTTGCGCAGCCGCCAGACGGTCAGTCGTCTTCTTCACCAGCAACTGCTGGTCGTAGGCACGCTTGCGTTCCGCGTCCAGCAGGCACACGCGAGCCAGCGCGACTTCGTTCAACAGCTGCTGCGAAGCCCCGGCGTGCGGACCATTTTGGAAGGTCCGCAGATGCGCCATCTGGCGATCGGCGGCAACGGAGATCACCTGCAGATCCTCTTCGAACGGATCCAGACCCAGCAGGCGATAGTGATTGGGCGGGCGTTCGACGTCGCGAATACCCAGCCACTGATAGTACGGGTCGAAGGCCGTCATGCCACCGCTCCTGAAACGCCTGCTTCCGAACCCCTCGGGCTCATCTCGCAATCATACCGTCGCGAGAGCCGACGTTGCTCGAAACAGCCCAGGAGCGTCGCACCCCCGTTTCTCCGACCGCACGAAGCGCCCAGGAAGGATCGTCCGGGCGTTTTCCAGACGGTAGCGTCGTCAGGCTTTCCAGATGCCGGACGACGCGGGACACCCGGGCAGCAGGACGATCAGAAGGTGATGGGCACCTGGTTCCCCTGGCTGTCGCTCGGGCTGACCTGGGCCGGCACTGGCTGCTGGAAGTTTCCGATGTTCGGGTAGCGAGCCTGGGGACCGCTGATCGACAAGCGGCGAGCATAGACCCAGGGGTGGATGTCGTCCGCGACAAACTCCACGTGGCCATCGGCGAAGGCCGCGTTCACACCGCCCGAATGGAAGCTCGACGGCCGGGCCAGCGAAGCCAGACGCACTCCCAACGAACCGGCCTGCTGCAGCAGTTGGTCATCCAGGTAACGTTCGTGGCCCTTGTTGATTCCATACTGACGATCGGGCGCCATTTCCGCGTTCGGCTCCAGCACCACTTCCTGCGGCGTCCAGACGATGCACTGCAACGCCTCGTCCACCAGCGTCTGGATTCCGTTCGAGTTGTAGTACGGCACCCAGGTCACCGCGTTGACATTCTCGGAAAGCATGATCGTGGCCGTCGTGCCGTCGTTCTTGGAGATGTACCCCGAGTCGACGCGATTGGTGGTTACGTTATACGGCAGGTACTGGCCGATGCCATTCGCCCGCAGATCGCGCACCCAGTCGCGGTTCGGATTGGGCCCGATCGCCTGGTCGAGGATCCCGCTGTTGAGGACGTAACCCAGGCGTGCGGCGATGGGCGTGGTGGCCGGATCGGATGGACAGGTCGCGTTCGGCACTTCCGTCACATAACGCGCTGGATCATCCGGATTGTCGTTCGGGTTGATGCCATCCTGGACAATCAGGTCCCACACCGCGTTGCGTTCCATGTAAGGCAGCAGCTTCGCGAACCAGGAGACCTGGATCGGAACGCCCTTCGCGTTCAGGATGACATTCGTGCGACCGGGAAAGTACTGCTTGTCGGACTCGTGCCCGATCATGGCTTGACCGAGGCCGCGAAGGTTATTCGCACACTGGTTCTTGGCGGCGATCCGGCGGGCGACGCCCACGGCGGGAACCAGCAGGGCCACCAAGACGCCGATGATGGCAATCACCACCAGCAGTTCCACCAGGGTGAAGCCTTGGGTCGCGTTGACTCGCGCCGAACTGCCTCGTGCGGAGTTGCCTTGTGCGGAGTTGCCTTGTGTAAGTCGGCCTCGTGTCACTCTCGTCGGATGTGCCAGCATCTGGGTTCCTCTTCGTTTCGCTCGTCTAAACCGCTCGCCGCCTCTGATTCACGCGACGGTCCCGCCGTTCCAAGTATCTTAAAATCGCTGCGGCGTGTCGAGTGAACGCCCGGTTCCGGGACCGGTTTTCGACCAGTCGGCGGGACGGGCAGCGGCCCTCGGGCGGGCAAGGGACCTGCCGACGCATGCCGCTCCAGCGTTCGTGGCCGGAAAAGGCGTCCGATCGCCGCGTCAGCGAGGCCGCATCCAGGGCCCCAGGCTCTCGATCAGAGCGGCGCGAGTTCCACGGGCCGCGGGGCTGGCACCATCTCCGGAGCGTCGCACAGGAAACTGGCTTCGGTGACGTTGACCAGTTCCTGGAAGTCCATGATGGGCTCCCCGCCCTGGGTGATGCGATCCACCAGCGCGGCGATCTCGGCCTGGTGGCCCTTGTCCTGACGGAACGTCTTCAGCCGCCCGAAGCGACTCCAGCCGTATCCTTGCAGCACTCGGAAGTTGTCCAGCTCAAGGATCTTGCCGTCGACGAAGACCGTGAGCCGCTCCTTGGGGAAGGAGCGATGTCCGTTGGCGAAGTACTGGAAGTTGGCCACGGAGCCATCGGCGAAGGCCAGCGAAGCGCCGCAGTGATCGGTGCGAATCGGCAGTCCGCCGTTGTCGCCGACCAGCAGCGAGCGAGCGGAAGTGATCGGCGCGCCGGCGAGGTAGGCGAGCAGGTCGAGCCAGTGGCAGCCCTCGCCAATCATCCGGCCGCCACCCACGCGCCGGTCCTGCGTCCAGTGGTCCGCCGGCACGGCGCCGGCATTGACCATCATGTTCATGCACAGGGGCCCGGAGCGACCGCGGATCAGTTCGCGGATCTTCTGCACATGCACCGCGAAACGTCGGTTGAATCCGACCATCAACTGTTGGTTGCGAGTGCGTGCCCAGGCGTCCTTCACCAGTTCCAGCCCGTCGGGGTCGATGGCCAGGGGCTTCTCCACGAACACATGCTTGCCCGCCGCCAGCGCTTCCGCGACCATCCGCGGGTGCAGGTGGTGCTGCGTGGTGATGAACACCGTATTGATCCGCTCGTCGGCCAGGATCGACCGGTAGTCGGTGGTGGACTGCCGGAAGCCGAACTTCCGCGCCGCGTGCGCCGCGCTGACGCCGCCGGAACTGGCGATCGTCGCGAGTTCGGCGGAGGTCTTGGCGAGCGCGGGCAGGATGACGGCCTTGGTGAAGTTCCCCGCGCCGATGACGCCAGCGACCACCTTGCCCGCGCCTTTCGACGGCGAGGCCTTGTGCAGCCGATTCACGACCGTGCGTTCGCGCGGCGGGTCGGTCTGCGGATACTGCAGCACCACTCCCATGCTCGTGCGACCGCTGGTGATCAGGTCGTAAGCCGCCACCGCGTCCTCCAGCGGCACACGGTGCGAAGTCAGGCTGCCCACATCCAGCTTGCCTCGCGCAACCAGGTCCAGCACCGCCTGGATGTTGCGCTGCTCCGTCCAACGCACAAAGGCATACGGATAGTCGATCCCCTCCAGTTCATACCGGTCGTCGTAGCGCCCCGGGCCGTAGGAGCAGGAGACTTGGAAGGTCAGTTCCTTCTCGTAGAAGTCCGCGCGGTTCAGTTCCAAGTTCACGACGCCGACCAGCACCAGGCGGCCGCGCTGGCGAGACATCTGCGCCGATTGGGCCATGATCGTATCGTTCTTCGCGCTGGCGGTGATGAGCACTCCGTCGGCGCCATGGCCGTTCGTCGCGGCGAGCACGGCCTGGACGGGATCGGCGCCTTCCGCCGGATTGACCACCTGCGCCCCGAACTGCCTCGCGAGCTCCAGGCGATCCGGCGCCAGATCGATGCCGATCACGCGGGCACCGGACGCGACCAGCATCTGGACGGCCACCAGCCCGACAAGTCCCAGTCCGAAGACGACGATCGTCTCGCCCAGTTCGGGCCGCACCAGACGGATGCCCTGCAGTGCGATCGCGCCGAGCACGGCGAACGAGGCCTGGTCGAAGTCCACTTCGTCGGGGATTTTCGCGCACAGGTTCACGGGCACCGAAACCAGTTCGGCATGGTTGCCGTTGCTGGCGACCCGGTCGCCCACGGCAAACCCCTCGACGCCCTCGCCCACCTCGACCACCACGCCGGCGTTGCAGTAGCCCAGCGGCAGCGGCTCATCGAGCTTATTGAAGACTGCTTCGAGCGTGGGCAGCAGCCCATCGGCGCGGATCTTGGCGAGAACCTGCTTCACGCGGTCGGGATTCTGGCGAGCCTTCGAGAGCAGGCTCGCCCTGCCGAACTCCACGAGGAATCGCTCCGTGCCTGCCGAGATCAGGCTCGCGCGGCTCTGCACGAGCAGCT
>CAZUJM010000111.1:0-9713 GCA_964620405.1 uncultured Pirellulaceae bacterium | reverse complement strand
GCACGCCCGAGCGGAGGTTCTGCACGACTTGTTTCACGCCAGCGTTCCTTACGCGACGGGCGTTACCGCCAGACGCCCCGCGTGTCGACCACCACCTTCTCCTGCAGGATCCGCCGCGGGATGCTCTTGAACTGCCGATGGTCGGTCAGCAGCACCAGGATATGGCACTCCTCGAGCACCGTGCTCAAATCGTGCAGCTCGAATTCGCTGAAACGCTTCGGCGACACGTGCGGATCGCACGCCATGATCTCGCCGAGGTTCATCGAGTTCAGGCCGCGGACGATGTCCAGCGACGGGCTCTCGCGAAGGTCATTGACGTCGGCCTTGTAGGTGAGCCCCAGGCAGCCGATCTTGGGAGCGGCGAACTGGCGGGCGAGCCGGGCGATGCGATCCACGACATAGTGGGGCTTCGCGTCGTTCACTTCGCGGGCCGTGCGGATCAGCGGCGTGTGCGTCGGATCGGCATGGACCAGGAACCAGGGGTCGACGCTGATGCAGTGACCGCCGACGCCCGGCCCCGGCGACAGGATGTTCACCCGCGGATGCCGGTTCGCCAGCTCGATGATCTCCCACGGGTCCAGCCCCAGCCGCTCGGCGAAGACCGACAGTTCGTTCGCGAAGGCGATGTTCACGTCGCGATACGAGTTCTCGACCAGCTTCGTGACCTCGGCCGCCAGCGCGCTGGTGGGCAGCACGCTGCCGTTGACGAACGATTCGTAGAACGCCTGAGCCTTCTGCGTGCAGGCCGGAGTCACTCCGCCCACGACGCGGTCGTTTTGCACAACCTCCAGCAGGATCCGACCCGGCAGCACGCGTTCCGGGCAGTGCGCCACGAACACATCCTCGCCGACCCGCATGCCTTCCGGGATGGCCATCTTCAGCACAATGTCTTCGGTGGTCCGCGGCGGGCTGGTCGATTCCAGGATCACCAGGTTGCCGGGACGAACGTACGGGCGGATCGCCTTCGACGCCTGCTCGACGTAAGACAGGTCGGGCGAATGGTCGGGGCGGATCGGCGTGGGAACGCAGAGGAAGAATACGTCCGCCTCCTTCGGCTCATACCCGGCCTTCAACTGGCCGCTGTTGACCGCCGATCGCACGACGATGTCCAGATCCGGCTCCTCGATGTGGATGCGTCCCGCGTTGATCGTGTCCACCACGTCGGCTCGCACGTCCATGCCGTGCACGTGGAAACCCTTGGTCGCGAGCACGCTGGCCGTGGGCAAGCCGATGTAACCAAGCCCGATCACGCAGACGCGCGTCTGGTTCGGCACGAAGGTAAACGGAAGACTGGGCGCGATGGTCGTCGCTGTCGTCATTTCTGCCATTCCTGTTTCAGCATCAGTTCCACAATTCGCTCCGCCGCATGGCCGTCGCCATAGGGATTTACGTCGATCTGCCGCCGAGCGTACAAGACGGGATCGTTGAGCAACGTCGAAAGGCGTTCGACGATCTTGTCCACCGAAGTCCCCACCAGTTCCACCGCTCCCGACTCCATCGCCTCCGGTCGCTCGGTCGTTTCCCGCATGACCAGAATCGGTTTCTTCAGGGAGGGCCCCTCCTCCTGGACACCACCGGAGTCCGTGAGAAGGATGGAACTGCGGTCCATCAGCCAGACAAATTCAGGGTAGGGCGCCGGTTCCACGAGGTGGATATTCGGACGGTCACCCAGTATTTCGAAGACGGGACGCTGCACGTTCGGGTTCAGGTGCACCGGATACACGAACTCCACGTCCGGGAACTGGTCCGAAAGGCGTCGGATGGCCTTGCAGATGTCCTGGAAGCCCTGCCCGAAGTTTTCCCGCCGATGCCCGGTGATCAGCACCATGCGGCGATCGCCCAGGGCCTTGTATTTTTCGCGCCAGGGACCGTCATTCGCCCGTTCGCGTTCGACAGCCCAGAGCAGCGAGTCGATCACGGTGTTCCCCGTCACATGCACGGTCGCCGGATCCACTCCCTCCCGCAGCAGGTTGTCGGCGGAACGCTGCGTGGGCGCACAATGCAGGTCGGCCACCAAGCCCGTCACCCGCCGATTGAACTCCTCAGGCCACGGTGCCTGCATGTTCCCGGTCCTCAGACCGGCCTCCACATGCACCAGCGGAACGCGACGATAGAAGGCCACCATCGACGAAGCCATCACCGTCGTCGTGTCGCCCTGCGCCACGATGCAGTGCGGCTCCACTTTCTGCACCACTTCGTCCAGCCCCTGGATGCAGCGAGCCGTCAGCTGCGCCAGCGACTGGTTGGGCTGCATCAACTGCAGGTCCATGTCGGCGTGCAGGTCGAAGTAGTCCGTGACCTGCTTGAGCATCTCCCGGTGCTGGCCCGTCAAGCACACCACCGTCTCGATCGACTCCGGACGCGCCAGGCAGGCTTTCACCACCGGCGCCATCTTGATCGCCTCTGGCCTCGTTCCAAAAATCAACAGGACACGCAGCTTCGACATAGGGGTCCGTTCTTCGTTTCCGCTCGGGATTACCACTCCGCCACCTCATGCACGCCCTTGCCTGGGCACGAAGCGCGGGTCGCTGCCTGATTCCACACGCACCGGAGCAACCGGTCGACGACCGCTCGTCGGAAGTCATCTCGCGGACGGCTCGACTGCCGTCCTTCAAGCCCCCTGCGATCGTTGTGTCCAAAAGTGTATCGCGTAATTCTACAAATCCGGTCATTTCGCGACCGGCTGCACAAAAAAAAACCACTCCAGCCCCGCGCGCGATGGCGACCGCGCGAGAATGCGGTCCACTGCTCCACGATGACCAGGGCCCCTGCCTTGGCTCGATTTACTCAACATTCCAATCTACCGGAACCACCGAGTCAGCTCCGCGCAGGACAACGGCCGCGCGCACGAACACAACCTTTTCTCCTCGGCCCCGAGTCGCCCAGCACCAGGCGCTCAATCCAGCCGTCGCACCTGGCGTCCCGGGACGCCAAAAATCAACATCCCGGGCCCCGCGTCCTGCATGCACGCCGAGTTCGCGCTCAATTTACAGCGGGCCCCCAGCTTCTTGCCGGGAGCCACCGTCGAGTGGGTGCTGAGATAGACGTCGCTGCCCAGTTCCACGAACCCGTTCAGCGTGGCGTAGGGAGCGAGCAGGGAATACCGTCCCACGACGCAGTCGTGTCCGGCAGACGCGTAGTAGTTCAGGTGCACGTGCGGTTCGAGCGTCGTGCTGTTGGAGACGACGGCCAGCGGATAGATCACGGCGCCCTCGCCGAGTCGCGCGGTACGGGCCACCCTCGCCTGGGGGTGGACGAACGTCACGAAACGCCCGCCCCGCGCCTCCAGCGTCTCCACCACCCGTCGTCGCGCTTCCATATGCCCGATCGCCAACAAGAAACGATCGTCGGGCTCCGGTTCATACTTCTCCGGATCGGCCAGCACTGGCAGGTCGACGCCCCAGCCGTCCAGGCAGGTCGCATCCTGGGCCAGAAAACCCTTTAACCGGAACTCGGCGGCCGACAGGCCATCCCAGAGCATCTCCAGGATTTCGCGGCCGAATCCTCCCGCGCCGACAATCACCAAGTTCTTCATGCGACACCTCGTCGTTCCCTACCGCCCCGGACGAATCCCTGTGCGAACCGAGGGCTTCCGCCACCCGAGCCCGCCCGGGCTTCGCCCGAATGGGACTAGATCGAACTGCCCCCGTCGATCGCGATCACCTGCCCCGTCACGAACTGGCTGGCGGGCGACAGCAGGAAACGCACCCAGGGAACGACGTCGGCCGATTGGCCCAACCGGCCCAGCGGCGTGCGGCGAATGATCTGCGCCCGCTGCTCTTCCCCCAGCGAAGCCGACATCTCGGTTTCCAAGTAGCCGGGTGCCAACGCGTTCACTCGAATATTACGCGGCCCCAGTTCCCGGGCCAGCGAATAGGTCATGCCGATCATCCCCGCCTTCGTGGCCGCGTAGCCGGCCAGCCCCGAAAACCCGCGCAGGGCGATGATCGAAGAGATATTGAGGATGCAGCCATGGCGCTGGGCCAGCATCCAGCGGGAGCATTCCTTGGCCAGCAGCAGGGCGGCCAGCAGATTCACGTCCAGCATCCGTTCCAGATCTTCCGGACGAGCCAGCGCGAGGACGCCATCGGTGGCAATGGCCGCGTTGTTGATCAAGGCGTCCAGCCGTCCGAATCGCCGGTGCGTTTCCCGCACAAACGCCGCCAGTTGACCCGCGTCGGCCGCATCCACCGACTGGAACCAGAACGACGATGCGTACTCCGACTCCATCCTCTCCACAAACGGCGTGCGTTGGCGGCTGAAGGTGGCGACCGTATATCCGTCCGCGAGCAACGCTTCGGCGATCGCCTGCCCCAAGCCTCGGCTGCCGCCCGACAACACCACCACTTCGCTCACGTCTCGGCCTCTCCCCGTCCGCCCCCGGACAAATGCTCGCTCTGCTCGCTCTACTCGCCCGCTAGGCCGCTGGGCCGCTGGGCCGCTAGGTCGCTGGGCCGCTAGGTCGCTGGGCCGCTGGGCACGAGCGGCCCGAGGGCCGCCCGGCATCACAAGCCCGCACCCATCTCAAGCCGCCGACTGCCGGTAGCGGCTCCCGCGAACACGCCGGCCGCGTCTCAATCCTTGCCCGTCGAACTCTCGGCCGCACCCTCCGCAGGCGCCCCCTCCGCAGACTCCGCCTCGCAGCCACCTCCGGCTGATCCTGCGGCATCCGCCATCCACTGGCGGTAGAGCGACACAAGTTCCCCGACGGTCTGCACGGGCGACGCGCCGTCACGAAACGGGTCGACCTTCAACTCCTGCTCCAGTCCCACCACCAGCACGGCGAGGTCCAGGGAGTCGAGGCCCAGGGTGCCGGTAAAGGTGTCTGCGGGTTCCAGCGGCCGCGTCGGCCGGCCCGTGTCGCGGAGGATCCGATGGACCACCGCCGTCACCGCCGCTTGCACGGTATCGGTACTCATGAAGGGTTTTCCTGAGAAGATGTCATGGCGTCGGGGAGTCGTTCCCGAGGAACTCGGACATCGTCGCCTGATTGTACGCACTGACGCCTCGCCGCGACAAAACGCAGACGACGGTCTGCCCGAGGATCCGCAGGTCCGTGGCCAGGCTGCAGTGGTCGACATACCACACATCCAGCTCGAACCGCTTAGGCCAACTTACCTCATTGCGCCCGTGGACCTGGGCCCAGCCCGTAATTCCCGGACGCACTTCATGACGCCTCGCCTGCCGGGGCGAGTATCGCGGCAGATAGTCCACCAGCAGCGGCCGGGGACCAATCAAGCTCATGTCGCCCCGCACGATGTTCCACAACTGCGGCAGCTCATCGAGACTCCACGAACGCAGCTTGCGACCAAACGCGGTCAACCGCTGTTCATCGGGCAAGGGACGCCCCTGGGCGTCTCGCGCATCGCGCATGGAGCGAAATTTATACAGGGTGAAGATCCGGCCTCCGAGCCCCGCGCGTGGCTGGCGGAACAACGCAGGCGACCCCAGATTCCAGCGTACCAGGCAAGCGACCAGGAGCATCAACGGCGCGAGCAGCACGAGCAGCGTTCCGGCCACGCCCAGGTCCAGCAGCCGCTTGAAGAATCCCGGATACCAGCCCCGCACCACGCGACCTCCGCTTCGCTATCTCCCGTTCGACCGTTGCCATTCGGCAGCTTCTGGCCGGCGAGTTCCAACCGGCGCTTTTCCAACCGGCGAGTTCCGTATCACACCGCTCCGCCGAAGGCTTCAGTTCTGGTTGCTGAGGTCTTCGATCAGTTCGCGAGCCCAGCGGTCACGCGAAAGCCCCGTCGTGCCCTCGCGACGCAGGAACGCCACGTTGCTGTACTGCGGCGCCCGGTAGTCCGTCACCCGGCCACTCTGGATCGCCTCCAGCACCTGCTGGATGCCCTCCGGCACCGTCCACGCCGTGCGGTAGTTGAGCAGGTTGCGGATCTTGCTGAAGTCCACTCGGTAGTCGCGCCGATCCTGCGCCGTCTCGGAAAAGACCAGCCGCGCCTCCGGCACCTGCTGGTGGATCAGTTCGCCAATCTGGCGAATCGTGAAGTTCTGGTCGCTGTTGCCCACGTTGAAGATCTCGTTCCCCACCGTGGCCAAGGGAGCTTGGATCACCGCCTGCACCGCCGCTGCCGCATCCTCGACATGCACGAACGGCCGCCACTGGTCGCCATCGTGGACCGTGATCTCGCCGTCAAACCGCGCCTTCGCCGTCAACAGGTTCACCACCAGGTCGAAACGCGTCCGGCCCGACAGCCCATAGATGGTGGCGAACCGCAGGATCACCGGCTGGAACCGCGCGTCGGCCATCTGCAGAAGCACCTTCTCGGAGGCGTACTTCGTGTGGCCGTAGATGCCCAGCGGTCGCACCACCGATCGCTCGTCCAGCGTATTGGGGCTGGCACCGTAGACCGAACAGGTGCTGGCAAACACAAACCGGCTTACCCGATGCTGCTTCGCCAAGTCCGCGATCATCTTCGTCGCGGACAGATTGATGTCAATCGTCAACGCCTCGTCCAGGTTGCAGGCCGGATCGCCCACGATCGCGCCCAGATGGACCACCGTCCCCACGTCCTGCATGGCCTGCACCACGACATCGACCTGCCGGAAGTCGCCCTTCACCAGTTCCAGGCGAGGATGGTTCCGCACCCCATCCAGCGGCGACTCGCCGAAGATCATCATGTCCAGCACGCGGACGGTATACCCCGAGTCGAGCAACTTGGGAATCAACGCTGAACCAATGTAACCCGCACCACCGATTACCAGGACCCGCTGCTCGCCCACCGCCGACTTCCGCGGACCGTCCACGCCCCAGGGCGCCGTTCGCTGCCAGATCTGGTTCCAGACCCGCATGCCCGCCAGCAGCACAATGCTGAAACCCCAGGCCAGCAGCATCGCGCCCTTGGCAAACGACAACCGCCCACCATAAATCCCAAAGAACAAAACCACGCTGATGTAGGCGAGGAAACTGAAGGACACTGCCTGCGCCACCACCAGCACCTTGTAACGGCTCTGGTAGGTCTCCCCCCGCGTGTAGAACCCCGTCAGATAGAAGACCGTCAGGCACAACGCCGTCAGCGGTACCGTGGTCAGCAGATACCAGTGCTGATAACGGTTCAGCAGTTCCACCGGGTCCGTGCCCGGCTTCAAGCCCTCGAAGTGCACCAAAATATAGAAGCGAACCACGAGGGCCGCGATCAACGCCACCTGCAGCAGCACAGCGTCTGCCAGGAGTCGAATCAGAGCGCCGCGGTTCAGACGCAGACCGGAATACGCCATCGCAGATCGTTCCAGAATCGAAAACAGGCAGAACCAAAACCGAACGCAGCCCAACCCAAACGGGAGCCTCTCCGGCACGCCGGCCATCACTGGCCACCACCGGAACCTACCCCACTCCATAGGGGTTCGCCCGACCGTTCACCACCCCCGCTTGCACCACTCGCCGGGCCATCTGCCAGCATAACAGATGGACTCCCGTCGTCCATCAATTCGATTCCTTCCCGCATCAACCGGACAATCATGCCCCCGAAACTACCGTGACACCCACCGCCGCGGTCCCGAGCGACTCGCTCGCGGCCGCCGAAGCAAACACTTCCGGTCGCCGAAACAGCTGCCCTGGCACACGCGAACACCTCCCCTGCCACCCCCCCCTTGGCGCGATCAAGCGGCGCGGTCAAGCGGCGCGGTCACGCCCATAGGGTGAACGCACCTGCGGACGCCTTTGCCGCGTCTGCCCTCATGCCATGAAAACCGGGGCTGTCCCAGGAGCGGCGTCAACGCGTCCAAGCGGGTTCCCACAACCCAAGATTCCACCTCTGCGCAGGCTCCTTGCCGGCTGTTTTCACCTCGCGGAATAGCGGAAGGCACCAGAACCGAGGACCGATCGCTGGATTTTTTTGGAGATTCTTGGCACAGCGGGTACAAATTCAGAGTCTGAGCGTTTTAGCACAGGACCCGCGCAGTTTTGGCTCACCCGCCGTTGGTTCCGCCAGCGCGTCCCTGATTCCGACCCTACGTCCCGAATCCGATGGTCTCCCGCCCCGCGCACGTTCGCGACTCGTGCGAAGAGGCCAAGGCCCAGCGAAGGGACAAGGCGGTTCATCCGGGAGGCTTCGGATCATCCCCAGGGGAAGCGGACCTTGGAAGGATGCACCGGCGAGGCTGCACCGCAGAAAGCGGCGGTCGAACTGAAACTGGGTCGTTCCTGTGAACGCCATCTCCCGGCCGGACAGCCACTCGGGACAGAGAGCCCCGCGGTGTCCAACCAGGGAAATGCCCTTTCGAGCAAACCGCTCGATGGCTGGCGTCCCGTTGCGGAAGACGTCCTCCCGGGACGCCGCTCCAGGACGTCGATGGCAAGCCTTGAAGCTTTGGGTTTTTGAGGCCTGAGATCCTGGGAGCCCGGGAGATTCAGGCTGGAAGGTGTCCGGCAGCGGTCGAGTCGCGAGAGGTTTGGGAGCCCACGTCTTCTGCTCCCTGGCCTTTCACGACTGGCCGGCCGGAGTGGGCGCGAGGTGACATAGCCCGAGGTGATCGGGCCCGACCTGAACGCCCAGAGACGAAGATCGCCACCGCGTTGCGGGCCTGCTCGCCGTTCGAGCCGCAGTCCGATCGCGGGGGCCGTGCCTGCCGAAATCGGCAGGGCACGGATGTCGGGTCCCATTCGGTTCCGGCATCCACGCGAGATCACATCGAACAGGGGTCCATTCCGGACCGGAGGTGAGGCTGCCATGTCCATGACTTCTCCCCACGCATCGACCGAATCCACGCTCCTCAACGCGGCCGCTCCGGCACCTCCGACTGCGGCGGCCTCGGCGGCTTCTCCCGCCACGCCGACGCCTCGATCGGTAGGGCGACCCGCAACCAAGGCGGCGGCCGCTCCGGCCAAGCCGGCCGCTCGGCTGCACCGCATCGCGGAAGTGCGCCAGCAGCAGGGAGTGTCCATGCGCACCGTGGCCCGGCACCTGCGGGTCGACATGGCGACCTTGCGGGAGCAGGAGCAGGCGACGACCGACCTGCGGCTGACCGAGTTGGCGCGGTGGCAAAGCGTCTTGGAGGTGCCGCTGGCCGACCTATTGGTCGACGATAACGCGCCGCTCTCGTCCCCGGTCCTCGAACGAGCGCGACTGGTCCGGCTGATGAAGACGGCGGCCGCCATCCAGGAGAAGGCCGAGTCGGAGAGCGTCAAGCGGCTGGCCCGCATGATGATCGACCAGTTGATCGAGGTCATGCCGGAACTCAAGGAGGTCGGCCCTTGGCACTCCGTCGGGCAACGACGCAGCCTCGACGAGGTCGGACAGGTGGTGGAGCGGCGCATCCGTGACGACTTCTTCACCTCCTTCCGCGACGAATAACGGCCCGCGGCGGCTGAAACGCCGGAGATCCCACGACGGCGGCTCTCTCCCCGGTCCTTCGCATTCACAGGCCCGCACCGGCTCGTCCGGCGCGGGCCTTCTTCTTCGACCGAACCGTTCGCAACACGCCGGACGCCGGCTGCTTCCCGGCGCAAATCCATGCGTGGCAAGTCGTCGGCAGGGGGGCCTTATGCTACATTCGAACCCAGGCTCCCCAAAGGGCGGTCGTTGAGGCGGAAACACGCTGAGACGCGAAGCGATGCGACGTGTCTTGGCTTCGCCGCCGATCACACGCCGCCGATCACACGCCGCCGATCACACGGGGAAAGATCGCCGCGGTGCCCGGAGCGTCTCGCTGGTCCTCGGTCCCGCTCTCGCTCGAAACGTCCTGTTCCCTTG
>CAZUJM010000110.1:14579-18322 GCA_964620405.1 uncultured Pirellulaceae bacterium | reverse complement strand
GGAGCGGTCGACCTGTACTCGCGGTACACGGAAGTAAACGCCTGGTTCACGACCGGCAGCGTCTACTTCGGAATGCACCAAGCCATGCATCCGCCCGCCACCTTCGCCCTGCTCTGGCCCTTGCTTGGCCATCTCTCTTGGACTTGGACAAAAATCGTCTGGTTCGCTCTCTCGCTGGTCGGCCTGTGCTGGCTGAGTCGACAGATGATCGAACACAGCCTCGCCCGTACGCGACTCCAGCGGACCTTCGTCGGCCTGATGCCCTTTGCCTCCTATGCCGCCGGCGCCGCCCTGGGCAATGGGCAGTTGATCCCCCTCGTGCTGCCGATCCTGCTCTACGTGGTACTCCATCTCAGCAGTCCGGCCGCCACCGCGGGCAATCGCCCGTGGCTGGCCTCGGCCGCCATGCTCTGGGCGTTGGTCCAGCCCACCATCGCCGCGCCTTTCTTCTGGCTGGTGCTGCTGGTGACTGACAAAAAGCGTTACGGAATCACGATCGCCGTCTGTTACCTGGTCCTCACGCTTCTCTCCAGTTTCTACTCTGCCGACAGCATGATCAGCAAGAAACCTGCGTTGCGGGGCTCCAACGTGCTGAAGCGATGGACCGTCAAAGCCACGAAAGGCGCCTACTATGGATCCCAACTCGGTGGATACGGCAGCGTCCACGACCTGTTGGCCGAAACGACATGGAAGCCGGCGCAGGTGCAGGCCGTATCCCTGCTCCTCCTGGCATCGCTCGGAGCGTGGGTCTACGCGCATCGGCACATCGACCTGTGGCTGCTGATCGGTGTCACGGCGCTGCTGGCCCGCTTCTGGACCTACCACCGCTGGTACGACGACCTACTGCTCATGCTTCCGCTCGTCAGCCTCTTCCGCGTGACCCAACTGCCGCGATACGGCCAGCGTGCGCAGCAGATCGCCCTAGGACTGTTCCTCGTCGTGTGGGGATTCTCCCTCGCGCCGGGAGTCCTCTATACACTCCCTGCGCTCGTCCCGCTGCAGGTCACCTCCTGGCTCGTCGTGGTCGTCTTCCTCCTTTATCTCTCGCACCGCGACCGACAGGAGCTGGCCTCTCCGAATCCTGTCGTGGCATGATGCGCGAGCATTCCCCGAGGCGGTTCGCGCATCCCTCCGGCGATCGTCCCCGCGCCCAGCTGGCACGTCCGCGGGCATCGCGCCGGCAACCGACTGATCGCCTTGGCTCCGATCGAGCGACGATGATGGGCTAGTGACGACTGCTTGTCAGCACATCGTCGGCGATCAGGCCCAGCAACCGGTCAAACTCGTCCATCGCCACCGGCACTTCGTGCTCCACCGGTTCTTCTTCGATGGACACGCCTTCCCAGAACTCGGCGACATCGGCTCCTGCGAACTCCTGCGCAGCTGTCAGATCGGGGGAAATTGCAAGCAGACCGGCTTCGCCGGATGGTCCGAAGTCCGAAGTCGATTCTCTCTCGGCTTCTGGCAGCGACACGAGCGCCTGGATGATCGCGAGCGCATCCAGGGGCGAGCAGTAACCATCGCCGTTCACGTCGAGGTAAGGCAGCGAAGAACCCGCGGGACGCGTCGCGGGCAGCATTCTCGATGCATCCACGATCGTGGGCTGGTGCAGTTCGTTGATCACCAGCATCGCGTCCAACGGCTGCAGCACGCCGTTCTCGTTCGTATCCACGGCCAGTCCCTGGTTTCGCCAAGGGCTTCCGCTGGGGACCACGGCCTCCACCGGTTCCCCTTCGGCCATGGTCACGGACGCAGGTTGCGTGGAGAGAGTGAAGGCTGGTACCAACCGGGACGTGGCGGTCACGCGTGGGAACCCCTTCAGGTTAGGTTCACCCACCATCAGGGTAAGCTGCACCGGTTCCGTCCAATTCGCGGGCGGCTGGTAGCGGACAAAGCCCGTCGCATCGGTGAAGTACCGATTCAACGCCTCCCGCGTCCCTTCGAACTTCCAACCGAGCGGACTCTCCCGGGCGGACACACCCAGGGCGGAACGCGCTGCCAGGGCCCCCTTGCCCACCATCAGCGTGACATGCTGTCGCGCCGCCGTGGATTCGTCGAAAACTCCCAACGGCAGGTGCGGAAAGACGATCGCCGGCGCAACGCCGCTGGACAGTCTCAATTCGGCGGGAACGTCCAGGCTCGCAGCCTCCCGGACGTTCTCGATAACCACTTGGAAGGCTTTTTCATACTCACGCCCCCGGGGTTCCGATGCCTTGATCCGCACCGAGAGTCGCGGGTTGCCTTCGTAGTCGATCGCCCCGCGCGTCAGCAGGCGATTGCCACTGATCGTGAATCGCTGGTTGTCCGCATCGCCTTCACCCGGCACCAGCGTGTAGGTCCACGCTGCGGACGTGTTGGATGCGACGGTCGACAAGGTTCCCACCAGGGTTCGGCTGGCCGCGTTTTCACGCACTCGATTGGCCGACAACTGGATGTCCACCCCCGTGAAGATCCCCGCGGCCGGATTGGCACTCAAAGTGCCCCAGGCAACATCTCCGGTCGTCGAGGAGTACTTGCTCACGTAGGCCAGCGGCCTGCGTCCCACGACATCGAACATAATTCCGCCGTGCGTATTCAGATCGGCAAGCGAGAAGGACGGCTGCGGGTGCAGTGTCTCGATGCGCTGCTCGACCAAGTCAGCCAGCACCGCCGGGTTCAGTCGGTCCACGACCTCGGGGCCCAGCGTCTGCCGCAATTGCGCGAGAGCCTCGGCGCGGTACTGCGTGTTCCCCAGGATGTTCGCCCACCGTGCCTCCCGGATACCGCCGACGGACACTTCGATGCGATCGCCTTCCTCAGCTCGCAGGTTTTCAATGAACGGCACTCCACTCGCCTGCACATCCCCGACAACAAAGACGTCAGGCTGGCCGTCGATCCCGCGAAGCACCACATGGTCGCCACCGGCCGGAGCCCGCAGGTAGACCGCATCGCCGTTCCGCCGAGTGACTAGTTCGTGCGGCAGGAACTCCCCGCGCACTCCAAGGTGCCCCGCTATGGCCGTTTCCGCCTTGTTGCCGAAGGCGATCGAGACCACCGATGCCGCAGGTTCGACGCGATAACCGGAATCGGCACTGAGCATTTCCAACTGCAGGTAACGGTCGCCATCCCGGATTGCCGCTTCCGACACCAGCACGTCCACCGTGGTGGAGGAGGCACCCGGTGCGAACGTGGCAATCGACAGGGAATCGCCCGTCGACAGGCGATAGTCCGCGCCACGGGCAGTTCCCCCGGTGCGAAAACGGACCGCCAGCCCGTAGTCGGGCGCCGGCAGCGGTCCCCGGTCATCCAACAATTCCAGTCGCAAACGCACCTGTCCCGACGAACGGGCATCGAGCGTGAGCTGATTGGAAAAAGTTTGCTCCCTCGCATCCTCCAAAGTAACGCGTACGCGTCCCGTTACGCGGCGATCCGGCCGATCCACTTCCTTGGGCTTGTAGAACAATGGCAGGAACGCGGCTCGATACTGGTCCCTTGGTTTGGGCGCATGCTCTACCAAGGCTTCCGCGAGGTTCTCGACAAACTCCCGCTTCGCCCCGGAAATCGACGGCACGAACAGTTGCTGCCCCGACTGGGGCACGAGCTTGCTCAGTTCAAAGGCCTCGGTCAGGCGCTGATCCAATACCCGCTGGCTGAGCACCAGTCCGTCGGCCAAGTGATCGAGCATCGTGCCGAAATGCTTCTCGATCGCCGCTTCGATGCGCGTCATCTGCTCCCGCGTACGCCGCGCGTCCACGACGAAATCC
>CAZUJM010000110.1:1592-14569 GCA_964620405.1 uncultured Pirellulaceae bacterium | reverse complement strand
ACAGTCGCTTGGTCGGATAGTTGGCAAGCGCTTCCTTGAGCACCGCGCGGACATGCTTCACATCGAACACATCAAAGCAGGGAGCCACCGATGGGCGACGAAGCCAGTCGATCGCCGGGAAACCAAAGCGGGTGGCAATCGAGTATCCGTAGGCGCTGAAAGCCACCACTTCCAGACGATCGGCCTCGTTCGGAGACGGCTTGTAGCCCCAGGCGTTCTCGTTGTCGTAGTCCAGCTCGAACTCCCGGAAAAGTTCAATGAACGTCATCAGGTTCACAATCTGCGAATACGTGAACTTGATGCTCTCAAGCCCGCGCGCTACCTCCGCCGGATTCGACGACCCCATGGCGACGTACGGCGAGAAATCGTCGTCCGCGAATGTCTCCGGAGTGGTCGCCAAGAGCTGCGAATACAGGTGCGTGATCAACTCCGGCGTCACCTCCAAGCCGCCCAGGTTCATGTCGGGACGCCAGCGAAGCAGGCTGACATACTTGATCGTTGTATTC
This sequence comes from uncultured Pirellulaceae bacterium, assembly GCA_964620405.1. Taxonomy (GTDB): domain Bacteria; phylum Planctomycetota; class Planctomycetia; order Pirellulales; family Pirellulaceae; genus CAZUJM01. Next base: position 14,063 of record CAZUJM010000110.1, on the reverse strand, counting down.
AAATTGACGCTGCGGCCCGGCAGGCCCACCAGGGGAAAGCCCATGTCCGCGCCGGACAGCGAGTCGAGGACGCTGACCATCGGTTTGCCGTCCCGCAAGCGGACTTCGCCGGCCACCACCATGCCATCGCGGAAATCGATGACGCCGTTGCCATCGCGGTCGGAGAAGTCCAGGATGGAATCGTCGAACCGGAACTCGCCTCGGGCGTCCGAAACCGTCGATGGCTCGTCGTCCTGCGGTGTCAGGTCCAGGTTGACCGTCTGCTTTCCGTTGGAATAAGTACGCTGGTCGATGTAGATGTTCCCGAAGACCACCGGCCCGGCACTCACCCGCTGCCCCACCGGCACCTCGGTGTAGGCGATCGTACGGTCGGTGAAACGCAGCGTATCCACGCCGCTCGCGGTCCACGCCGGGCCGGACGAATCCACCGGCGTGAACGTGAACGTCGTGCCGTCGTTAACCAACGTGTAACTGCCGAGGGTGGCCTGCAGGGCGAGCGTATCGTAGCCCAGCCCGGTTCCTCCCGAGAGCACGCTCCTGCCGCCGGGACGCGCGATCGCCAGGACGTCGCTACCGGCCCCCCCAGAGATCTGCAGCTCCAAATCGACTCCCGGCCCCACGTGAAAAAGGTCGTTGCCGTATCCTCCATCGGCAACGATCCTCGTAACGCCCGTGAACGTCCGCTCCACTCCCAACGAGCGGACGCGCACGCTGCCCGCCACCGCCTTGCCGGATCCGTCGCGCACGGCGTCGACATGATAGGTCTCGTCCAGGATGCTGCCGTACCACTTGCCGCCCGCATCCCCGTAGCGTTCCAACCCATCGCCAGCGCTGAGTGTCAGGATACCGCCCTGGAGTCGAGCGATCACCGGATCGGGACGATCCTCGCCCGAAGTGTTGACCCACTTCCAGTCCATGCCCACGGGAATCGTGACCCCGAGGATCTGCACTTCGACACGGAAGGAGACGCTGGCCGGTCCAAAGCCGACGAAGCCTCGAAAACCGGGGCCCGCCCCGCTGCCCAGCCATCCCCAATCGTAACGCGTCGTCCCCACGACCTCACCCCGGAACGACCTGGTGCCGCTCACCGCTTCGCGCGACAACGAAAGATAGATGTTCGACGTGCACTCGACGTCCAGCATCGAAAATTTCGTAGCGCCCTGCACCGAAAACTGATAGGCTCCATCAGAGCGATAAAATCCCGACACGTCGAACGTCGCGGCGTTGAAAAAATCGGCCGTTCCGCGGTCGACACGCAACTCGAAACCACCCTCCTGCCGAAGCATCCGGCCGGACACAGCCAGTTTGAAAAGGCCGATATCGACCACTGCCGACAGTCGCGCGTCAAAGTCCGTATTGGCCTTCACGACCACGCCGGAGTCGATGGTTTCATCGGAGTCGCTGGTGTTGATCAACAGCCGCCCGTCAACTCCGGCAAGTCGCGCCACGCTACCGGATACCTGGGCGTCCAGCACCAGGTCGACGGGTCGTTCCGGTCCGTGCAGGATCCAAGCGACACCGGAAACATCCAGCGACCCAAAGCCCACGTTCATGCTGCCATCCAGCCGCGCCGCGATCCGATTCGGCAGGAACTCGAGCCGCACACTCCCCACGATGCCCACACCGCCGACCGAAATCAGCCCCTCGCTGGCGATGGTCGCCTTGTTCGCGGGAAGTGTCCGAAGCACGTAGCCATCGCCATCCGCATCCGCCTCGCCCTTGCGACGCAGCGATCGAACCTGGCGTTCCGAGGCCGTCGCGTTCACCTCCACCAGCGAGCGGGCGTCGAAAGTGAACCCTGGCGTATCAATCAGGCTGCCGCCGTCGAGGGCTCCCACCTGCAGGCTGCCATAGAGTCCGCCCCCCGCCTCCGATACGTATTCCAACGTCCCCGTGACCGCAAGCGGATTGAGCACCGGCAGGTCCAGTCGCATGTCACAGCGAAGCGTCGAGACATCGGGCTTCAGCAGCAGGTCGAACGATCCATGCATCGCCACGGAACCCGGCAGTTTCAGCAGGCCGGCGCCGGAGACCGCCAGATAGGAAGTAGGCTGGCTGCCCCCGGGTGGCGAGGACGGGACCACGACGGTGTCGGGCTGTCCCGGAACCTGCAGGTCCCCGGGAATCGTGTAACGCACCTCCTCGCCGGTCGTGTTGGCCACCATCCGCAGCGAATCGGCCGTCAACGACACGGTCGTCCCCAATTCGATCGAGGCGACATCCAGTTCGGACTTCCATGCGAGGCCCGTGCGCGTGACTTGGAGGAACGCCTGGTATCGGTCGACGCCGATGCGCGGACCTCCGCTGGGACCAATGTGGCCCGAGCCATCGGCGTACAGGGTAATTCCGGTGGCATCGACCTGGAAGTCGATGGCGCCGCGCAGATCGACCATCCCCAGCAGGTTCATCTCGGACAGGCCATGCGTCCGCAGCAACGCCTGGTCAAGTCGAAGCACGCCGACCGGCGCGGCGCTCGGCCCGCGCACCGCGTACCCCGATTGCTCCACGATCGTCCCCTCGGCCGTGCGGACGGTGTGCTTCGAGCGGCTGAAGTCGACAGCCGCTCCTTGCAGGGAGAGCCCCACGTTCATGTCGATCGAGAAGTTGCTGATCGAAGCGCGCAAGCCTTCGATGCCGATCACCCGCGCGCTCGGCAGGTCGGCCTCGAAGCCGAAGTAGACTCCGGGATTCGTCAACGAGGCGCTCAGCATGTAGACGCCGGCCGCCTGGAAACGATCCAGGACGAATCCGACCGCCGACTCGTCGCGCACGGAACCGTCGATGCGCCCCGTGGCCGGATTGCGTCCCCAGTAGCCGCCGATCCCCGCGAAACCCAACACCTCCAGCCCCATGCTCAGCGAGTTCACCGTCACCGAGCGTCCATCGGTCAACGTCACCTCTTCGCCCGCGTGCTTGGCCAGCGCCATCGACCCGGCCACCTGCACATAGTCGGCGATGGTCGCCTCGAAATAACCGACCTGCGCGGCGACGATCTCCTGCGTGAAATCCAGCAGCACCGGCCTCGTCGGATCACCCGTGGCAACCGACAGACCGACGCCACTGAACGCGGCGCCCGCGCGGAAATCGATCGCGGGCATCGGCAGCAGCCCGGCAGCCACGTAGAAGGCAGGCCCCACCGCCGCTTCCACCGCCGGCATCAGGCTCGTATTGATCTCCACCGAAATGCCATCCAGCCGCGCACCGGCGATCGTCTCCATTCCCTCCAGTCGCGCCGACTGCATGTTGGCCTTCGCGGCCACATAGACGGGCAGCACGCTGGCGATCCCCGGGATCGACACACCACTCACGCTGGTCGCAGCCATGACTGCCAACCCGAACTCGACACCCTCCACGACCAGGCCGACCCGTTGCCCCTGTCCCGGCGACTCAACACCCACGAAGCCGCGCAGGTTCGTACCACCGGCGGTGATGGCGAACAGATCGTGTGTCAGGCCCACCCCCGACACGCCGGGAATCATCTCGAGCAGCCCCGAGTCGGCTCGCGCGCCCACCACCGAAGTGCCCACTTGAAAGGACAGAGCCCCCTCCAACGAGAGAAATCGATCCAGCTTGAGGGACGCCTTCTCCACGTCAGCCGAAAGTTGCACCGTACCAACCAGGTCCAGCAGCACACCGCCGCTGGCCGTCTTGATTCGATAGCCTCCCGCATCGCGGAACGACTGCGGAAAGTCGATGGCCCCCGTATCCAAAGCCCCCAACTCCACACCGGCGTTGCGGCGAATCGAGACGCTCTCCAGTCCACCCGTAACGGTTTCTCCCAACCCCACCAAGGAAGCCGACGCGACATCCATCTTCAAAGCGTCGAACAGGTGACGACCGTTCGTAAAGACCGCGTATCCGAAGTCGATGTCGCGGGCAAAAAAACCAACCGCGTCCGCAAGCGGCCCGTCGCCGAAGTAAGGCGTCTTGCCAGTTCCTGGGTAGCCCACGAACACATCGACATCGGTCGAAGCGACCGACAGCACGGCGAAACGGCCGTCGACGTTCGTGAGCGTACTTTCCTCGCCGGCCCTGCGCGTCTTCAGGCCATCCGTGACTTCACTGACACCAAAGGAAAAGTCCCCGCGCACGGAAACGGCCGATGCCAGTGAGAGCATCGCGCCTTCGACCTCCACGGTCGCTTCCGCACCCACCGTTCCATCCAGATCCAGCGTGACGCTCCGACCGTCGCCCCAGATCGAGCCCCCGACCACCCCGAGGCGCGAGCCAAGCCCAGTGGGCACAATGATCGGCGCGCGTTTCAGATCCATGACCCGCCCACGCAGGTCGGGGGTGTTGACCCGCAAGCTGACGGATTCCGCCGACAGTTGAGTGTTCGGCACCCCCACGACTCGAATCGTCTCCGTCGAGCCATCCGCAGCCACCCAAGCCGACCCACTCGAGGGCGACAAGGCGATCATCGCGGCGAAATCGACGTCCTGCAACTCGAGCCCCACGCGTTCGCCGCCTTCATGGACCTCGCCCACGAACAGGTCTTGGTCCACGACGGCGAACGACAGCGAAGCGATCGACTCCGAAGTGTGCTCCTTCGTCCCGGGATCGTAGGCCGGCACTTGGCTGAGTTCGACACGCAGGTCCAGCAAACCGTCGTATTGGAGCAGTTCGCCGATCGCCAGGTCGAAATCCCCGCGAAGCGCGAACAGTTCGCGCTGGTCCGGTTGCAGCTTGTCCACTCCCAGCGAGAACGCATGGTTCAAGTCCAGCGCGAAGGGCCGAGTCGTGTCGATCGACGAACGGTCTTCCGGCAGCCGCAGGTATTCGATCTCGACGCTCCGCGACGCCAAGGCCGCGCCGTCCACGCCGGAAAGTTCGACGGAATCGACCGAGGCATCCAGCATCGACCACTGCCGACGCATTTGGCCCTCGGCGACGCTGCGTTCCCCGAACACCCCAAACGACAACTGGGCCTTCTCCGCCAACAGTCCCTTGCGATTCCCCAATTCCTCCACGCCCAGGAACAGGTTGGCATCCGCAATTCCCACCAGCAAAGCATCCACCGTGACCTTCTCACCGCCAATCAACGTCACGTCCCGCACCGACGACTCAAACGAGAATCGACCGTCCAGCTGCGCAACGTCCAGTAGGTTCGCCTCGACATCACCCTGCGCAGCGATGGCGAAGCCTCGCATGTCGATCCGCACCGGTTCGGCTTGCTCGGGTCCATCCCACTCCAGAGGCGCGATCGTCAGCGGCGTCCGAGACCAGTCGATCGCGCCTCCTCCGAGCGAGTTTCCGAAGGAGATCTCACTGGTGTTGATCACGGCATAGGCGTCGCGGACGGAAGCAGTGAACTGGTCGATGCCGACGAACCCGGCCAGGTCGGCGTTCGCCTTCGCCGCCACCCAGAATCGCTTCTCGTTCATGTCGCTGGCGATGGCCAGGCCAAATCCCGCGTCATCCAGCCGAAGACCGATGTCGCCAGCGCCCAGGAACAGATCTGGCAAGGCAACGCCGAACGTGAATACGGCGGCGTCCACCTGCGTGCCATCGTCCAGGGTCAGCTGCTGGTAGTTTGGACGAATGCGGACCGGCAGCGTCTTGTCGATGAGGTTGAACGCTTTGAGGCGGAAGTCGCCGGAAAGGTCGAAGAGCAACTGAGAGCCGAAGCGAACATCGAAGGTAGCGTCGCGGACGCTCGCCTCGACCTGGTCGCCCAGCGTAAAGGCAGCGGTGAGACCGGTACCGTAGGCCGCCAGCAGGTCGTTTGTCTTCAAGAAGCCGAAGTCGCCCGACAACTGCAGGACGCCCAGGACTTCCGCGGACAACCCGGCCACATCGAACGATACGGTCCCCGGCTTGATCTCCTCCGAGAATACGTAGCGGGCTGGACCAATCACAACCTCATCACCTTCCCTCACGCCCGCCTGCTGCGTCGCGTAACGCACGCGCAGGTCGCGTGCCGACACCGGGGTGAAGTTCGCGATCTGCGCCTCGAGGTTGCCGCCGGACACCTCCAGCAGGATCTGCTCCCCGGAGAGTCGCATCCCGAGTCGTCCGCCGCTGAGTCCCAGTCGAGCGTTGGTCCCGCCGACCAGGGACACAGCTACGTTGTCGGCCACCGCGACAATCGCGTCTCCCGAAGTGCGGAACCCAAAGTCGCCCGAAAGACTGGCGAAGCCCGCGAGATCGGCTCGCAGTCCCTGGACACCAAACTGCTGGAAGCCGCCCGTCATCGTCGACTGGAACTCGTAATCGACACTCGCGGCCGATACCTTCTGGCCTCGCGCCACGCTGGCAGACGCGGACGCGAAGGCGACCAACACGCGGTCGGCGCCCAGGTTCTGCAACTCGGAGGCCCGCATCCGCACGCTTCCGCCCGATAGCTCCAGCGACACGCCCAGCGAGTTGGCCAACAGGCCGAACGACGCGTCCTCAACCCGAACACCGCCTCCCGACGAGTCCAGCAACCCCGCCGACATGCCGCGTCCCGTGGCAACGACATATCCATCGGCGACCGCGAAGCCCACGTCGCCGCGAACCGTGGCAAAGCCCTCGGCTGACGCAACGAATCCGAGGACCGAAAACGAACGAGTCCCGGGCGCGATTCCAGTCGAGAACTGGTAGGAGCTATCACCGATCGCCAACAGGCTGCCCTGCGGGACGTTGGGCACACCCGAGGAAGCGAATTGAACGACCACGCGATCGGCCTTCATTTCCAGCAGCCCACCCAGGTTCGCTTCGAAACCGCCCTGCACCTCGACGACCGCGCCGTCCGCAGAGACGACCACCCCCAGGGCAGCATTCGTGGCCGTAACGCCGCTGCCATCGGGCGCTCGCAGCGACGCGTGGATATTCTGGCCGATGCCGATGACCCTTCGTTCCGCGCCCACGCCCTGCAGTGAGATCCCCAAGTCGCCCGACAACGAAGCGAAGCTGGGAGCGGCGATATTCAATCCCGTCAGCGCAAAAGCCTTCGTCGCCGCGGCGATCGAATCCTGGAACGTGTACGTAACATCCGATACCTGCACGGAACTGCCCGCCTCAACAGCCATGCCGTCGGAGGTGTAACGCAGGAACACCGAGTCGGCCGCCACCACATCCAGCCCCGCGAGATCCAGGTCGAACTCGCGAGCACGGGCCTCCAGCGCCACCTCTCCCTCTCGGATGAGCAGCCCGAAACTTCCGCGCCGCGATGACAGGCTCGCGACATTGCCCCCATTCAGTTCCGTGGAGATGTCGGTCCCCACCGCCCGGAACCCTTCTTCATCGTATTGGAACCCCACATCACCGGAGATCGATGCGAAGTCCGCGATCGTGGCTCGAAAACCTTGGGTTCCGAAAGCGACGGTATTAGCGTCGATTGCCGATGTGAAGGTGTAGGATGCCGTTCCCACCGTCAACGTCCGTCCCGCGGCGATCGTCGTCTCCGAGGTGTATTGTGCGAACACCTTGTCGGCCTGCAGGTTTGAAAACTCCCCCAACCTCGCGTCGAGCGAACCTTGACTTAACTCCAGGGCAGTCTCCGTCGATGTCGCCAGCAATCCGAACGATGCGTCCTTGACCTTCAGGTAGGTCGTGCCGTCATCCGGACCGAGCTGCGCGGACAGTCGACTGCCGACCATCACCAGATCCGTACCCTGCAGACTCATGCCCAACGTGCCGCTCACCGATACGTTGCCAGGGACGGCAAGCCGCGCCGTTCCTGACGCCATCGCCAAGGGCCCCTTGGATCCATCAGCACTCAGTCGAACGCCTACGCCCGCGGTCGTCGCCGTATCGACGACCAGCTGGGTCTTACCGGGTCGGTAGTCCACCAACGATCCGTCGCCGGCCGGACGATTCAGTGAGACGGCGAAATCGGCCAGGACTCCCTCGACGCCTTCGATGCCCGTGAGGCCCGCCGAACCACCGGTTCCCTCCACCGTCAGCCAGCTGCGCGAGGCTCCTCCGGCCGCAGGCCGCTCCGTGATCAGCGCGGCCGCGAAGTCCAGGTCGTCCGCGGATATTCCGATGGCTTCGGGTGTGCCTGCCCGCGTGCCGGCGAAGCCTCCCAGGTCCCGACCACCGATGGCCAGGACGTCGGCCGCGATCTGGGTCCCATCGGCCAGCACTACGTTTTGCGAGAAACCGCGGATCGCGAAGCTCCCCGCGGCGCGAAACCCATTACCGGCAATCAACTCGCCGCGTTCGACGGCCACCCCGAACGCTCCCGCCGGCAGCGAACCAAAGGTGTAGTTGACACTGTCGAGGACGAACATGACGCCGGAGTAGTCGACCGCGGTGGCGTTGTAGTGCACACGAATCTCGTCGGCATGGAGCGACAGGTCGCGGCCCAACTGCGCGGCGATGCCAGCCGACACCTCAAGCGCAACGCCCGCTTCGCTCACCAGCAGTCCCAATTTGCCGCGTCGCGCAGCCAGCGTCGTGCCGCCCCACCGCGTGTCGACATCCACTCCATCGGCCACCAGCGCGACGCTGGTAACCGTGCCCTCCGGTTGGATACCGATCGACGCCAAGAACTCTCCCGCCATCGCGAAGGTCGTTCCCACGCTGGCCGTTCCATCGATCGACATCTCGTACCGTTCGTAGCGTGGAGCATAGCGCAAGGCAACGCGACCGTACGCGGACACGTCGCCAAACGTGAATCCCCCTTCAAAGGCAACTTGAATATCCTGCTTGAAGTAGTTGTAGTTCAGCAGTTCGCCGATCTGATTACGGATGTTCGTGACGCGGATGCCCACGGCATCGGCCACGGACAACGCGGCCGATGCGCCCGGCAGGAACTCGCGCGCCACCAGCGTCAGCGTCCCCGCCGTCGTTTCGTTCCCCGTCTGCACCAACTGGAACCACAGGTCGTCGGCGAGGCCAAACAGCCCACGCCCCGAGGCGAAGGACCCCCGCACGCTGTTGTAGGTCAGGATGACAAACTCGTCACCCACGCGCGGGACGTAGCCCGCAGCCAACTGAATCGAGAGGACGCCATCGAGAATGGCCTGGCCTTGGACCTGAAGCTGATCGTGGAAGCCAGCACCATTGCCAGGCGTCGTGCCGCCGAGCGTGAAGGAACGAATGGTTTCCGGTGTCAGGTCGAGGCGATCGAGTTCCTGCCGCTGGGGCAGCGAAGGATCGACCGGCACTTCGGGTTGCGGAACCGGCGGAGCTTCGAGAAGCACGCCGCCGACAGCATCCAGATGCAGTTCGCCCTGCAGTGCGCTGGCCATCACCGGGCCACCCGTCACGACGATTCTGGAATCCGCCGCGCCGATCGAACCGGCGCGGGAATAGATCGTGGTGGTGGCGGACTGCGGATCCGCCGGCGCGCGAGCGAGAATCCCCGTGGATCCTGGCCCGTTGACGATCTGGTCCGTGGTCGCCACGTTGACATCGCCCAACTCCGCGCGAATTCCGCGCAGCGAGAGTGTTCCCGCCGGCTGGGCGACCGCGACTCCGCGACGGCCTTCCGCACGCAACAGCCCATCCGCCGCCAGCACGATGGGCCGAAGCACTCGGAAACGCACGCCGCCGGGCACGCGCACGGCGTCCCCTCGCTGCCCCGCCATCACCATCTCGAACTGCTGCGTGTCGGTGAGAGTACCCGCTCGCAATTCACTTCCGAGCACCGTCACGGCGTCGCCGATCTTGCCCACGGTGCCTTCCGTGGAAACCAGCGTGACGTTCCGCCCCGTTACATTCACCCGGCCGCCCACGCGCACTGCGGGGTCCCAGGGGCGCATCGCTTCGGCCAGATCGACCCCCGCTCGTCGCAGCAGCGACTTGGAGTCGAGGCCCAGGTCCGTGACCAGCTTCGACCGTTGTGAGCTGGTCAGCTCGTAGACCCAATCGCTTCGGAAGGCGACAAACGGCGCCAGTTGTTCCCAGCCAGCTCCTATCAAACGAGCGAAGAATCCGCGTTCGGACTCGTACGCCTTGACGGCGTAGTCCAGTACCGACTGCGCACTGGGCTGACCTCCCTCGGGCAACCCCAGCGCCCGCCCGGCGAGCACGGCCCATTTCCCGTACGCATCCTGTCGCAGTTGCAGGCGTCCATCGAAGAGGACCCCGTCGTTTCGCAGGGCCCAGAGCCTGAGGTAGTGACTCCTCACCTCGACCTGGAACTGGGTGACGGCCTCGGCGATCGCCTTGGCATCTTCGAGGATCCGGAGGTCGCTGAGGATCGCATCCACCTGCCCGGCGCGATCCGCATTCGCCGTCCAGGTATGCGCATCGTAGAGGCTGCCCTTCGCGGTGATCGCGACCTCGCCATCCGACGCGATCGTTCCCAGCAGCACGTCCCCCTCGACGGACCGTACATGAATCGCACCGAGGGCCGAGAGCGTCTCGATGCGCAGCGGGCTGGTCGCCGCGTTGCGCATGGTCATCGGAGAGGTCGAATCGCCGATCGTGCCGAACCTGCTCTCCAGCGTCACGCTTCCCGCGACGATGATCGGCGCGGATGCCCCGTTCGCGCGCAGGTCGGCGCCGGCGTTCAGTGTCACAGCGCCGGGGGCCCGCAGCGATTCCAGGGTCAGGTCTTTGCCGAGGAATCCCTGGTTCGCTGACAGGTGGATGTCCCCCGCGACGCTCACGGCTCCCAGCGTGTCCGCTTCGAGCGACAGTGGGCTGTCACTCGTGCCGATCCCCTTCCCCGCCTGCAACGTGACCCGGCCCGCTTCAATGCTTGCCTTCTGCTCACCGCTACCCGTGCGGAGGTCGCCATCGGTGACGATCTTTACCGTCGTCGACAGCAGATCCCCTAGTAAGCGAACGTCCGAGGTCGACTGGATTTCCACGCCCGCCGACGGGCGGCGATCAAAGGTGATCGCGATAGGAAAGTCGGCGCGAATCGAGTCAACCACGTCGATTCCCACCTGGTCCGGCCAAGCATAGACCCGACCGCGTCCGTCCGAGGATCGGTGGAGATAACGGTATTGGCTGGGCAGCGTGGCCTTGATGACGCGACGCAACGCGGGATCGGAAGCCGTCCCCGACACAACGCGTCCGGAGGTGGCGTCGTTCCCGGCATACGACCAGGGGTCGGCGGAGTTGGCAAAACGCCAAGGTGTCACCGAGCGATCGGTGGTGCCTTCGATGCTGCTGGTGGAAACCACGGAGAGCCTGACCGTGCGTTCCAGTTGGGCACTCCTCGTCCATTCCCAGCGGGTGTTGGCGACGGGGCGATAGGCGACGGCGCCGCGCACCTGCTGCTGCGGAGTCCCCGACAGCAGGTCGGCCGTCTCGCTCCCCTGATAGACCAGGATGTCCTCCCCCACCTGCTGGTAGATCGTCTGGCGACTGGCGGCATCCTTCAGCATGTCCACGATGCGAATCGTCGTCGCCAGCGACACTCCCGGCGTGGAAATCCTTTGGGTCACCAGCGGCAGTTGCGTCTGGTTTCGGATCGACACATATCCACCGCCGCTCTCGACTTGGATCCTTCCCGCCAGCGGACTGGTGTTGATGATCTTGCCTGCCAGCGTCAGTCGCGCTCCCGCCGCCAGGTCTGCTTCGTCGACAATCAAACGGCCGGTGCGCGCATCGAAGGTTACGCCAAGCAGTCGATCGCCGACCGCGGCGGTAGTGAGTTTCTCGGAAGCGATGCGCAGCAGCGGATCTCCGACGCGGCCCTGCTTCCAGTCGGCCTGGTATCGCTCCAGTTCCGCCTGCAGCGAAGCCGGAATCTCAACGGATCGCGACGGCGACTCCGCGTCCCCGACGACCATGTCGCCATTGACGTTGATTGTGTCGGCAAAAACAGCGACCTGCTCCGCCCGGATCACGGTCTGACCCGAAGCGCTCGTCGGGGCCGTCGAGTCCTCCCAGGAGGTGGGCAGCTTCTTGAGTCGCGGCAGGAAACCGCCATCGATCGCGTAGGCGTCCACCGAATCGCTGCGGAAAAGGCCCATCAGCGACTTCGCCGTATTGCTGCTCACATCTCCAGGGTTCCACGAAGAGCCCGGCACGCCCACGCCCCAAAACAAGGGTCGCACGAACTGATCCACATTCGCGCCGGACACCACGGCGTTTGTCGCCGGGTAGACCAGCGCATTCAGCGCGTCCTCGCTGGTCGCACTCGGATTCAACGCATTGATGGCGTACATCAGCGTCTTGTCCGGATTATTCAGGTCCTCGTCAAAGGCACGTACCGCCGCGCTACCGCCAGCCTGCGCGGTCGCAGGCGGTCCCCCCGCGTGTGACGCTCCCTTGACATAAAACGCCGAGATACCCGTAGGGACTTGGATGTCGACCGACTTCGCCGCGATCGTCCCCAACACGCCCAGCGAACCAGCCGCGTTCTTGATCGCGACCAGTCCGCGGGGATTGCTGACCGGCTTGTCCAGAAAGACAGCCGGTCCATAACCGCTCCCGCTCAACGCCCCACCGTGGTTCTGTTCCACGCGAATCGAGGAGGGATTTGGATCGGACGACAAAGTCCAGTTGGCGGGTTGGTCGACTGACTCTCCGCTCAACTGGAAGACGTCCACATTGCCGGCTGCAACGTTCAAGATCCGC
>CAZUJM010000110.1:0-1582 GCA_964620405.1 uncultured Pirellulaceae bacterium | reverse complement strand
AGCAGCAGGTGTCGCGGGCTGTTATTGCTGACAAGGATGTCCGCGTTCCGCGCCTCCAGTCGACTCGCGCCGGTAAACGTATTCGCGCGAACCGTCACCCGGCCGCTGCGGGTGACGATGGGCGTCACCTTGACGGCGCCCTTCACGGCGGGCACTCCCGGCTTGAGCGTATCGCTAGTTGCGCCGAATGAATCGCTGATATACGCGTGGGGGTCGAAACCGGCATCGTAGGTCGCGGAGATCGGCTGGCCCAGCAGAGTCGCTGGCTGTCCTGTGATCGTTCCCGTCGCGAAGTTCGCGGGAATCACGAGCTTCACGTCGCCATGCACGCCGGCCGTGAAGTTGCCGCCGGTTCCGAGGCCGACCTCGGAAGTCTTGGTAATGGTGACCTCTTCCTGGGAATACTTCTTGCTCTCCTGCCCCAGGAGTTTGTCCCACAACGCTTCGAGGTCATAGTATTCGACGGCGCCCTCGCTGATCGTTACCGGCGTTCCCGGGTCGGCCGTGATCCGCAAACTGCCGCCGCTGCGCACATCGGCTCGATCGCCGAACTCCACCGACGCGTGGTTACGCACTTCCACCGGCGTTTTGACGCCAATGGTCGTGACCGCCCCTCCCACCCAGCCATCCACATCCGCCTCGGTGCGAACCCGCGAGGTGTCCTCGGTCGCGACGCTCTTGCCAGGTGCGATCTCCAAATCGCCACCCGCGATCATGGACACGTCCTCGCCCACGTCGACCTTGTGCTCGACCTCCGCCTTCGTGCTCGCGACGAAATTCACGATATTGGCCAAGGCCCCCACGGAACCGCCCGTCACGGCGTTCGTCACGTCGACGTCCGCGATCGTGCCGATCGCAAGGTTTCCGGACGCTTCGAGCCTCGCCCTCTTGCCGATCTCAACCGCCGTCGTCACGTTCGCCGAGGTCTCGGAGGCAAGTTTCGAGACGGCGACGCCACCGCCACCCCAAGTGCCCACCTTGTCCCGGATCAGAACTTGGCTCGCAGGCAGCAGCAGAAGGTCCATCGCCGCCGAACCGCTCGTCGGCCGGATCACGGCGTTCTCGCCCACCTTCACGGTCGACGACGACGCCAGGGTATTGGTGCTGCCTGCTCCCGAACCACCGCTGGCAGAAACAAGGCCGCCGCCTGCCAGCCGCGCTGCCAGTCCCTCGCCGACGCGCGTGACTCGATGGTCGGAACGAAGCACCACCGGACCGCTGGCCACCACTTCGGCGCGGTCGTCGATTCGAGTCATTGCCGTGGAGCGACCATCGAACTTGACATTCGGCAGTCCCACGGCAGCCACCGCGCTGCCAAAATACGCTTCCGACTGCGTCGAATACTTGTGCTCGCGATTCGCCGAAACGACCAGCGTGCCAACGTTCAAAGGGACGCTCGCGTTTGCCGCTCCGACGGAGGCAAGCGACTTCGCGGTATCGGTGAGCGTTACGGAAGTATCCGCAAAGGCCGCGCCGAGCGAACCGGCGCCGGCGAGCGCAAAGACCTTGGAGTTATCCTCGTGGTCGGCAGTCACGAGCAGGATGGACACCTGCTTGCCGACGGGTGCCCGGTTGCCTGTTC
>CAZUJM010000109.1:13755-18679 GCA_964620405.1 uncultured Pirellulaceae bacterium | reverse complement strand
CTGGAGGAAGTTGGGTGCAAGGGCTGGTGGTGGGCCTGCTGGGCGCGGGCGTGGGCCTGCTGCTGCTGCTGCCCGCCTACGCGATTGGCGGCATGGGGGCCGGTGATGTCAAGCTGCTTGCTGGCATCGGCGCCTGGATGCATGCTGGCGTGACCTTGGAAGCGTTCGCCGTATCGGCCCTGGTGGGAGCGGTGCTGGCGATCGCCCTGGTCATCTACCACAACACCTGGACTCGCCACCGAACCCAGTTCTGGCAGATCCTCCAAGAGATTGTCACCATCCGCAATCCCGACTACCTCTCGATGATCGCCGCCGAGCGCAAGCCGCGCATGCTGCTGCTGCCGTATGGCATCCCTATCGCGATTGGCACGATCGGCTACTTCCTCTGGAACGGCATGCTGGTCTAAGGCCCGCGGCGCCGGTCGCGGTCTCCGTCCCGGATTGCTTGGTCTCTGGGTGATCTGCGCAGGCTATGGGCAATGAGGTGGGTGTGATGGACGGCGTCAGTAAACTGTACTGGCTGTGTCGGTCCTCCCGATTATCACGTCGGGGAACGGCTGCCGTTGAATTCGCGGTGGTCGCGCCGTTGCTCGTCCTGCTCGTCTTCGGCATGGTCGAATACGGCCGCCTCGTCATGGTGCAGCAGGTACTCACCAACGCGTCACGGGAAGGTGCGCGGACCGCGATCCTCGCGGGATCGAGCTCCGCCACCGTGCAGCAGCTGGTGGTCGACCATTGCGAAGCGGGCGGAGTGAGCATCGTGCCGTCGGACGTGCAGATCCAATCGGCGGAAGGCGTGACGCTGGACCCCGCCATCGCACGCGTCCTGCCAGTACGCCCCGCCATCGCGGTACCAGGCGTCCCCGTGCGAGTGGTTGTAGGCGTGGATTTCCGGGACGTCAGCTGGCTGCCCGTTGCGGCGTTCCTGGGCGACCGGATGGATCGGCGACTGTCGGCGGAAACGGTGATGCGCAAGGAAGGGATCGAGTAGTCGCGAGCTTGTTTGCCCGCGGACTTCGAGGTCGGCCAGGATGCCGAGTACGTTGCGAGGCAAACCATGCGAGCGAAATCCCTGGTCCTGGTCATCGTCGCCCTCGGGTGCGGCTTGGTCGCGTCGATCGGCACCAGCCAACTGCTGCGTTCGCGCGCAGGTGGAGCGGGGAACGCGGCGCCGCTGGAGAAGATCTTTGTCGCCGCGACCGACGTCGGCCTCGGGCAGAAGCTTGAGAAACGCCTGCTGAAGGTGGCCGAGTGGCCGAAGGATCGACTGCCGGTCGGCGCGATCCGCAAGCTGGAAGACGTCGTGGGCAAGCGGCCCCTGACGCGTCTCTACGCCGGCGAACCGATCCTCAAGGCCAAACTGGTTGAGGCGGATAAGTTGTCCGCGGCGGCGGAGAAGATCCCCAAGGGATTCCGCGTGGCCTCCGTGAGCGTCACGATGGACAGTTCGGCGTCTGGTTTGATCTATCCTGGCGATCGCGTGGACGTGCTGGTTTTCCTGCGCCAGGGCGCAAATGTCAAAATGCCGCGTACGCGCACCATCCTCAAGAATGTCACCGTCTTCGCCGTGGACGATCGCTTCCAGCGCGACGCCAACGACGATGGCGAGGGGGTGAAGGCCAAGACGGTTTCTTTGCTCGTAAAACCCACCCAGGTTGAGAAGATCATGCTGGCCGCGGAGCTGGGCAAGATCAAGCTGTCGCTGCGCAGCGCCGAGGACAACTCGGAGGATACCGCCGACGGCGCCACCCTCGCCGACCTCCAGTCGGGCTCGTCGCGCGACGGCGAATCGGCCACGCGCCCGGTTGCCGACTGGAGCGACCCGCTGGACGACTCCCTCGTCGCCTCGCCTTCGGCAGCGGCCCCCGTGAAGGCGGTCGAGTCGGCCGGTAGCGCCGGGGTGGCCGAGCCCGCGAAGAGTTTCCGGATGCGCGTTTACGCGCCGGACGGCGTGCATGAGTTCCACTGGGACGCACCGGACGGCTTGCCGCGCGAAGTGCGTCCGGGTGACACTCCGGTGTCACTGCCGTGGACGACTGCCAAGGGGCCCGTCGCCGGCACCACGGGCCCTGGGCCCGCACCGACCAACTTGCCGAATGAGGCCGTGCCGCAAGGATCCGCGCCGGTCTCGGGCCACCAAGAACCCGCGATGGAAGCACCCCCGGGAGCGACCGGCGACCGCACTTAGAGCCGGCTCCCCTGACGCCTCGCTGCAAGGACGCAGAGCGATGACGAATCTCCTGAAACGGATGCTGGCGCACGCGACGGTGCCGCTGCTGGTCCTCGCCCTCGCGGGGCTCTGCCGGGCCAGTGACGACCTGCGGTCACAGGACTCGCCCGGCACGCCGGTCGAATTCCAAGTCGAACGCGGCAGCCGCCAGTTGGAGATGGTCGTCAACACCAGTCGTATCCTGACGCTGGCCAGGGAGGTGCCCCGCGCGCTGGTCAACAACCCGGACGTGCTTCGAGTAGTCCCCATCGCGCCCAACCAAGTGCAGGTTTCGGCGCTCAAGACCGGAGTGACGCAAGTCAACCTCTGGGATGACGAAGGTCAGTTGTATTCGCTGGATGTCATCATCCTCGGTGACGCCCAGGAGCTGCAGGTGCTGCTCGACTCCGAGTTCCCGCAGGCCGCCGTCCGCGTACGCTCGCTGAAGGACAGTGTGCTGCTTTCCGGTCGTGTCGACCAGCCGGAAGATGTCGGCCGCATCGTGCGCATCGCGGAAAGCTATTCCGAGAAGGTGGTCAACAATATCCAGGTGGGCGGCGTCCAGCAAGTTCTGCTCCACGTGCAGGTGATGGAGGTGTCGCGCACGAAGCTCCGCGCGATGGGCTTCGATTGGGCGGCGTTCGGCCGCAACGGGTTCGTCGTCCAGAGCGTGTCGGGGACCATGGGCCAGTTCAGTCCCTCGGCACGGACGGCCGAAGGCACGGATGGAGCCAGTATCACGTTCGGGCTGCTGGGCGGTGACAGCACCTTCTTTGGGTTCCTCGAAGCTCTCCGCGAAAACAACCTCGCCAAGGTGCTGGCCAATCCCACGCTGGTCACCGTCAGCGGCCGTCCCGCCAGCTTCAATGCGGGTGGCGAGTTTCCGATCCTGGTGCCGCAGAGCCTGGGGACGTTGTCGATCGAGTACAAGCAGTACGGCACTCGTGTCGATTTCGTGCCGATCGTGCTCGGCGACGGTAGCATGCGGCTGGAAGTGCGACCGCAGGTCAGCGAACTGGATAACGCCAGCGGCGTGACCTTCGACGGTACGCAAGTGCCCGGACTGCGAACGCGGTGGGTGGACACGGCCGTGGAGATGCGCGCCGGCCAGACGCTTGCCTTGGCCGGTCTCTTGCAGACACGCACCGACGTGCAGAACCGAGGCCTCCCGTGGCTGGCGGACATGCCCTGGGTTGGAGCGGCTTTCCGTCGCGTGGAAGAGCAGCAGAACGAAGTGGAACTCGTCATCACCGTGCGGCCTGAACTGGTCGAAGCGCTCGACCCGGACGAAGTGCCCGCGTGCCTGCCGGGCATGCTCTCTCGATCGCCCGAGGATTGCGAACTGCTGTTGCGCGGCTACATGGAGAAGCCCGACTGCCATGCGGACGGTCCGTGTGCGACGGGAACGACCTACGCCGGCGCGGTGGAAGTCTTGAACGAGGAACCGGCCGAGCAGGAACTGCCGGCACCGGTGGGTTCCGGCCGCCGGCACCAAGGTTCCGTGAAGACGTTCCCGCACCCCGGCCAGGACACCGCGCCGAGTGAATCGTCGCCGAGTGAATCGTCGCCGGCGGCGCCGGCGACGGCGGACGAGGGAGTCGAGTCGTCGTCCGTCGAGGCGGCGGCAGAAGACGGTACCTCTGCGGGTGATTCGAAGGCGGCGGCCGAGGCACCGGTGTTGCCCCTGGATCCCGCCGTGCGTCGCACGCCGCCGATCGCCGAGCCTACACGCTGGGCAGCAGGCCGAGCGGCAGGACGGCCGCTGGCTGCTGAACGCGGGCGGCAGTTGCGGCCCGCGCAGCGACTCCAAGGGCCCTCCTATCCGCCGGTGGCCGAACGATCGCTTCGCGGTAGTTCCAACCGTCCCGCCGCCGCCACGTCGGACGAGGATCCCGGATTGTTCGGCCGATTGGGCCACGACGACCTAGACTAGGGGTGCAATGTACCGTCGCCCGGCTGCGCACTTCCGCGCCGCTCGTCGACACGCGCGAACCGTACCTCCGCGCGGTACCGAACCCACCTCGGATAAGGTTGATCTCCATGGCCCAAGTGCTGCGCCTGGCCGTTGTCGATCCGAATGAACGGAATCGCGAGTCGCTCAAGCGACTGCTGCTGGCAATGGATTCGGTGTGGCTGGAAGCCGAGTGTTCGCGCTACGAATTCTTCGAGGACATCGCGCGGCAGAGCCAGCCGGATGTGGCGCTGGTGGCGCTGGATGAGAATCCCGCGCGGGCGATGGAACTGATCGAGAGCCTGCGGAACCTCCCTGGCTGCAGCCTGGTGGCCCTGAGTCGTTCTTCCGACGGCGAATTGATCCTGCGTGCGATCCGTGCCGGCGCGCGTGAGTTCCTGACGTTGCCGCTGGACGAAGGGGAGCTGGATGCCGCCTTGCAGCGGATCGGTCACAGCCAGATGCAGAGTGGATCGGCGCGGCAGCGCAGCGGGATGTGTATCGCCGTGGCCGGCGCTGGTGGCGGCGTGGGCTCGACCAGCCTGGCAGTGAACCTCGGATGCGCGCTGGCCGCCGATGACTCGCATTCCGTCGCCCTCGTCGACCTCGACATGGCCCTCGGTGACGCCGACGTTTTCCTCGATACGATTCCCGACTATACGCTGGCCGATGTCTCGCAGAACATGTCCCGCATGGACTTCTCGCTGCTGAAGAAATCGATGACGCAGCACCGTTCCGCGCCGTAGGTTCGCGCCGCGGGCACG
>CAZUJM010000109.1:13467-13745 GCA_964620405.1 uncultured Pirellulaceae bacterium | reverse complement strand
CGGTGCACTTGCAGGAGGTTTCGCAGGTGGGAGCGGACGACGTGCGGCGCGTGCTGGGACTGCTCAAGGCCAGTTTCACGCATGTGGTCGTGGACCTGTCCAAGTCCTACAGCGAACTCGACATGGCCGCCCTGTCGGAAGCCGACCGGGTGCTGCTGGTCACCCAGCTCGATATCCCCTGCCTGCGGAACGTGGTGCGTCTTTCGATGTCGTTTGATGAGATCGAGGGCCTGCGGGACAAGACGCGCGTGGTCGTGAACCGCGTCGGCTTGGACGCC
>CAZUJM010000109.1:0-13424 GCA_964620405.1 uncultured Pirellulaceae bacterium | reverse complement strand
GAGATCTTCTGGCAGGTTCCCAACGACTACCGAACAATGGGCGAGGTGCGGAACAACGGCGTGCCGCTGCTGGAGCAGTTTCCGAAGGCGGGGATCACGCAGTCGATCGTCGCGATGGCCGCGGCCCTGGACGGCGGTGACGTGGCCTCGGCTCCGGACAAGGCCGCTGCTGCCTCCGGCTGGTTGAACTTCTGGCCCGCGCGTCGCGTGCTGGCGCGGCGTGAATCCTGATCGGCACGACCGCCGCAGGAGGCGAACGGTATCGAGCAGCCTCGAACGGCGCATGCCCGCCGTTCGAGGCTGCGGTGGCTTCGCGTCCCGGGGCGACTTCTTTACGGCCCGGCGGCGATCCGGAACGCGCGTGAGCTACGATTCCCACAGCCGAATCGACTGCGCCGCCCCGATTCGCGCGCGTCCTGTCCCTGGAATCCATTCACCTCCTTCTCTGGTCGCGGCGCGGGGAGTCCTGCCCCATGAAGTCGCTCCATCCCCTCTCCCGCTCGCAGGATACTCCCCTGCGCGGCGCCGACTTTGACAACCTGAAGCGGCGCATCCACGGCAAGCTCGTCGATAAACTCGACCTCAGCAAGATCGGCGAGCTGCAGGGGGAGTCGCTGCGGCGGGAGATCCGACTGGTGGTGGAGCATCTGTGCGACTCCGAAAGCACGCTGCTGAACCGCAGTGAGCGCGACCGGCTGGTGGACGAGGTGCTGGACGAGACATTCGGGCTGGGGCCGCTGGAGCTGCTGCTGAAGGATCCGAAGGTCTGCGATATCCTGATCAACGGGCCGAAGAACGTCTATGTGGAACGCCAGGGTCGGATGGAGAAGACGGCCGTTGAGTTCCGCGATAACCAGCACCTGATGCAGATCATCGACCGCATCGTGTCGCGTGTCGGCCGCCGCGTGGACGAGACCTGTCCGATGGTCGATGCACGCCTGCAGGACGGGTCACGCGTCAACGCGATCATTCCTCCACTGGCCCTGGACGGCGCGGCCGTGTCGATTCGCCGCTTCGGCGCCAATCCGCTCAAGCTCGAAGACCTGCTTAGCTACAAGGCGTTCACGCCCGACATGGTGATGCTGCTGGAGGGAGCGATCAAGGCGCGGCTGAATGTGATCATTTCCGGTGGCACCGGCTCCGGCAAGACCACGCTGCTCAATACGCTCTCCGGATTCATCCCCAACACCGACCGCATCATCACGATCGAGGATGCGGCGGAGATCCAGCTGCAGCAGGACCACGTCGTGCGGCTGGAGACGCGGCCGCCGAACATCGAGGGCAAGGGCGCGGTCACTGCCACCGACCTGGTGCGCAACGCGCTCCGCATGCGACCGGAACGCATCATCATCGGCGAATGCCGCGGTCCCGAGACGCTCGACATGCTGCAGGCCATGAATACCGGCCACGAAGGCTCGATGACGACACTCCACGCCAATACACCTCGCGACGCCATCGCCCGCATGGAAACGATGATCATGATGGCCGGATTCGAACTTCCCATCAAAGCCATGCGGCAGCAGATTGCCAGCGCGGTCGACCTGATCATCCAGGCCAGCCGACTGGAGGGCGGCAAACGCCGCGTGACGCACATCACCGAGGTGGTCGGCATGGAGCAGGACACGGTGGTGCTGCAGGATATCTTCACGTACGAAAAAGAAGGCGTGGACGAATCCGGGATGGCGCGAGGCCGGTTCCTGTCCAGCGGCATACGGCCTAACTTCATGTCGCGGCTGGAGGCTGCGGGAGTGCGTTTGCCGGCCAGCGCGTTCCGTGAGCGCGTGATGCTGAACGACTGATTCGCGTGACCGCGGCCGTTCGATCGCGGCATTCGCCACGTCCCTGCACGACGGACTTCGAGGCCCTGCCATGGCTGTGTCACTGTTCGCAATCGCCGCCACATGGGTCGTGCCGATGGCCTCGTTCGTGGGCGTGTCGGCCTTTGTCGGCGCGTTGACGCTGTGGCTCCGCGAGTCGCGCGACAAGGCGGTGGACGAACGACTACGCTACTGGACCACCGATGCGCGGCGGGGAGCCGCCGAACGCAGCAGGGCGGAGCGGGAGGTGGCGTCGAGCATCGCGAAGCCGACCGAAGCGTCGCCTGGGGTGCTGGTCGAGACGTTGACTCGCTGGCTGAACCTGTCGCTCTTCCTGCAGCAGGCCGACTGGAAGATTCGTCCCGCCCGGTTCCTGGCCGCCAGCGCTGGGATGTTGCTGCTCGGCGCGTCGAGCGCCGCCGTGCCCGTCATGCCGCTGGTGCTGGTGCCGATCCTGGCCCTGACGCTGGCCCTGGTCCCGCTGGCCTACGCGGCGATGCGCCGGTCGCGGCGCAAGAAGCAGTTCGCGGCCCAGCTTCCGGAAGCCATGGAGCTGATGGCCCGCGCGCTCCGAGCCGGCCACAGCCTTGCATCCGGCTTCCACCTCGTCGCCAGCGAGATGGCCGAGCCGATCGCGGGTGAGTTCTTACGCTGTTACGAGGAACAGAACCTGGGGCTGCCGATGGAGGAGGCGCTCGACGGCCTGGCCGCCCGCGTCCCCAATCCGGACCTGCGGTTCTTCGCCACGGCGGTCATCCTGCAGCGGTCCACGGGCGGTGACCTGGCCGAGATCCTCGATAAGATCGGCTACCTCGTGCGCGAACGCTTCAAGATCCGCGGACAGGTGCAGGCCTTGACCGGCGAGGGAAGACTCTCGGGCTCCGTGCTGCTCGCGCTGCCTCCGCTGCTGTTCGTGGTCATGCTGCGACTGAACTATGCCTATGTCATGAAGCTCTTCGAGGATCCGCTCGGACAGCAGATGGTCGCCACGGCGATCGTGCTGCAGGTGCTGGGCGCGCTGGTGATCCGGAAGATCGTGAACATCCGCGTGTGAGCTCCTGCTCGCCCGTGCATTGCCCAGGAGAACGCTGGCCCATGTTGGATTCGTACGGCATCATCAGCGGCGCGGTGTTCGTGGCCTGCGCGGCGACCGCCTGGCTGCTGCTCGACTACTTCCAGAGTGGTGGGGCGCGGACGGCGGATCGGCTGCAGGAGATTAACGAACCGCGACGACGGAGCGAGGCGAAGCATGCCGCGCGGGCGGATGACGTGGTCGCGAAAGTGATCGAGAAGGCGTCGCCCACGCTGTCGCGACCGCTGACGCCTGTGTCGGAAGCTGAACGCAGCCTGCTCAAGCAGCGACTGGACCACGCCGGATTCCGCTCCGAACTCGCCGCTCCCGTCTTCCTCTCACTGAAGCTTGCCGGACTGCTGCTCGGCTTCGTCCTCTGCGGCGGCACGCTGCTCTTCAGCGGCCTGCAGCAGAACGTGCTGCTGCGCGTCGGGACGATCAGCTGCCTGCTGTTCTACGTGCCGGACGTCATCGTCTGGTACATCGCCCGCTATCGGCAGCAGGCGATCTTCCTCGGGCTGCCCGACGCGCTGGACCTGATGGTGGTCTGCGTTGAAGCCGGCCTGGGCCTTGACCAAGCCATGCGCAAGGTGGCCGAGGAGATGAAGAAGTCGCACTGGGTGCTGGGTGCCGAATTCGCCGTCTGCAACTTCCAACTGCAGATGGGTAAGCCGCGGCGCGACGTGCTGCAGAATCTCGGCACGCGCACGGGCGTCGACGACCTGCGCTCGCTGGCAACCGTGCTGATCCAGGCGGAGAAGTTCGGAGCGAGTGTGAGCCAGGCGCTGCGCGTACAGAGCGACTCGATGCGCACCCGACGGCGGCAGATGGCCGAGGAAAAAGCGGCCAAGACGGCGGTGCAGCTGATCTTTCCGCTGGTGCTCTTCATTTTCCCCGGCATCTTCGTCGTGCTAGTGGGACCGGCGGCGATCACCATGATTCGCGAAATGTTCCCCATGATGGCGGGCGGCCGCTAGCGACGCATCAAGTTGCTCTGCCTTCACGAACGACGGCCGACAGGGCATCGTCCGCGTCTTGGGGTATCTGTGGATTCTGTTGAAGCGGCGTGAGCGCGCACGGCGGCGCAGGATTCGTTCGGCGAGCGGGTGAAGCTGCGGTCGATACTGGGAAGGATGCCCGTCCGGCACGACCGTCGCCAGCGATCGTGGCGGACGTCGGCGCTTCTTGGCAACGGTCGGGAGAGTGCTCCCCGGAAAACGGGCAGTCGCTTTGGGAGGATGCTGGCATGAGACGTCTGCTGCTGTTCGTCGCCGCGTTGCCCTGGATGGTCGTGCTCGCGTCGCCTGCCCAGGCGGGGTGGTACGAGTTCTGGTATGGATCGAAGCGGGATCATCGCCAAAACCACGCGTGGCCCGAACCCTTCGCCGCGCGGGATCGGCAGGCCGTCGCCGCTCCGTTCGACGCCATGGTCCGGGCGGGCTGGCGGGCGCAGACAACGCTGGGAACGCACGACTTCGACCCCGAGACCCAGTCGCTCAACGAAGCGGGCGAGCGGCGGCTGCGATGGATGGCGACGCAGGCCCCCGAACCATATCGCACGATCTATGTGGCCCAGGGCCGCGACCAGGCGATGGCCGAACGACGCTTGGAATCGGTGCAGCAGGCGCTGCCGCGCGTGCTGGGCGACCAACCGTTGCCGCCCGTCGTCGCGACCACTCGCGAGCCGCGGAGCTGGTCGGCCGATGAGGTGAACACCATCGAACGTCGGCTGCAGTCGTCCGTGCCTTCGCCTCGCCTGCCCGACTTCAAGCCGGCCGGCAGCCTCACGCAGGGCCAATAGGGGGCGCGGTACGGGCGTCCACGCGACGAGGAGCGTCCTTCGTGACAGCATCTCGTCGTGACAGCATCTCGTCGTGACAGCATCTCGTCACACCAGCAGCTGGCAAACGACGAGCTGGCTGTTCTCGCAGGCCACTGTCTCGGGCCTCGCCGTTAAACTCACTCCAGTTCTGCAAGTCGCCCTCAAGCCGCGTCATCGACGGGGACGATGGTAACGGTTGTATCGAATGGTGCGCCCCTCCGGGGTGCGTCAAGCGCGGATTGAGGGCTGGAGACAGCGGGAGGTTGTCGTGGCTTGCGGCAAGTGGATGTCCTTCGAACTGCTGGTGCTGGCGGCCGTTTGCGGTTGCCAAGCGAATGGTCCCCAAAAACCCTTCCGGCTGGATTCGCTCGCACAGCCTGCGGCGGGACGCGTCTCGCAGTCTCCCAGGCCGACGCCGGCAAAGGCCGGAGTGGCGGCGAGCGCTCGTCAGTCCACCGCCCGTCAGGCAGCCGCGAAGCCTGCCGTGGCGAACAAGGTGGCTGTGAATGCACCGGTCGGCGCTGCCTCGGCGACCACCCGGGGTCCCGCCGCGCCGGGCTCCGTCGCTCGCGCGTCGCATACGTTCCAGCAGGCTGGAAACAAGGTGCAACGAGCGTTCCTTCCTGAACCGCGGAAGGTCGCGCAGACGGACGCGACGAGTTTGACCCAGGATCCGGGACCGCTGCAACCGGGCCTCTACCTGGCCGCCGCGCGGATGCTGGAGCAAAGGGGGGACCTGCAGGGCGCGCTGGCGAAGTACGAACAGCTGCTGCAGTCCGAACCGACGAACCTGGCCGGCATGATTGGACAGGCGCGGATCTTCCATCGTCGCGACGAAATGGACAAGGCGATCGAAGCCTACCAGCGGGCGATGAACACCCACGGCCAGGACCCGGTGATCCTCAACGACCTTGCCCTCTGCTATGCACGCAGTGGGCGCAAGGAAGACGCCATCACGTCGTTGCGTGCGGCGGTGGTTTCGTCACCCGACAGCCTGCTCTATCGAAACAACCTCGCCGCGCTGCTCGTCGAGACCGACCGGGAAAGCGAAGCGGTGCGGGTGCTGGAGGAGACGCATGGACCGGCGATCGCTCACTACAACGTGGGCTACCTGCTCTTCCAACGCGGGCTCGCTGACAAGGCACGCCTGCACTTCGTGACGGCTCTGCAGAGCGATCCGAACCTCCGAGCGGCCCAGGTCATGCTGGAGAAGACAGCGGAGGTCTCGCCGCCTGGCGGGCCTCAGGTGGCCGCGGCGCCGCCGAACGTCGGTGCACCCGCGCTGCCGCAAGCGGTGTCCCAAGCCGCGCCCCAGGCCGTTGTTCCCGCGGTCGCCGCCACTCACTCGTCGGCAGCGTTGACCGGCATGCCGCCGGAACCGCCGTCGCTTTCGGGCAGCGGCGTGTTCGCGGCCAGCCCCGCGTCGAAGGCTCCCGTTGCCGCTGCCTTGGTGCAGTCGACGTCTTCACCGACGACGCCGGTCTACGCCGCTCCGTCGCTGCCGCTGGCGGTGGTCCCCGCCTCGCTGAACGGCGGTGTCCATGACACCGTAAACGAAGTTGCCCATGCGGTGCTGGAGCAGCCTTCGTCGTCGCAGGGACGCGCTTCGCTGGCTGTCGGATCTCAAGACGCGACCGACCCCGCGACCGTGGCCTTCGCCGTGGGGGAAACGACGTCTGGCGATTCGCTGGCCGTCCAGCCTACGTCGTCCGGCGCGGACGGCGCCGTAACTCCGGTCGACGCCAGCCAGTTGATGATTCGCCAGCCCGAACGCGTGCGGGCGAAGCCCAAGTCGAGCCTGGTGGCTCCGCTGCCTCGCTGATCCGGCGACGCACGTGCGATGGGGCGAACCTGCAGATCGAGCAGGTCGTCCCCTGCCAGCACGACCATGCCTGCAATGCGTTGCTGGCATCAGGGCCAGCCACCTCGACTTCGTCCTCAAGCCCTTGGCTCTTGCGTACCGGTCGCGAAACCGGCTTCTTGCGCGCGGGGCTTCCGCGACTCCTGTCCGGCTGTGGTAGGATGACTCGCGACACGCCGGAGTGTATCGAGTCGTTCGATGCGTCCGGGCGTTCCAAAAAAGGGTCGGGGAATCCACGATGGTTCGATGCGCCGATGGTGTTCCGCGTGTATTGGATTGGGTGGCGGGCTTTGCGTGGTCGCGTTGGTGGCGCGATGGCCATGCGGTTGCGGTTCGCGGGCTGGGGATGACCTGGTGGCTGGGGCTCGCCCTGGTCGCGGGCATGGCGACGCGTCCCGTGTTCGCGGCAGAAGGAGCGCCGACGTTGCGAGTCGGATTCCACGAAGCGGACATCACGCCGGAGGTCGGAGCGGGGCGTCCGGTTTGGATCGCCGGTTACGGCTGGGGCCGCGAGGCGACGGGCGTGCACGACCGGCTGTTCGCCCGTTGTGTGGTCCTGGGCGATGGCAAGACGACGATCGCGCTCGTCTCCGTGGACCTGGTGGGGCTGCAGTATCCGGAGGTGGAGCGGATCCGCGAGGCGTTGCCGGAGATCGACTATGTGCTGGTGAGCAGCACGCACAACCACGAGGGGCCGGATACGATCGGCCTGTGGGGCAAGAATCCGCTCAGTCGCGGCGTCGATCCCGAGTATCTCAAGAAGGTGGTGGAGACGGCGGCGAGCAGTGTGCGCGCGGCGGCAGGGCAGATGAAGGCCGCGCGGGTGCGTTATGGAACGGCGGAGGACGAGACGCTGGTATCGGACTCGCGCAAGCCATACGCGAAGGATGGCGTGCTGCGTACGCTGCAGTTCGAATCGCCCGACACGGGTCGGCTGCTGGGACTGCTCGTCCAATGGAACTGCCATCCGGAGGCGATGGGGCCGGACAACAAGCTGTTGACTGCCGACTTCGTGGCGACCACGGTGGAGCAGTTGAAGGCGCGGCATGAAGTGCCGGTGGCGTACTTCACCGGCGCGCTGGGCGGATTGATGGCGCCGCCCGATCATCTGTTCCACGACGAGCAGGGCAAGGAGTTGAAGGAAGGCGACTTTGCGTACTCCGCGGCCTATGGGCGTGCCGTGGCGGAGTTGGCCGAGAAGTCGCTGGCGGCCGGCCAGCCGATTGAATTGGCGCCGCTGCGCATCAGCCAGGCGCGGATCGCGCTGCCGGTGCACAATGCCGCGTACCGCGCGGCACGCTCGGTGGGAGTGCTGCGGCGCAAGGGGGTCGGTTGGACGGGTGATTTCCGCGTGACCGACGCGCCGCCCAAACCCGGCCAGGAGGTGGACTTCGCGGTGCTGACGGAAGTTGCCTGCCTGCAGATGGGACAGCTGCGGCTGGCGTCGATACCAGGGGAGTTGTATCCGGAACTGGTGTACGGCAAGTTCCAGGAACCGGCGGAAGCGGCGGCTGATTTCCCCGACGCGCCGCTGGAACCGACGGTGGCGAGCCTGCTGGGCGAGGGCCCGTGGATGCTGTTCGGACTGGCGAACGACGAGATCGGGTACATCATTCCGAAGCGGCAGTGGGACGAGAAGGCGCCGTTTGCGTACGGCCGCGAGAAGGGGCAGTACGGCGAGATCAACAGCTGCGGTCCCGAAGTTGCGCCGCTGCTGATGGAAGCGTTCGCCGAACGGGTGCGGGAGTTGGCGAACTAAGTGGGAGCGTGGCAGGGCGGCGGTATGTCTTGGGTGTTTTAACCACGGAGGTCACCGAGAAGTACGGAGACGCACGGAGGGGAGATTGTCGCGTCCTCCGTGTGGTTCCATTTCCTCATCCTGCGGGCATCAGGGGGGCCCTGTCCCTGCCCCAGACGCGTGATGCGTGATGCGGTCCGGTTACTCCTTGGAGAACGCGGTGAAGCGTCCGGCGATGTCGGCTTCCTGGGGCGTGCCGCGATGGAAGAGGATGCGGTAACGCAGGCGAAAGTTTTCGCCTTGGGGCACGGTGTGTGCGCCGTTTTCGTTGGGGCCGACGAAGGAGCTGAGGCCGAAGGGGTTGGCGGCGAAGAGGCCATAGCCGCGGGCGTGCCAGTAGGTGGGATGCCGGAAGTTCTGCGGATGGTCAAGGAAGGCGACGCCGACGGGCTGGCCATCGATGCTGCCGTGGAAGTCGACCCACTGGGCACGCTTGCCCCAGACTTCAGGGCCTTCGACTCCTTCGCTGTTGATCGCCTTGCCGTTGGCGTCCGTCACGCCCGCCTTCTCGTTCTTCTCCATCTGAATGCTGGGGTGCACGCGCAACGCCATCGTGCCTTCCTTGGTGTCGCCGAACGTCAACGCCACCGGGTTGGCATGAAGCGTGGCATCCCAGTCGATCCAGCGCGCGTCGTCGGTCGCTCCGAAGCGAATGACGATCGTCTCGCGGCAGACGATCTGGCCTTCGGGGGCCTTGGGATCGACCAGACGGTTTTCCAGGCGAACGGTGCGAGCATCCAGCAGCTCGGCCTTCTCCGTGATGATCTTGCCGCGTTCGTCCCAGAAACTGACGCCGTTGATGTCGCCGTGCGCGAACCACATCGACTTGTGGTGGGGGTGATCGGTCGCTTCGCCGGGCGTGCCGGGCTACATCGGATGGTTCCGTGTCATGCGGACCTGGCCGGGGCCCAGGATCGGATACACGATGGGTTTCGCGTAGGTCGCATAGTCCACTTCCGCAAACGGTTGTCCGCCCGCGGTGACCACGAACTTGCCGGCGGCCGCCGTGATGGCGATCGGCTGTTCGGCTCCGCGCACCCTGCGTGCCGTGACATCCAGAACCAGGGCCGAAGCGAACGAGGCGAACAGCAGGATCCACGAGCCGCGGAGCGTTTGCATGACGAGGGCCTTGGGAGAGGAGGAGGAAAGGAGTAGGAAAGAGGGAGGAAGGAGTGTGGAACCGGGGGCGTTCGAGGGAGCGGGCGGATATTGGAGCGGGGGGGGGGGGGGGGTTTTGTAAGGGGGGGGGGGACCGTTCTCAAACGGGCCGGGGGCGTTAACAATGGGCGTGGATGGCGGGACAGGGGTGGGGCGGCGGCGGAACCGCCGCGGCCGACCCGGGCCTGCGAACCCTCGCCCGGGCGGGGGCGTACAGGAGTGAGCCTTGGCCGGCTCAGGATGAACCTGTTTCGGCCGGTGAATGCGAAGTTTAGAGGGAGAAAAGAATCATGAAGAAGTGTGCAGGTGTTCCCATGCGTCTGGCCTTGGCGTCGGCGCTGCTGTTAGGCGTTCCTTTCCAAGCAATGGTCCGCGGCCAGGAGGCGGCTGCACCCGCCGCACCCTTGGGCGACCTGTCGGCCTTGGACCATGCCGAGGCGTTGTCGACGGCCTTCCATCAAGCAGCCGACTCGGTGCTGCCGGCGGTCGTCACGATCAAGTCCAAGATGAACGCGCGGCGGGTGACCGGTTCGTCGCAAGGCCGGGGCGAGAATCCCTTCAAGGGAACGCCGTTCGAGGAGTTCTTCAACGGTCAGGAGTTCGGTGCTCCGTTTGAAGGCCAGATGCCGCGGCGCGAAGGCACGGGTTCGGGAGTCATTATCAACCGCGATGGTCTCGTCCTGACCAACAACCATGTGGTGCAGGGCGCGGATGTCGTCGTGGTGGAACTGGCGGATGGCCGGTCGTTCGAGGCGGAGGACATCCGCACCGATCCGAAGACCGACCTGGCCATCCTGCGCATCAAGTCCGAGGAACGCCTGCCGGCAGCGCGGCTGGGCGATTCGGACGCCGTCGACATCGGCGACTGGGTGCTGGCCATCGGCAATCCGTTTGAGCTCTCCTCGTCGGTCAGCGCGGGCATCATCAGTGCCAAGGGCCGGTCACTCGGGTCGGCCGAGCGGGCGAGCTTCCTGCAGACGGACGCGGCCATCAATCCGGGTAACTCCGGCGGACCGCTGGTGAACCTGCGCGGCGAGGTGGTGGGCATCAACACGGCCATCGCTTCCTCGTCCGGAGGACACCAGGGCATCGGCTTCGCCGTGCCGGTCAACCTGGCCAAGTGGGTGATCGACCAGCTCGTGTCCAATGGTGCCGTCAGCCGCGCCTATCTCGGCATCGGCATTGGAGCGGTGACGGCCGAGGATGTGCGGATGCTGAACCTGCCGGCTGGCACCAAGGGCGTGGTCGTCAAGCAGGTGAACGACGAGTCGCCGGCGGCGAAGGCCGGAATCCGCACCGATGACGTGGTCACGCACTTCGCGGGTACGCCCGTGTCCGGTCCTGCCGACCTGCAGCGGGTGGTCGAACGCTCGCCGCTCGGATCGAAGCAGGTCGTGAGCCTGGTGCGCGACGGAAAGCCGATGGAGGTGGAGGTCACGACGGAGGTGCTGCCGGATGAGGAAGGCCGTGCGGGACGCAGCGAGGAAAAACGCGAGCAGCCCGCCGAATCGTCGCTCCAAGAGGAGTTGGGGATGAGCCTGATGGACCTGACACCGGAACTGGTGGAGCGTCTGGACCTGCCGGCTGGAACGACGAATGGAGTGCTCGTGGCCCAGGTGGCTCCGGGTGGCATCGCCCGCGAGAGCGGCGTGACCCGCGGCATGATGATCGTCGAGGTCAACG
Organism: uncultured Pirellulaceae bacterium; assembly: GCA_964620405.1. GTDB lineage: Bacteria > Planctomycetota > Planctomycetia > Pirellulales > Pirellulaceae > CAZUJM01. The sequence goes on along the minus strand of CAZUJM010000109.1, from coordinate 2,213 downwards.
GCCAGGCGGTGGCTTCGGTGAAGGAGTTTGAAGCCGCGATGACCGGCGTGTCGCTGGAACGCGGCGTGCGCGTCACGGTCCGCGTGCCGGGCGTCGGCACGCGTGGCCTGGTGCTGAAGCAGCGATAGCGATCGACTTGGGGTGGCTGCCACACGAGCCACCCGGAGCGAGCGAAGACAGCCCGCAAAGGCGTCGGCTGGCGGCCAAGTGCCGCTGGTCGACGCCTTTTGCATTTTCGCCGAGACGCGCGTGCCGTGCATTCCCCAATCGACGCTTGGGGCTTTGCGGCGGCGCGTTTGGAGTTCCGTGCATGCGTGGTATAGGATGAGTCGCGTGGGGGCTGGCAGGCGGTTGGGCGGAACGAGGAGAGGGCGTGGTATGGCGGGTGGGGCGCGGAAGCTGGTGGAATCCTTTGAGGCGGCTGCGTCGCGGCCGCCGAGGGAGGCGGCGTGGGCTCCCGCGGCGGATGTCTGCCAGGGACGTCACGAGTGGCTGGTGAAGTTTGAACTCGCGGGCGTGCGGGTCGAGGACATGCGGCTGCATGTGGAAGGACGCTATGTAGAGGTCCAGGGCGTGCGCCGCGACCGGCCGATCGTGGAGGGACAGCGGGCGTACTCGCTGGAGATCGCCTACCATCGGTTCCAACGCCGCGTGGAGTTGCCGTTCGATCTGCGGACGGCCGATGTGCGCTCCGAATATCGCGACGGCATGCTGCTCGTCCGGATCGTGCCCCGGAGGACTCGCCATGAATGACCTCGCCCGGTCCATGGAGCTTCCGCTGCTGGTTTTGCGGCGGATGGTCGTGTTTCCCCAGCAGACGACGCAACTGTTCGTCGCCCGCTCGCGTTCGCTGGCGGCGATGGAAGCCGCGCTGGCCACCGAGGATAAAGTGCTGGTCGTGGCCGCGCAATTGGATGAAGACGTCGAGGAGCCGAATCCCCAGGACGTGCATCTGGTGGGGACGCGTGTGGTGGTCCGTTCCATGAGTCGCACTCGCCAGACGGTCTGTGTGGAGGTCCTGGGGCTTGATCGCGTCCAAATCGAGTCCGTGATCGTGGCCGCCGAGCCACCGGCCGTGGATGAGTTCGAAGGCATCTTGGATGAGGAAGTCGACGGCGTGGAAAAGGCCGGCGAGGACAGCGCCCAAGTCGGAGCCAATGATGACGAGGCTGATGACGAGGCTGATGACGAGGCTGATGACGAAGACTACCGCGATGAACTGGCCCGCTGCTTTGAGATGATCGGGGACGTGGAGCCGGCGACGTTGCGAGCCCGCGTGACGACTCTCGAAGCACCCGACGACCAGCTGCATGAGACCGATTGGGTGATTCGCGACGTGGTGGATCGCGCGCGGCGACTGCTGGAACGCCGGAGTCCGCATCAGCTGAACGCGTTTGACGCGCTGGTCGAGCGTCCACTGTCGCCGATCCAGTTGACGTACGCCCTTTGCCCGCTGCTGTCGATGCCTTGGCAGATGGAACAGCGGGTGCTGGAGGCGGATTCGCTGGCGGTCGCGATGTCGTTGTTGGGCGAGCACCTGCGGGGGTTGTGGCACGAACTGGAGTTGCGGGATCGAGTGACCGGCGGGATGGCCAGCAGGTTTTCGAACGCGAACGCGAACGAGGGCGGCCATGACGGCAAGCTGAGCGTCGAGCAGCAGGACTACCAGGACTTGCGCAGCCGGCTCGATTCGTTGTCACTTCCGACCGAGGTCCGCAAGGAGGTGAATCGCGAGCTGCTGCGGCTGTCGCGGCTGACGGCCAGTTCGAGCGAATACGAGTCGACGCGGGCGCACCTGGAACTCGTCGCCGAACTTCCCTGGCGGCGTTACACGGTCGACAACATCGACCTCGTGCAGGCGGAACGATTGCTCGACCGTGACCACCATGGGCTGAGGCAGGTCAAGGAACGGATTCTGGAGCAGCTGGCGGTGATGAAGCTGCGCGGGACCGATCGCGCGCCGATCCTGTGTTTCGTCGGACCGCCGGGCGTGGGGAAGACCTCGCTGGGCAAGTCGATCGCGGAGGCGATCGGGCGGAGGTTCGCGCGCGAAAGCCTGGGCGGCATGTCGGACGAAGCCGAACTGCGAGGCCACCGCCGCACCTACATTGGAGCGATGCCGGGCCGCATTGTGCAGGCGATCCAGCGCGCCGAGTCGATGAATCCGGTGCTGCTGCTGGATGAAGTCGACAAGCTGGGGCGTGATTTTCGCG
>CAZUJM010000108.1:16972-18737 GCA_964620405.1 uncultured Pirellulaceae bacterium | reverse complement strand
CGCCTGCTGGAACTCAATATCGCGCACGCGGTTGGTGGAGGTGCTGCCGGTGACGCCGTAGAGCCAGCCGTCCGGTCCCCAGGTCAGGTGATTCACCAGCGACTGCGCGTCTTCCATCCCAAAGCCGCTCAGCAGCACCCGCGGATCGCCGTCCGGCACATCGTCCTGGTTACGATCCGCATAGAAAAGCAGGTACGGCACCTGCAGCACGTACCAGCCGCCGTATCCGAATTCGAGCCCTGTCGCGAGGTTCAACCCCTGCACCGCGTCGCGCACTTCGTCGGCTCTTCCGTCGCCGTCATGGTCCAGGACCAGTGACAACCGGTCGTCACCACGGGGGCCAAGCGGCGGAGGTTCGGGAACGCGGTCGTAGACGGTCCGCGAGTAGCGGTCCACCTGCTTGCGCGTGAGTCCTGCGGGATTCGGATACTGCAGGTACTGGATCGTCCACAAGCGGCCGCGCGGGTCGAACTTCACGAGGATCGGCTGTCGCACGAGCGGTTCGGCGGCGAAGAGCGTCGCGGCCAGACCGTCGGATGTCTTTAGATGGGCGTCCACCGTCTCGGGCGATCGTCCCGCCGCAGGTTCCTCGGCCTGACACGAACCGGTCACTCCCGTTTCCAACGAGGTGGAGATGGTCGCCCCGAGCCCGATCGCGAGTAGCGTGGCGAGGATTGAGGGCACATGGCCAGCCTGGGCCCTGGAGCTGACGAGCGTGCGGACGCATCGAATCATGGGCGATCTTTCGCGGAGGCAGAGTCCGGGGAACGCGGGCAATCGATGGGAGTTGGACGGATGGTCCTGGGGGCAAGGCGACCGCGGTAGGGCAGGCTGGGTTGGGGAAGCTCTGGTCGGCAAGGTTCGTGTCAGCCGGGATCGGCGGCCAGGCCCGACAGTCGCTCCATCAAGCTAACGGCACCACGCGGTGATTACCAGTCGAACGACTGTCATAAAAACGAGACACCGATCACGGGCTGCTCCGGATGTTGTCGGGTGCTTCAGCGGTCTACAATCGAGGTTCGCCGCGGGCCTGCATCCCGCTCCCGTCCGAATCCCGCCCCCACGCATCGACGCCTTGGAGTTTCGCCATGGTTCCCTCCCCTGCCCCGTTGCTCTCGACAACCGTTTCGTGTGATCGCCGATTGGCCCGTTTCCTTCGCGGGGCCGGGCATCTGGTGGTGCTGTTGTTGGGACTGTGCGCTTCCTCGACGGCGGAAGCGGAGAATCGACTGGACTGGCGTCTCACGTTCCAGACGCCCACCAGCGAAGGCAGCGGGCGTTATCACCGGCTGCAGCGCGCGGAGAGCTGGAATCCGGCGCAGACGGTGCTGATCGTGTGCGACATGTGGGACTCACACCACTGCCAGCGAGCCGTCCAGCGCGTGGAGGAACTCGCGCCACGCCTTAACCAGGTCGTGGCCGCCGCGCGGGAACGGGGAGTAACGATCATCCACGCTCCCAGCAGCTGCGTGCAGGCGTACCAGGACCATCCCGCGCGGAAGCGGGCGGTGGCCGTCGCGCCGGCGAGCAGCTTTCCCGAACAGATCAGCGACTGGTGCGACCGGATTCCCGCCGAGGAGAAGGGCGTCTACCCGGTCGACCAGTCCAACGGCGGCGAAGACGACGATCCGCTCGCGCACGACGCGTGGCTGGCCGAACTCGCCGCCAGCGGTCGACAGCCGCGATCACCCTGGCAGCGCCAACACGCCGCCATCGTCATCGACTCGGAACGCGACTACATCAGCGATGACGGCAAGGAGGTGTG
>CAZUJM010000108.1:0-16962 GCA_964620405.1 uncultured Pirellulaceae bacterium | reverse complement strand
GCTCAACGAAGCCTTCCGTGTGCTCGAGCCCGGCGGGGTGCTGGTGCTCGCCGATTCGGTACAGATGGCAGATTCACCCCAGTTCTCCACGGCGATGGAGAACTTCCGGCGCGTGTTCCACGAGCCTTACTACCGCGACTACATCAGCGACGACGGCAAGGAGGTGTGGAGCATCCTCCAGGCGCGCGGCATCAAGAATGTCATTCTCACCGGCGTGCACACGAACATGTGCGTCCTCGGCCGGCCCTTTGGTTTGCGCCGCATGGTGCAGGCCGGCATGAATACCGTGCTCCTCCGCGACATGACCGACACGATGTACGAGCCGAGCAGCCGACCCTTTGTCAGCCACTTTACCGGCACCGACCTGATCATTGATCATATCGAACGCCATGTCTGCCCGACGATCAGCAGCGAACAACTGGTCGGCGGCGAGCCGTTCCGTTTCGCCAAGGACAACCGTCCCACGGTGGCGATCGTGATGGCCGAGGACGAGTACAAGACGGAACAGACGTTGCCCGCCTGGGCGCTTGCGAACCTGGGACACGCCTGCCGCGTGCGGCTCGTGTTTGGCAGCGACGCGTCACTCAATGACATTCCTGGCATCGAAGCCGTGGCTGAGGCCGACCTGCTGATCGTCAGCGCGCGTCGGCGGACGCTGCCCGCGGAGCAGCTGGCGTTTGTGCGCGAGTTCGTGGCCGCTGGCAAGCCCGTGCTGGGCGTTCGCACGGCGAACCACGGCTTCTCGACGCGGCAAGGCGAGCCCGCGCCGGGGACGGTGGCGTGGCCCGAATTCGACGCGCAGGTATTCGGTGGCCACTACGCGGGCCATCACGGTAACGAGATCAACCCCACGCACCGCGTCGCGGCGGACGCCACGCTGCATCCGATCCTCCAAGGGTTTGGCTCGGAGCCGTTCGCGTCCGGCGGATCGCTCTACCGCGTCATGCCGCTGGCCGATGGGACCACGCCGCTGCTGTTTGGCGAGATCGCCAATACCCCCGCCGAACCCTCGGCGTGGATGTTCCAGCGTGCGGACGGGGGACGCTCGTTCTACACGTCGCTTGGACATGTGAGCGATTTCGAGAAGCCTCGCTTCCAGCAGATGCTGGCCCGTGCGGCACTGTGGCTGCTGGAGAACCGTTGAGCCAACGTGGCACGTGAAGGTCCGTGATCGGTTTCGTGCTGCACGCTCCGGGTGCAACGCACCGACCGACGCGCAGCAAAAAGGCGGCTCGAGGTCACACCCCGAGCCGCCTTCGCGGGTTTCGTCAGAGTCGTTTGCGAGCGACTAGCGGCTCACGAACTGATCGGTCGTACCTTCCACCAGATGCTTCGACATCTCGTTGACGTACTTCAGGTCCTCGGCGCTGAGACGCTCTTTCGGAACCGTCGTGTACTTGCCCGTGTCCTTCAGCAGGCGGACATGCGTTTCGGTGATCGAAACCAGCTTGCCCGTCGTCTGGAAGGAGCCGGTGTTGTCGGTCCAGAGGCGGAACTCCGGAGCGATCGGCTTGGTGGTGGAGACGTTGGAGGTTGCCGAGTCCGCGTCCAGCAGCCCGAACAGGTCTTCGACGTCCTCGGACTTTGATTCCTTCTTCTCGGGAGCAGCGGGCTTGGCGGGCTTCGCCGGCTTCACGGGAGCGGCCGGTTGGGTTTCGGTCGGGAAGAGGTCTTCGGTTTCCTCCACCGCGCCGGCAGTCGTCTTCGTCTCCACGGCCGAGGCCTCGGTCGAAGGCGCGTCTTCCAGGCCCGCTTCCTTCAGGTCGTCCGCCGACTTCGACTTGCCGCTGAACAGGTCGTCCAGGCTGTCGGCCTCGTCGTCATCGCCTTCCTCCTTCGCCGGCTCTTCCGCAGGAGCGGCCGGTTCTTCGGCAGCCGGAGCTTCCACAGCCGGTTCATCCGCAGCCGGTTCCTCGAGGGCGGACAACGGATCGTCCTCCGCCTCTTCGACGACGGCCGGTTCATCGGCGGGCACTTCCGCAGCTGGTTCTTCCATAGCGGGTTCTTCGGCAGCCGGCTCACCGAACACATCGTCCGACGAATCCCCCGGAACCGTTTCGGCCGGAGCCTCGGTCTCTTCGGGCAGTTCCGTCACCGGTTCCTCCACGGCAGGCTCCTCCGCCGGAATTTCCGCCGGTTCTTCCTCAGCCGGCTCTTCCACGACCGGTTCCTCGACCGCAGGCTCCACGACGGCCGGTTCTTCGACCGCCTTCTCTTCCACAACCGGCGGGGCCGTCGGAGCGGGCTCCGTCGCAGGAGCGGGCTTCGTCACCGGTGCGGGCTCGCTGGTCGACGCGGCCGGATCGGCACCGCTGTCGGCGGGCGTGGGAGTGCTGGGTTCAATGGGCGTCACGGCCGGGGCGGCTTCCTTGACCTCTCCCGCTTCTTCAACGACCGTTCCCTCGATCACCGTGCCGGACGATTCGACCACTACGCCCTCTTCGCAGGGCGTCGGCGTTTCGCCGCAGCAGTTCGAGGCCGCCGCTGCCTCCTCAACAATGGGGTCGCAAGCGGGTGCACCGCACTCGCCCCCATCCGACACGACAGCCGCGATCGGCACGGGCGCATCGAAATGTCGATGTCGCATCAGGTAACGGCAGGCCAGGGTAGTGTCGATGGTCAGCAACGAAACCACCGTTGCGACCAACGCCATGACGATCAGTCGTCCAATAGATGGTCGACGCATAGCTGAATCCTCATCTGAAACCATGAGCAGTGCAGAAGCTCCCCCGCTGGGAAACTTTTTACTTTCGAAGTGTTGCACAAACTTCGGTACGCAAAGTGAAAGTTGGACGCTGAAGTCAACTTTTTGCATCACGAGGCTTCGAATGCCGCGCGGCGCGGACGCCTGCGTAGTCAAACACGTCGCACGGAGCCGCGAAACGCCGATTTCCGCGTCGAGGGCAATCTACACGACGACGAGGTTCGGCAATTATTGCCCGACTCGTCGCGGCATCGTAGGCGCTGCCTTCGCCTCGCGACGATCTCTCCCGGTAAAAACGCGAGTCACTTGCCTTCGCGGATGGCGTCGAAGTATTCGCGCGTCAGTTGCCGCTGAGGTTTGGGGAGACGCTGGCCGGTGAGTGGATCCTCCTGGGATCGCTGATTTGCCTCCACCTCGGCCTTGATCTCTTCGATGGCCTGGCCAGCTTGGTTCGGTCCGCGCGCCTTGCCCGCGATGACGGTCTGGCCGGGACCCGAGTTCGTCGGAACCTGGGAGTCTTGGAAGTCGGTGTCGGTCGGCGATTCAGGACGAGCGCCCTGGCCGCGTCCTTGTCCCAGTCCTTGGCCTTGCCCCGTGCCCTGGCCGGCGCCGCCCTGACCCTGGCTGCCCTGCCCCTGCCCGCCTTTCCCTTGGCCCTGCTTACCCGTTCCTTGCGACGCCATGGATCCGTTGCCGGCTGCCTTCGCGGCCGTTGTGGACTGTTTGCCTGCCGATCGGCCGCCGGTTTGGCTGCTTTCCTGACTGGCCGACGCGCTCTGGCTCGACTGCCTTGCGTTCTGGCCCTGGCACGATTCGCAGCCTTTCCCTTCGCACTGCTTGCAGTTCATCGCGTCCTTGGCCTGGGCAATCTGGTTTGATGTCTTCTCCAGCAGCTTCTGCTCATCCATGTCTGCCTGCAGCTTGCTGAGGGAGTTTTTCAGTGCATCGAGTTCCGTCGCGGCGCGGCGGGGATCGTCCTGGAGCAAGGCCTGGGAGCTTTGATCCAGCGGCTTGGCCATCTCGCGGGCCTGCTGTGCCTGACGTTCTTGCGACGCGAGTTCGTCCAGTTTCCGCTGCAACTCCGCGGCTCGTTCTCGATCGCCCTGGGAGTTCAGCTGGTCCCGCTGCTGCTGCATTTCACGACGCGATCGTTCCTGGGCCGCCGCCATCTGCTCCAGCTTTTCCTTCATCGCGGCCAGCTGTTGGGCAAGCTGCTGTTTCTCCTCGGCGCTCCACTGTCCCTGGTTCATCTGGGACTGAAGCTGCTGCAGTTCACGCATCGCTTGGTTCAGGTCGCCAGAGGACATGGCCTTGCCGAGACGCTCCGCGGGGCCCTGCTGCATGTCGCGCAGCGCGTCGAGTTGCTGCTTCATCCGATCGGTATCGCCGAGCTGCCGCTGCTTCTGCTGGACTTCGCGTGCCAGTTCGTTCAGCTTGACGAGCGCCTGTTGCTGGTCGACTCGATCCTTGCGGGCCATCGCGTCCGCGCCGCGTTCGAGGCGTTCCATGAGTTCCTTCGCATCGGGCAGTCCTTTCTCGACCGCCTCCTGGCGATTCTCTTCGATCTGTTTCTTGAGCAGTTCGCTGGCGTTCTGCACGCGTTTGGTGATTGCGGAGGAAGCAGCCTGGAGTCCGGCCCCGGCCTCCGGCACGGCGTCTGCCAGCAGCGTGAACGCGAAGGCCAGCAGTCCGCAGCAGGCGGGGACCCACGACCATTTCGACGGTCGCACGCGGAACGCATCGCGTACATCCAGCCGCGCGATGCGGCGTGTCGCATCGGCAAGCAGAGCCTGTCCTGCGGCAGTTTGTTCGGCCTCCGGCGTGAGGGCAAGGCAGCTGGAGAGTCGTTCCTTCAGTCCGAACCGTGCGTCGATTTCGAGGGCGGCTTGCAGACCCGACCGTCGTCGCAGCCAAGCGTGGAGGCTGGCGGCGAGGATGCCGACCGCAAGGGCTCCGCCCAGCCAGAGGGCTTCCCAGCGAGCGGTCAGGTTGGGCAGTGGCCAGAACTTGGGTACGAGGATCGCCAAGGCGGCCAGCAGGAGCGCGGCCGTGAGGGTCCAGGGCAGTGCCATCAGGAACTGTTGCACCGTCAGCCGTCGCGCGGCGATTCGCACTTGCTGCTGCAGTTCGTTCATGACAGACTTCCCCCTCACGGACCGCAGTCGCGAAGCGTTGCCGGTGTAACCCAGACGGCAAAACCGCGGTGAAACGGGACCGGGTCTTGTTCCCGCCGCCCGAAAAACGCGAATCGGGCCCGCATCCCGGCCGCACGGCCTCCTATTATATAGGTAGCCCGGCGTGAAACCGCAGGGTGCGTGCGACCGTTTCCCGGGGAAAAACCCTGCGGCCGCCGCATCGCCGCTGGACTGCTCGCCGCGCATGGACAGGCCGAACCCGCATGGCTCCCACGACACCCCTGCCCGATCCTGACGCGCGTCCGCACGCCCACGTCGTGATCTTCGACGGCGACTGCCGTTTCTGCCAGGCGCAGGTCGCGCGATTGGCTTGGCTCGATCGTCGTGGACAGTTGGCTTTCCTGTCGCTGCACGATCCCCGTACGTCCGCGCGCTATCCGGATTTAACGTACGAGCAGTTGATGGCGCAGATGTACGTGGTCGATCCGCAGGGAGGTCGACACGGGGGCGCGGCGGCCGTTCGCTACTTAAGTCGTCAGCTGCCGCTGCTTTGGCCGTTGGCTCCGCTGCTGCACCTGCCCTGCTCCCTGCCGCTCTGGAGCTGGCTCTACCACGAAGTGGCCAAACGTCGTTATCGCTGGGGTCGCGTCTCGGACTGCGAGAATGGTGCGTGCGCCGTTCACTTGGGTCCTGGAACCCGGGCGGCATCGAAGCATGGAACCGCGCGGGGAGCCGGGGACACGCAGCTTCCCCAGTGACCATGGCGTGTCACTGACAACGGCTGGTCACTGGCCTCGTTGCTCGATCGCGCGAACTTTGCGCCGGCCTGGCTGCGCCCGTGGCTCAGGCGAAGTACCCGACGGCGTTGCGGAAGATCTGCAGCCCGTCCGCCACCGGCTGTTCGCGGCGGCGAGTCCACTGCGGGTGCTGCGTCGGGTCGATATGGCGTTCGGGATGCGGCATCAGGCCGAACACGCGCCCGGTCGCATCGCACAACCCGGCGACATTCGCCTGCGAGCCGTTCGGGTTCACCGGGAAAGGCAGCGTCGCGGCATGGGCCGCTCCCGTCACCGGCAGCGAATGGTCGCCCGGCGTGTATCGCAGCACCAGCTGCCCCTGCTCCTCCAGCTGCGACATCACGCGCGCGTCGTGCGTGATGAACTGGCCCTCCGCGTGCGCGATCGGCAGATACATCCGCTCGATGCCACGCAGGAACACCGACTTGGAACTGGTCACGGCGAGATGCACCCAGCGGTCCTCGAACCGCCCGCTCTGGTTCCATGTCAGCGTCGCGGGCGCTCCCTGCTGCGGCAGGTCGGGCAGCAGCAGGCCCGACTTGATGAGGATCTGGAAGCCGTTGCAGATGCCGAGCACCAGCTTGCCCGCATCGCGGAATCGCGTCAGCGCGTCGGTCAGGTGGTGACGCAGCTGGACGGCCACGATCCGACCCGCCGCGACATCGTCGCCGTAGCTGAACCCGCCGGGAAAGCACAGCACCTGGAACTGGTCGCTCCAGCCGGGCGATTCCAGCAGACGGTTCACATGCGCCACTTCGGCCACGGCGCCGGCCTGCTCGAAGGCATACGCCGTCTCCTGGTCGCAGTTCGTCCCCGGAGCTCGCACGATCAATACGCGGACTTGTGCCATCGGTGTTGGTCTTCGTTCAGGAAGGGGAGAAAAAGGTTCGAGGTCATCGGGAGGCGTTCAGCCGCGGGCCGCGCGAGTTGCACGCGGCAACCGCCGGCGGGATCAGGCCCAACGCAGCGGAGCCTGCCACGCCTCTTTCAGTTCCGCGATGCCGGCCGATACCAGCGTCTGTCCGCGCCACTGCACTTCCAGCTGCGGGTTCGTGGTCACGGCGCCGATCCAGCCGCAAGGCAGTCCCTGCAGCCTGGCTTCGAAGTCCGCCGCGCGATCGGCGGGCACTTCGCACACGAATCGCGTGTTCGACTCCGAGAACAGCAGCGTCGCTGCCAGGTCGGCCGCATCGCCGGCGATCTCCTGCGGCACCGAATCCAACTGCACGCTCGCGCCGAGTCCACCAGCGAAGGCCATCTCGGCCAACGCGACGGCCAGCCCGCCCTCGCTCAAGTCGTGGCAGGCACGGACGCAGCCGCCACGGATCGCTTCGTGCACCGCCAGGAAGATCCGCTTGGCTTGCGCGGCATCCACCTTCGGCACCTGCCCGCCCGTCTGCTCCTGCAGCCGCGTCCAGTGCGATCCGCCCAGCTCTTCGCGCGTCAGGCCGACCACATAGAGCCGATTGCCGTCCTCCTTCAGGTCCATCGTGACGCATTGTCCGACATCGTCGACCTGGCCCAAGGCACTGATGAGCAGCGAGGGCGGAATGGAAATCGTCCGCTTCACGCCCTGCTCGTCCAGGTAACTGAACTCGTTGTTCAAGCTGTCCTTGCCGCTGATGAAGGGCGTCTGCAGCTGGATGGCAAGGTCGTGGCAGGCGACGGCGGCGCGGACGAGCGAACCGAGCGTTTCGGGGCGGTCGGTATAGCCCCAGCAGAAGTTGTCGAGGATCGCGATGCGGCGCGGATCAGCGCCGACGGCAACCGCGTTGCGGATTGCCTCGTCGATCGCGCTCGTGGCCATGTGGTAGGTGTCGTAGTCGCCGAAGTTGGGGTTCATGCCGCAGCTGATCACCAGGCCGCGACGCGAGCGCAGGCGAGGACGAACGACGGCCGCGTCGCCCGGGCCGTCCTGCTGGACGCCCACCAACGGCTTGATCACGCTGCCGCCCTGCACTTCGTGGTCGTACTGGCGGATGACCCATTCCTTGCTGGCGATGTTGAGACAGCCGAGCAGCCGCAGGAGATCCTGCGAATAGTCGCTGCGCGGAACCGGGGGCGGCGTTACCGGAGACTCCCGCGGCGGATCGTACACTGCCTGCCGTACGACGGGTGGCCGTCCCTCATGCAGGAACTCCATCGCCAAGTCGCCCACCACCTGCCCGTGATATTGCAGTTGCAGGCGTCCCGTCGGCACGAACTTTCCAATGACCGTCGCTTCGACGTTCTCCGAGGCGCACAGCGCCGAGAACTCACCCCAGCTGGACGGCGGCACCGACAGCACCATGCGTTCCTGTGCTTCGGAAATCCAGATTTCCGTGTACGACAGTCCGTCGTACTTCACCGGCGCTTTTTCCAGCCAGACTTCCGCGCCGATCTCCTCGCCCATCTCCCCGACGGCGCTGGAGAGCCCGCCGGCGCCGCAATCGGTCACCGCGCTGAACAGGTTGCGATCCCGGGCCACCATCAGCACGTCCAGCACCATCTTCTCGGTGATGGCGTTGCCGATCTGCACGGCTCCGCCGGAAAGCGTCTCGCTTTCGCTGGTGAGTTCGGCGGAGCTGAAGGTCGCGCCGTGGATGCCGTCGCGGCCCGTGCGTCCGCCGACGACCACGATGTAGTCGCCGGCCTGCGGGCACTTGAACGACTTGTCGCAGGGAATCATGCCGACGTTGCCGCAGTAGACAAGCGGGTTGCCCAGGTAGCGCGGATCGAAGAAGATCGCGCCGTTGACGGTTGGGATGCCCATGCGGTTTCCGTAGTCGCGCACTCCCGACACCACGCCCTTCATCACGCGCCGCGGATGCTGCACGCCGGGATGGAGCTTCTCGAGCGGGTAGTCGGGCGGGGCGAAGCAGAACACGTCGGTGTTGCAGACCGGCTTGGCGCCCAGCCCCGTCCCCATCGGGTCGCGGATCACGCCGCCAATCCCCGTGTTCGCTCCACCATACGGCTCCAGCGCCGACGGATGGTTGTGCGTCTCCACCTTGAACACGACGTTGTACTCATCGTCAAAACGCACGATGCCCGCATTGTCCTTGAAGACGCTCACGCACCAGTCGCCTTCGCCCAGCTGCTGGCGGATCGTCGTGGTGGCCGCGAAGATCGTCTCCTTGAGCATGTTCTGGAACTGGCGCGTGCCCTGCGGATCGCGATACTCGATGCGGCCGGCCAGTGTCTTGTGGCTGCAGTGCTCGCTCCAGGTCTGCGCCACCGTCTCCAGCTCCGCATCCGTCGGGTCGCGATCGAGCTTGCGGAAGTAGGCTTGGATCGTCTGCATTTCGACCAGCGTCAGGTAGAGCTGCCCTTCGCGGCTGAGCTTCACCAGCTGCTCGTCATCCAGCGATCGAATCGGCACATGCACGCGTTCGAACGTGTAGGGCTGCCCCACCTGGATCCGGTCCATCCGCAGCGGACCTTCGACCACCTGTTCGATCGAGTCGTTGGCGAGGATCTTGCTGGCGACCTGTCGGCTCACGCTGTCGGATGCGACATGCGTTGCGTCGCCCAGCCAGTATTTGCGATAGGTGCGCACCGCCTCGACGGACAAACGGTAGTCGGCAATCGCCTGCTGGGTACTCTGCGCGACCGGGTCCATCACTCCCGGCTTCAGCAGCACATGCAGCACGCGGCCCTCCTTCGACTCCCAGCAAGCGTCGCCCACAACCGCGACGTGCGTGCGTTCGACGACCAGGTCGGACAGCAGTTCGTCGGCCAGCTGCCGGGCCTGTGCGGCGTCGAGGTCTCCCTGGATCAGGTAGCCGCGCGCCGAGCGAACCGGGAGGTGCCTGTCGATGCCCAGGTCGGCGGCGTCCGCCGCCACGCGCCGAGCATCCCGATCCGGTTGTCCTTCCCCAGGGTAGATCTCAATCTGCCAGAGCATCGCGTCGTTGCTTTCCAAGAGCCAGGAGGCGGGTGAGCTCGGCGTCGTCCTGCTGTTCCAACGCCTGCGTGAACGAATTCAGCACTTTCCCAAACTGGTGCAGGGACCGCAAGACGCAGTCCCGGTTCTGCGTCAGGATCTGACGCCAGAGTTCGACATCTCCGGAGGCGACGCGCGTGGTATCGAGCCATCCGGTGGCTGCGAGGCGAAGATCGTCCTCGGAGGTGCAGGCCGCCAGCAGCGACGCCATCGCATGCGGCAGGTGGCTGATCGCCGCCACCGCCTGGTCGTGCGCGGCGGCCGAGAGGCGTTCGACGCGGGCGCCGAGCGACTGCCAGAAGTGTGTCAGTCGTTCCGTGGCTTCGGCCGGCGTGTCGTCTTCCGGCGTGAGGATGACGAGGCGACCCTGGAGCAGGTCGGGCGAGCCATGGCGCACGCCCGTCTTCTCGCTGCCCGCCATCGGATGGCTGCCCAGGAACGTCGCGCGCGGACCCGCAGTCGCGGTCGCCAGCTGCCGACGCACCTCGTCGACAATCGAACGTTTCGTGCTGCCCGCGTCGGTGACGATCGCGTCCGCCGGCGCGGCCTGCAGGGACTGCACGACGTGCAGCGGCACCTGTTCGACCGGCGTGCAGACGACCACCCAGTCGGCATCGGAGACGCCCGCCGCCAGATCGGTGGTGATCTCCGAGACGGCGCCGCATTCCAGCGCCTCCCGCAGCGACGCCTCGCGCCGACCGATCCCCACCACGCGCCGCGCAAGGCCCCGCTTCCGCAGGCCCATGCCGATGGATCCTCCGATCAGTCCCACGCCAATGATCGCGACGGTGTCCCTGCGGGCGTTCACTTCCTGATCCTGCGGATGTCCGGGTCTCCAGGGCCCCGGTTTTCCCGAGGCCAGCCTTGTCGCCGCGAAGGCCCCATTCTAAGCCGTTCGCCACGGCGCAGCCAAGGACCGGACGGCGCGGCGAAATCACGAGGCAGGGCTTATTTTCGCGAAAATGGGCCTCGACCCCATTAATTCGGCGGCCCCGCCCAGGCCACAATGGTTTCCGGATCGGCAACTCTTTTCGTGGCAAGGCGAGGCCTCCGATGTCCGGACGAACGATTGGCTGGAGCGAACTGTCGAGCGTCTGTCGGCGGATGGGCACGGCGTTGGGCGCGGGCGTCGACGTGATGCGGGTGCTGCAGCGGGAGACCGAAACGGGCGCGCCGGCGAAGCAGGAGCGGATGGCCGCGGTGCGGCAGGCGGTCGCGCGCGGCGCAACACTCGACGAAGGCTTTCGCGCGGCCGACGGATACTTCCCCGCGTTCTTTCTCGAGATGTTGGCCGTGGGCGAGCAGACCGGTAAGCTCGACCACGTCCTGCCTCAACTGGCTGGCTACTACGAGCAACTCGTGCAGTTGCGCCGCATGTTCCTGCGCGGCATCGCCTGGCCGGTGATCCAACTGGTGATGGCACTGGCCGTGATCTCGCTACTCATCCTCGTACTGGGCTGGATCGGCGGAAGGTCGGGCGAGTCGGTGGACCTGCTCGGCTTCGGGCTCGTGGGCCCACGCGGACTGCTGCGGCTCTACACGTTCCTGGGCTTGATCGCCGCGGCACTGCTGCTGGCCTGGCGATTCCTGCTGCGGGGACCAGCGGGGCAGGCCGCGCTGGAGTTCTTGATGCGCTTGCCTGGATTCGGACCGGCGTTGCAGACGCTGTGGCTGGCGAAGCTCACCTGGAGCCTCGGCGTGGCCCTCGACTCCGGCGCCGACGCGCGGCGGGCGACACGACTGGCCATCACCAGCACCGGCAGTCCCTTCTATCTGCGGCATCTTCCCGAGATGGAACGCAGTGTGCGCACCGGGCGTGACCTGCAGGAGGCGTTCGCCGCCACTGGCGCGTTTCCTACCGACTTCCTGGACGCCCTGGAGGTCGGCGAGCAGACGGGCCGCACGGCGGAAACGATGCTCAAGCTGGCCGAAGGCTACCGCGATCGCGCGCAGACCACCCTCCGCGGCTTGACCCTGGTGGCGACGGCTGCTGTCTGGGTGCTGGTCGCCGGCACCCTCATCGTGCTCATCTTCCGACTGGCCGGTTTCTACCTGGGAGTGCTGGAAGCGGCCACTCGCATCTGACACCCCTGTGACCTTGTTGACACGGGGCCTTGTTGACACGGGGCCTTGTTGACACGGGGCCTTGTTGACATGGCCCGGCGCGCTTGCTTCACGGTCAGCGTGCGGATACGCTGGGGCGGGCCGAGAGAGTCGAGAGTAGATAGGTAGGGAGCAGTCAGTAGAGAGTAGAGGTTTGGATGAGGCGGCGGGAGTTTTTGCAATCGGGAGTAGGCAGCTTGGCGGCGGTGGCGGCGTTGCGGGCGCGGGCGTTCGCGGGGGCCGACGATGCGGCGCTGCGCGTGGCGCTCGTCGGCTGCGGCTGGTATGGCAAGACCGATCTGTTCCACCTGATCCAGGTGGCACCGGTCGAAGTCGTCGGGCTCTGCGACGTCGACGCGAAGGCGGTGGCGGAGGCGGCCGAGTTGGTTTCGCAGCGGCAGCCGTCGCGACGGAAGCCACCCGTGTATGGCGACTACCGCAAACTGCTGTCCGAGCAGAGTCCGGAGATCGTCCTCATCGGCACGCCCGACCACTGGCACTGCCTGCCGATGGTCGATGCCTGCAAGGCCGGCGCGGATGTCTACGTGCAGAAGCCGATCAGCTTCGATGTGGTCGAAGGCCAGGCGATGGTCGCGGCGGCACGGAAGTACAACCGCACCGTGCAGGTGGGCCTGCAGCGCCGGAGCACGCCGCACCTGCTGGAGGCCCGCGAACGGTACATCGACAGCGGCGCGCTGGGCAAGATCGCCTATGTCGACATCCACAGCTACTACGGCGCACCGGCCGATTTCCCCGCGACCACGGCCGTTCCCAGCCATCTCGATTGGGAAACTTACGTCGGCCCCGCGCCGTGGCGCGACTACAGCCCCGGCATCCATCCTCGCAGCTGGCGAGCGGCCCGGGAGTTCAGCAACGGACAGACCGGTGATCTGTGCGTGCACCTGTTCGATGTGGTGCGCACCTACCTGAAACTGGGCTGGCCAAGCGAGATCTCCGCGCAGGGCGGCATCCTCATGCGCGCTCCCGGCACCAACATCAACACGCACGACACACAGACGGCGCTGTTCGACTACGGCGATGTCAAGATCGTATGGAACCAGCGGAACTGGGGAGCGAACCCGGATCCGCAGTATCCGTGGGGCGCGACGCTGTACGGCGACAAAGGCACTCTCAAGATCAGCGTCTGGTCGTACGACTACATCCCGCACGGCGGCGGTACGCCCGTGCACCGGGACTTCTTCGATGAAGTCGAGAAGTATCCCGAGGACAAGCAGCATCGCGAGACGGAGGTGTTCGCGGCACCGGCGACACGCCGGCACATGCAGGACTTCCTCGCCGCGCGGCGAGAACGACGCCTGCCCGCGGCGGACATCGAGCAGGGGCACATCTCCTCGGCCTGCTGCATCCTTGCCAACCTGTCGATGGACCTCCGTCGCGGCCTCCGCTGGGACGCTGCCAACCAACGCGTCATCGGCGACGAGGAAGCCAACCAACGCCTCGCCCGTCCCTACCGCGGACCCTGGCAGCACCCGACTCCCGAATCGGTGTGAGGCGCGGAGTAGGAATGAGAGCCCCTTTCCGGGGCTCTGTTCCGTCACTGCTCGTTCGTCACGACACGTCCGTTTCGTCGTCGTCCGCTTCATCCTGCTCCGCGTCGTCATCCTCCGTGTCATCCTGCTTCACGGGGCCGCCGCGGGCGATCTTCGCGGCGCGGACCGCGTCGGCCGGCAGTTCGTTGCCGTAGATCACGGCCAGGCTCGCCGACACCAGCGCGTCCAGCATATCCGAGGACGCCATGATCCAGCCCTCCAGACCCTGGTTGTCGAGGTTCGGGTCGCTCTCGTGCACCCAGTCGTACCAGCCCAGGTAGCCGGCGTCGTAGATCATCTCGCAACGACCCCGCGTCAGCCCCAGGTTCATCCGGCAGGCCACCTCCGCGACATCCGGGCGGCAGCCCTCGGGGACCACCACCGTCGCGTTGCCGTACATCGTCAGGAACCCGTGCTGCGAGTCCACCACGATCCGGAACTTCTGCTCGCAGCACCGGCCCGTGATCAGCACAAGCACCACGTTCTCCTCGACATGGTACGACTGCCCCAGGTTGTCCAACGTGTTGGTCACTCGAGTGATCAGTTCGTTCATGGTCGTAGACTCCCGGGAATTCCGCGTGGACGTGGATGGTATTGAAAGGCTCTCGCCGCTGCTCCGCTCTGCCGTGGCGCTCGTCTGCTCGGTCGGCTCCCCAACGGGTTCCCCGTCCGCCAACGCGCCGGCCGTCGTGAGCACCTGGGGATAGGGCACCGCGATGCGACGCAGCCAATCGGGACCCGCCATCGACCGACCCGACCGACCCGACCGCTCCGACCGCTCCGACCGATGGCGACTCGCCAGGCGTCGCAGCCAGTTTCGCAGGCGATGAATCATCGGTGCACCTTTGTTCCTGATTCGGTTAGCTTCCAGGTTCGGTTAGCTTCCAGGTTCGGTTAGCTTCCAGGTTCGGTTAGCTTCAAGGTTCGGTCGGGTCCCATATCCCGGAACCAAGTATCCGGCGGCCCGTGCCGCGGTGGTCGGTCGTCGTCTCGCTCGCGTGGATCGCGAACCGGTCACGCCCATCACCGGGCGGGCGCGCAAGTCGTGACGCGGGGGGCTTGGCACGCGAGTTCCAGGCCGCATGGTTTCGCTGGCTGTCTGACACGATACGCAAGTGGGCTTCGTTTCGCCCGTGCGTCGTCATTTTTTCGCCAACAAAACCCAACGGCCGAAGGTCGATCGAGCCTCCCCGTGTTCGGAGCAACCGGCCCTGAGGCCAATACGTCGAACTCCACGGAATGGATTAATTTTCCAGCCGCCGGTTCGGTCTTTTTTTCAAAAGAGTGGAGCCGCCCGGCGACCGATCCGCGAGCTCGATCGAGAAGGCGCGATCGAGCGTGCTGGAGTCGGCGCGGGGCGCGCGGGGCGATGGGGCGGTTCCGTTGCCGTGGGGCACCGATGGCGTGGCTCCTCCGAGCCGCCGGAGGCAAATTCCACCGCGTCTTCTGCGTGCTGCACCCCGCCGAGATCGCACGGGAATCGTCTTTTCGCCTTTCGGAAAACGGCGAACGCTTCCCTGTGAGCGGGCGAGCATGTTAGTCTGAGCAGCCGGACGAGGCGCGGTGGGTCCGGGCGGGGTGCTGTTCCGAGGCGTGTTTCCTGGGTCGTGACATGGCCGGCGATGATCGGACTACCGAGGCGGGGTTGGAGGAAGTGCTGCTGGGGCAGGTGGCGGGGGAGTTCTCCGAGCAGCTTGCGCGCGGCGAGACGCCTTCGATCGACGACTATCTGGCCCGATATCCCCAGATCGCGGCGCTGATCCGTGACCTCTTTCCGGTGCTTTCCGCACTGCATGAACCACGTACGCAGAGGGCAGCGGAGGATGCCGCGTCTGCCGTCGACTGGACCGAGTTGCAGCATCGCCAGCGGCTGGGCGATTTTGTCATCGAGCGGGAGATTGGCCGTGGCGGGATGGGAATCGTCTACGAAGCGACCCAGCTTTCGATGGGGCGTCGCGTGGCCATCAAGATCCTGCCCTTCGCGGCACTCACCGATTCCCGGCGTTTGCGCCGTTTCCAGAACGAGATCCGCGCAGCGGCGACGCTGAACCACCCGAACATCGTCTCCATCTACTCGGTGGGCGAGGAGCGTGGCGTACACTTTTACGCCATGCAGTATGTCAGCGGCCAGAGCCTCGCGAAGGTGATCCGCGACCTGCGCCACAAACTGCAGATGCGGGAGGCGCCCGGGGAGGAGCCGTCGCTGACGCCCGCTCCACCTTCACCTGCCCCCCCGACGGCACCCTCTGGCGGACTCTCAGACGCGTCATCCGTTCACCTGCCCCGCCCTGCCCCGCCTCTTCCCCCGCCTCTCGCCCCGCCTCTCGCCCCGCCTCTCGCCCCGCAGTCCACCTGGCTGGGCAGCCGGGAAGGTACGGCGACGGAGTCTCCATCGGCGGCCGGTTCGGCTCTTGGGTCGGAGTCGGACGACGTTTTCACGACCGACTACTTCCGTTCCATCGCGCGGCTCATGGCCGACGTCGCCGACGGACTCGCCCACGCCCACCAGTTGGGCATCGTGCATCGGGACATCAAGCCTGCCAACCTGCTGCTCAGCTCCCAAGGCACGATCAGCCTGACGGACTTTGGCGTCGCCCAGGTCGGTGCGGAGCAGAACCTGTCCTTGGCTGCGGAACTCGTCGGGACGCTGCGCTACATGGCTCCCGAACAGGCGTTGGGACGTGGCGTGACCGACCATCGCGCCGACCTCTACTCCTGGGGCGCGACGCTTTACGAACTGCTGACGCTACGGCCCATCTTTACGGGCCATGACCGGCGGGAGTTGCTGCGGAGGATCGCCTGGGAGGAGCCGGTGAGTCCGCGGAAGTTGAATCCGCGGGTGCCGCGCGACCTGCAGACCATCGTGCTCAAGACCCTCGCGAAGGATCCGTCGGACCGCTACTCGACGGCGGAGGAGTTGCGACGGGACCTGGCACGATACCTGGACAACCGGCCCATCAAGGCGCGGATGGCGGGACCGCTGACTCGCTGCAAGAAACTCATCCAGCGGCACCCCTGGGCGTCGGCCCTGTTGATCGCCACCAGCCTGGTCTTCTCGCTGCTCACCGCCATGGCCGCGCACCGCGCCGACCAGGCGCTGCTCCGCGCCCAGGATCTTCTCTACGCGGCCGGCGTCCGCACCGCCGCCTTGGCCGTCAATTCGGGGGAGATGTATCGCGCCGCCGAGATTCTGGATGCCTACCGTCCGGAACCGGGCGACACGGACCGGCGTGATTTCGCCTGGAACTACCTGCAGCAGCAGGTGGATGGCCGCGAACTGGTGCTGGACACCGGGCGCTGGGGCGAACCGCTGTGCCTCGCGCTCTCGCCCGATGGCGAGCAGCTGGTGTCGGCCCATGTTTCGGGCACGCTGCTGGTCTGGTCCACGCGCAGCTGGGAGCGGCTGGCGGAGCTGCGGCACCCGGGTGGTTCGGAGGTGGGCGAGCTGGCGTTCCGCCCGGACGGCCAGATGCTCTGCAGCGGCGACCGCGAGGGAGGCGTCTGCATCTGGGATACACGCGACTTCTCGCGATTCGCCGAGTACCAGTGTACGAGCGACCAGCTGGCCGACGCGGCCTGGACGGCCGACGGCAACTGGCTGCTGATGGCCCACGCGCGGACGATCACGGCCTGGACGGCGGAGCCGCTGGGGCGGGAGTGGAGCTGGGAGGCGCATGCGTCCCCGATCACCAGCGTGGCCTGTTCGCCGGACGGCCAGTGGGTTGCCAGCAGTGATGAAGCCGGGGTG
>CAZUJM010000107.1:0-18743 GCA_964620405.1 uncultured Pirellulaceae bacterium | reverse complement strand
GCCAGCACGTCGATTGCCACGTAGGTGCTGTTGCCCGCGCCCGCGCCGGCGAGCGCCAAGTTCGCACCGGTTCCCTTGGCGACCTGGCCTGTACCGGCGATCGACCAGGAGGTCAGCAACGGTCGGGCATCCGCGAAAACCGACAGGCTTCCGCCGCGCAGCGTCACCGTGGAATCGTCCACCAGCGCCGTCACACTCGCGCGCCGGGTCGCATCGTTACTGCCAACCTGGTTTTCTGCAATCGACACGCCGACTGCCAACGAGATACTGCTACCAAGCTGCGCGGCGACAGCTCCCGCGACGGCGAGCAGCTGCGATGCGTCCGTCGCCTGAACCGAAAGACTCTTCGCCGTCACGCGGCTCTGGGACGAGACGACGGCGGTCGTCGTGCGCAGGATTTGGTTCGCAGCGTACGATCCCGCGCCCACGAACGAAAAACCGGAGCCGGCGATGCCGCCTCCCGATCCCATGGCTAGGGCGCCGCTGACGCCCACGGCGTACGACTGGGTTGCCCCCCGGGAGTCGGCCTGCACGGAGACCGCGCCGCCGACGGACACCACCTCGGTCCATTCCAAGGCGGCCTTCACCGCCAGTTCCACGCTCTGGATCGCGGCAGCAGCGCCCGCGGCTGCGCCCGCCGACTTCGAAGCAGGCAAAGCCACCTGGCCGGACACCGCCAGCAACTGGATCTCTTCCAGCGCCCGCACCTCCAGGCCCGTCGCCGCGGACACAACCGACCGCTGGTCCACGTTACCCGTGATGGCCGCCGTCACCCGTCGATCCACCAACCGCGTGTACACGACCGCGGCCGAGAGCGCGTTCTTGCCAGACAGCACGCCGCTGGCGCCGATCGCCGTGATGGCAGAGTTGTCGGTCGCCAGGACCGAGATTCGGCCAATCTCGCTGGAACTGTCCGCAGCGAGTCTTTTCGCCGTCACCTGCGATGACTCGATCGTCGCCTTGGTCTCACCACCCGCATCCGCCACCAGTACCGCGGCGCCGGCCGAAAGGCTGGATCGATCGGGGCTGTAGGCAGTCGTCGCGATCGACCCGGCGACGGCCACGGAGTTCAGGGAATTCGTGGCATTCACCTCAATCACGCCGTGCGATGACTCGACCGTTGCCCCCGCGATGCCGGCGTCGGCGAAAACATCCAGTTGCGTCACATTCACCGAAGCGGCGGCCGTGACGCTGGAATCGGCGGCCACGGCGCCGAGTGCGAAGGTCCAGGCGCCTCCCGTCTTGGCCTGCGGCATGTGCAGGTTCTTGAAGATCACCTCATAACGTTTCCAATCCGCCTCGGTCGGATTCGCCACCGCCGTCCGCGCGCGGATTCTTCCGCGCTCCGCGGAGATTTTCGATCGTTCGATCCTGCCCTGCACGCGTGTCGTTGACTTGACGACCGTCACCGCCGCGCCAACGCTGGCCGACAACGAACTGTTGCCGTCGCGATTCAAGACGATCGCGCCGGACGCTCCCACCAGCAGCATCGCGGTCGTGGCGGCAACCTCCACATCGCCCTCGCCCCTGATCGTGAGCGTCGAATCGACCACCTCCGCCTTGACTGTTGGATCGACCTTGGCAATCGCCACCATGCCGGCGACCGTGGAGCCGGAACTGTTGCCCGAGGAGTAGACGGCCTTGGTAGAACCCCCGGTACTCACATACGACCCGCCGCCGGAGATAGTCACCAGTCTGGAAAGATCGTTGGCGAGCACGGTGAGATGTCCCGCGGCGCCGGTCCCGTCGATCGCCAGATTGGATTTCTCGACGAGAGCCCGGGTATCGGACTTGATCTTGACGAGCGTCACCGAAGCGCCCAGGGCGAAGCTGCGTCCGTTGTCGGCGCCGGTGTTGGAGTTCCCGACGATGTCCGTGAAATCGGTTCGCGTGAGCACAGAGGCGAAGTTGCCCACGAAGGAACCGGCGACGGTCCAGATCGTGTCCACGGTATCCGCCATAACCTTCGCGCCGCGCAGACTCGAGCCGGTCACTCCGTCGATGACGGCCAACGTGTTCGTGGTCTGTGACTGGTAGGCGAACGACCCCGCGAAGGTGACGGTCGTGGAGCCGGGGCCACCGACCTTGCCGCCCGATCCGCTGACGGCAATTGCCCCGAGGGTCCGCGCGTTCTTGGCGGACAGTCCCAGCGAGAATCTTTCGACGGTCGCGCGGCGCAGGGAAGCTTCGACCTGGGATCCGCCGGTGATGAACGCCACGGCTCCCGAGAGCCCCAACGACGTGGACTCGCTGGCCGACGCCTGTCGCAGCATCAGCGCGCCGGCATTCGCGAGCACGAAGGTCCGGTTGTCCGCCTCCAGCGTCATCGAAGCCCCGGCGTCGGTGGTCACTCGTCCTAGCAAATCGACGGTCGCAAGCGATTTGTCCTGCACGTCGGTCAGCGCCACCGCGCCGCTGATGCCGATCCCCAAGCGATCCGTCGTGATGTCCGGCTCATCCACCTCCCAATCTTTGTCACTCGCCTCGTAAACGTTCTCGGACGACTTCTTTCCGCCCGCCAGGGCGACCGGCGCGATGGCTCCCGCCGCTTTCGCGCTCACGTTGATCGCGCCATCCACTCGAATCAGCGTTGCGCCCGTGGCCGGCGATACGTCTGCCGGTTGTTGGCCCATGCGCGCGACCACCTCCCGGTCCAGCAGGGCGATGGCGGTGGCAACGCCGACCATCTTTTCCGCGCCCGAATTGTTCGAACCCGCCACGGGAACCCAATAGGTGTTCCCTACCGCGTGAACCGACAGCGATCCGCGGGATTCCGTACGACGCTGGATCTCCACACCGGTGGCGGGAGTTTCGATGACGGCCTCGACTCGTTGCTTTTTGGTACGGCCGTCGAGCACGACCGCCATGCCGCTCAGCCCCCAGTCGTTGGCCTTGCTGCCGGCTTTCCCGGCCGCCAGCAGCACTCCCCAGTGGCGAGCATCCACCACCAGTCCGCCGTCGCCGAACGTCACGCGTGTCGGCCCCGCGGGCACGACCAACTGAGAAGCCTCTTTCGCAACGACCGCCGGCGCATCGCGCAGCGTGTCCCGGCCTCCAATGACCGCGCGGGTCGAATCGCTAAACGTCAGCACGCCGACGGAAAACCCCAGACCATTGTCGACGTTCTTGGTAGACGCCCCCATGATGTCCAACTGCGTCAAGTAGCTCTTCGCGCGCACCGCCACCGCCTGCTGGTCCGAGATCGAACCGCCCGCTGCCTGGTTGATCTGCGATCCGTCTTCGATGATCGACTCACAGATGTTGTCGACCCAGACGAGTCGCAGCGAACCTGCCAGCGCCTTGCCTACGACCGCGTCGAGGTTCTTCAGACCCTTCGTGTCCTCCTCGAATCCCTTGGCCGCGTCATCCAGCCAGTAGACCTTCTGGTCCGCTCCGCTGCTGGTCCCCGTCTTGTGGAGACCATCCCGCACCTGGTAGAGCCGGTAGCCGCGGCGCAGGAAATCCATGACATCCTTGCCATTGGTCTCGATGTCCTGCCCCAGCCAATCGACGGCCATGGCCTGCTGGACTTCGGGAAGGAACGCCAACCAGCCATCGTCGCTGATGTTGCGTCCCAGCAGCGGATAACGAGTCGTCGCATCGACCGACACACCCTGTCCGCCGGAGATTTGGGCGTTGGAACGCACGATGGACTGGCAGGTGGTCTCCATCCGCGCCACGTTCACCGCCAGCGATACCGCGTAGTCCGCCTTCTTGGGTTTAGCGACATTCGCCTCCACCTCCGTGCGGAACTCCTCTGTCAAGCTCGAGTCGATCACGACCGTTCCGGGCGTCGTCAGGCGGGCCTGCGGTCCGATGATGGCGCGCACCGTACGGTTGCCCGTCAAGACAGATACCGATCCCGACAGTCCGAGCAGGTCCGACGGCGACTTGGCCTTGGCGCCGGCAATCTGCTGCCCAGCCAGGTTTTGGTTGACCGCCTTGTTGATCAAAGTCTTGTAGTCTTTACTTCCGAGCGCGGCGGTTCCGAACGAGGCGATCACGCCCAGCAGTGCCATTGGGCCGCCAGCCGCCAGCGCCATGTCGGGACGCATACGGTCCCTCCATTTCGGCTGGATTCCATTCTTCGCCGATGAACGGCTGGTGTCATTGGACTCGAGCGATGCCTGGATCGTGATACTGCCGCTGGCGCGAGGTTCCAACGCGTGAGCCCGCCCCGTCATTCGCGGCAGCGTTGGCGCGTCGAATTCCAGGGTCGTGTCCAGCGTCAGCAACGTTGGTCGGACACCGATGGCCTGTTCCGGGCTGGCAGCAAGCCCCAGCAGGAGCGATCCGGAGCGGAGCTGCTGGCCGCGCGGCAGGGGCACCGCATAGTAGGCCACACCGTCGATCAAGCCCGGGCTGTCCTCACCGAACGCATCGCGAAACCGAAGCAGATCGCCCCCGGTCACCGGTTGAAGCCGCAAGTCCACCAACCATGGTTCGCCCGGGGCACCGCGTCCGAACTGCGCCACGCCGTGGATACCGGTCGCAGTCCGCAGCTTCTCCGTCAGCTGCTCGGCGGTCACGTTCCAGGGTACCGGCGCCGTGCTGAACAACTCGTTGCCCACGGGGAACGACATCGAGAACGTTCCTGACGTCGCGTTGGAGGACATCTTGCGAAGCCCCTCCAGCGTGAACTCCCCGAACAGCACGCCGTCCTCCAAGCCGCTGGACTCGTACTGCAGCGAGGTCAGTCCTGTGCCCTCCAGCAACCAGGGGCTATCGAGCGTTCCACGCCCCGAGGCCTGGGAAACAAAGACCCCCTGGACGCCCGCGTCGTTCACCGCCGCGCGGATCATGGCCGGCGTGGCATTCCAGGGAAGGGCGCGGGTGTTCACCGTCCGTCCATCCTTCACGACCTGCAGGACGAACGACCCACGGGTCGCCGTTGTGCTCAACAAAAGCGATCCGGAAGCGACCTCCGCGATCGTCATCGAACCGCCGACGAGTGACGAGGAGTCGACAGTCGGCAACGGCGCGATCGGCAGTTCAAGCGCCAGTGTGACGTTGTCGCCCTCCAAGGCTTCAATCGCCAACGCGCGACCATCGTTCATTTCCAGCGTCTGGAACGATTCCAGCCGCACCCACTCGGCCTTCGCGTCCCGGGCGGCTCGCAGGCCATAGAGCGACTTCGGCAGATCCGGATCGGCGGCACTGCTGTCGCGCCGATAAGCGTAGTACTGCTCCCCATCCACCAGTTGTCCAAGTCGTTTACCGGCCACGGCATGGTAGACCACCGGCGTGCCATCCGCGATGCCTGGATCGGCGGGGAAGATCACCGCGTCGGCGCCGTCGAAATCGAGCATCGGCACCACCTTTGTCCGCGGCTTGCCCTCCGGCTCCGTCGCCGGCACTTCGTACGACAAAGTAGGCGTACCTGTATTCGTCGCGGGATTGGCGGCACGCGCCTGTCGTTCCGTCGACGCCAGTTGCACTCGCCCGGGGAACTGAGGATCGAAAACCGCGTAGTAGATGGCATCGTCGTTGAAGTCGGGCCACCACGAGGCGTAGCCACCCACGTAACGAAGCGGCATGCCGTTCACGATTTTGTCCGCGGATCCAAGGTCCAGGGTCACGGCGCCCAGATCCGCGTCCACCTCCTTGACAGGCCACCACGAATTGTCGGCCGTAACGAAGTGCGAGGAACTGTTGAGTTTGATCGGTGTCGAGGCTTGGTCCAGCAATTGAATGCGAGCGAGGTCGTCACCGGTTTCCCCGGGAAGGATGCGAATGCGATAGGTGCCGTCCTGAAGCGACCCAAGCACGCGGCCTGCGGCGTCGTTGCGTCGAACGATCCGGCCCGGGGCATTCGAAAACACGACCAGTTCGCCATCCACCAACTTCGATCCGTCGCGCCACTGCGTCGCATCGACGACTAGCGCGTTCTCGTCACCGCTCTCGACATCCAAGACCAACAGGCGGCCCTTGCTCGCCACCGATCCTCCCAGGCTTGCGAATCCAGGCCCCAGATCCACCGCCGTCTTGAGCTTCGCATCCTCCGGCGACCGAGCCAGCTTCAGGCGTTTCGAGTCGTTCGCGTCCACGATCAGGTAGTACATTTGGCCGTCGACCAGTCCCGGGATCGGGTCACCCCCGCGGGAACGGTAGCGAAAGGCATCTCCGGCCTTGTAGCCATGCGGCGCATCGAGCAGGATCGAGTCCGTGGCGAAGTCGATGCTGGTGGAGGGGTCCATTACCAGGGAGGCGATCGGCTGGGCGTAGCCGGACTCGACGACGCCATTGGCGAACACCTCCACGATCGAAGTGCCCAGGGCAACGCCGGCCGTTAGCCCGACGAGGCCGTCCTTGAAGGAAGACGTCTTCGCGCGATTCAGATTGACATCGATCGCCTCGGCACGGACCTCGACCGTCCCCGGCGACTTCACCAGCGACTCGGACTGCAGGTCGACGGTAGAAACCGACTTCTGGATCGTCACCGCGGCCGAGACAGCAATGTTCTCCGGATTCATCGGAGACAGGCCCTGGTTGAGGTGCACCCGGGCCTTCATGGTCGTCGAGTTGTCGATCGTCGAGTGAATCGAAACGCTGCCGCCCGTCGACTCCACGCGGGCCTGCTCGCGCACCTGGATCGACGAGGCGACATCGCTGTAGGCAAACCCGGCCGCGAAACTCCACCGCGAACTCTCCTTCTTGAGGACCTTCTTCAGCGCATCCATGGTCACCGACCACATGGCGGTGCCATCGGCTCTGGCCACGGAATCACTCAAGACCTGCACGCTTCCCGTGCCCACAACCCGTGTCCCGGAGCCGAGTACCACCTTCGATTCGGGCTGCTTGATCACCACCGATACCGGCAGGGCCAGGATCTTGTTCACCGCATTGGCGATCTGGTCGGCGATCTTGTCGATACCCGCGTCGAGGTAGCGATTCCCGGTGGCATTGTCCCAAAACTCATACTTCTTTCGCTGATCGCCCGCGGCAGCGCTGATCGTGATATCCCCTCCCTCGATCACGACGTTGTCACCAACGGCCACGGAGGCTACTTGCCCGGCGGCCGAAGCGAAATTGGCGTAGAACTGGTTGATCAGTTTCATGGCGTTCGTGGTCGTCTGATTGGCGGCCGTGAGTTGAATCACGCCGCCCACACCCGCAGACGTCTTCGAAACCAACTGTGCACCGTCTCCCACGGTGATGCTCGGCGCGGAAATCGTAATGTCCCCGCCGTTCGCGTCGATCCTAAGGCCCGACGCGATGGTGACGCTTTCCGCATCCTCGATGACGTAGCCCGCCGCCGTCTTATACTGCGAAAGGTTGCTGGCAGTGACCGTCAGCGCCAGCAGACAACGATCTTCGAGCCTCTCCAAGGCGAAGACCGCCGGCGTGCTTCGCCAGCACGAACCACGCTTCCAGTCGCGCAAGTCGAGCGATCTTCGGGACCGGATTCTTCTCATTGCCAAGCCTCTCGCTGTCTTCTTAATCCAACGCCGTCACGATACCAGGCCCCCGCGGCGGCCTCGACGTCAAACACTTGCAGCAACCTTTCCGTCAGGAACCGGACGCGCAAGACGCACCGGGCAGGGGGACTCGATTTCCGTGACCGGTCCCGCGTTCGGTTATAACAACGCAGTCAGCCAACGTCTCGACGAAGTATGGCCAAAACGCCACGCACTCATTGCCCGCATTCCGCGATGCTCGTTCCGACGCGAAGGAACGGCGCGACCGATCCAGCTTGCCGCACTGCTAGAATAGTAGGCGGCCGGTCCGATCGCTTGGGTATCTTGCACCGATGTTCGCGATGCGTACCCCAGGGTATCCGCTCGGACTTGCGGTGGGAGCGAATCGGACAGCGGGGCCACTGCGAGCCGCCCCATGGAGTCGCGGACGCCGACTAGGGCATCCACGAAAACGATTGCCCAGGGGCCAAATCGCAGCTCACTCCGGGAGCGAGAAACGCCGCGAGTTTTCCCGACGGCGTTCGTCGCATGGTCTTGTGCTCGACGTCCGCCCCCCCAGAAACGATCGTTTCAAGCTGCAAGGCTGCAAAGGTCTGCCCAACTGTTCCGACACTCACCCGCCGCGCGAACGATGTTCGGTGCACGAAACGACTCGAACGCCTCCCCAGGACTGCCGAGGCAATCCGGCTGCCCAGCGACACCGGTCATCGCGAAGCGGGAGCGGCTTGGACGCTGCGGTCGAGCAGCCTGCGAAGCCAGCCGGTCTTCCGGATATCTTCCACGCGTTCATAACCCAGCTCGCGTAGCAGCGACTGGAACGCTTCGTCGTCCTGCCCCGGATCGGCACCGTAACGAGCCTCCCGCTGGAGCAGTTCCTGATGCCGCAGCCCCAGCGTTTGCCGCAGGTCCGCTCTTCGCGTGGCGACATACACACCGACGCGATCCACCGTGTCGTGAATCGACACACCATGCTCCGTCACCGTGTGCTTGACTTCATGAATCCCGTCCGCGTCCACTCGAAACACGTCCACGGGCGATCGCAGGAAGGCGGGAAGTTCGTAGTCCGCCCGCAGTTCCCGAGATCCGCGATAGCGAAACTCACGGTGCTCGCGATCCGGCTCGTAGGCCAGGTCGATGGCGAACAGCAGCGCTGCATCCGGCGAGACCAGCGAGTTCAGATCCCAGTCGGGCCGGCCTTCGACGGAACGGCGTTCGTGGCGATACGCGTCGGCGTGCTCGTAGATGCCCTGCAGCAAACGAATCTCGCGACCGATCTGCGTCGTCTCGGTGATCGTATCGCGGAACTTCAGCGTGGACCAGGACTGCAGCGAATACCAGTAGAGCGCCGTGATGCCGTTGGCGAGAGCTTCGTAGGCTTGGATGCGGATCTCATCGACCGTGGGCGACTGCCGCTGCCGGCCCGCGTAACTGTCCCAGCCTTCATGGGCGCTTTGCGACCAGACCGCGATGGGGGCTGGCCGGCTGAGGTCTCCCAGCGTGCGGGTCATCTCGCCGATCCCCTCCAGCGGCGCTCCCCATCGAATGCGTTCCTCGCCCCAGCGTTCGTAAAGACTCCAGCGATCGGACGCCGGCGCGTTGACGCGATAGGCGTCGAAGTGCGGATAGTCGGAGAGTCCGGCGAAGTAGCGAAAGCCCTGCTCTTCCGATAGCGTCACCGTGGTCGGATACGTCGCATGATCGTACCGGCGCAACACCTCGTACGATTCGTGCGGCGTCTTGCCCATCTGCGGCTCTCCCAGGATGTCGACTCCGTGAATCCGCCGCGACCACTCGCTGGAACTGTAACGCGCCACGTCCTCGAAACCGCTCATGAGCTTCAGCGGATAGCGAGTGTACAGCCCGTCGGGTCCCGTCGCGTCGGTGTAACCGGCCAGTTCGCCGACGTGAGTGGTATCGACGTGCATGCGGTGAATCAACTTCAGGAAGGCTTCCTGCTGGAGCGGACAGACGCCCGGCTTGCTGGGAATGTCAAGCCATCCAGAGCCGATGGAAAAGCCATCGTCCTTGAAGCGGAGATGCGCCCAGCAGGAGAAGACTCGATCCCCCGGGCCGCGGAACTGGGCCTCGATCACTCCGCGTGCCCGGGGCAGTCGCCCGAGCGGAGCCCGCACGACACCGCGTTCGCCAGCCGGAATCACTCCCTCGGCCGGTCGCGACTCGAACTGCCTGAGTTCCGGTCCCGGCGCGAGATCATGGAGTGATCGACCATCTTCCCCGGGGCTCCAGACGCGCAACGCGTGCAGCGTCACGGGTTCCGCCGAGTCGTTGATGACGTGCGCCGTGCAGGCGTCGACAAGGCCGTCGGCGTCGGTATCCTGCAACAGCACTCGCGCGAACCTCACTTCAGGCACGGAGAGCGCCACGGAAATGGCCTGTCGGTCAGCTTCCGCAGGCGATCCCGCTCGTTCAACTTCCAGCTTCAACATCTGTCCGGGTGCCCAAGCGGATCGCACTCCATTGAAGGTCCACACATCCAGGTGGCCGGGGCGGAGCCTACGAGCACGTTCGTCGCCCAGGCGAATTTCGGGCGTGTCGTGCCAAGCCCACTCTCCGTCCTTGCGGAGCGATTCGGCGGAGCGTCCGTTGAACGAAGGTTTCGCGATGAGGCCTTCGACCGCGCCGTCGCGGGATTGACCGGCGTTCCGCACATACAGGCGGATCAACGCCCCCAATTCCGCCTGGGGAGCAACCCGCCAGCGCAGTTCCTGCGAGAACCGATGGGGCACCACGTCCACGCCCACCACCTCGATCGACGGCAGGGGATTTTCCTCCGCCGGACAGACAGGGGGGAACAGCAGGCCACCGAACAGAAGACTGGAGAACAAGAACGTGGTGACGCGAATCTGACTCGAAAGCAAACGGCGGCAACCGGGCACGCGAAACTCCTTCATGGATATCGGGCTCCGTTTTCGGCGGGCCTATTTCTACGACAAGCCCCGTGGGGCGTGGGAACAGCCAGGAAGGCTAGCAGCGAAGGCAATGCTGGCTCGTTTCACGATAGCAACCGTGCCCCCCGGCGACAACTCGATCGGGCCTTGCCGGCCCGCGTAAACCAGGTCCGCTCGCGGCCCTGTGATGGCGTTGCTGGCGGCGCAGGCAACCGTGGCGACAGAGGACGTTGACGGCCGGGGCGCGGACGCTTACTATCCCGCGCCCTCCGTCCTGCGCCGTCGCGACAGGGCTGGAGCGTTGGCGGTCTTTTCCACCGGTTGCCCCCGAGACACGGATGTCTCCCCAGACCAAGGGTTGGAAACGTTTTGTCTGGTCGCTCGCAAGCTGGATCGCGTTGAGCGGTCTGGTGACCGCGGTCGTGGCTGCGCTGATGTTTCTGCAGCGAGCGGACGCGCAGCTGCGCGACTACATCGAGAAGAAACTGGCGGCCGCGTATCCTCACCTGGTGGTGCATGTGGGCAGCGCGCAACTGCGGCAGGGCGAAGGCATCGTGCTGCGACAGGTCTCCCTGGCCCGGCCGGCGAAGAACACCAACGAAGCGCGCAGTGAACTGGCCTACCTTGAATCGCTGACGATTCACAGCAACACGAACCTCGCCGGGCTGCTCCAGGGACGCCTGCAATTGCGGCAGATCACTGCCGACGGCCTGGTGCTGCGGGCGAATCGCGAGCAAGAGGGGCGTTGGAACGTGCAGGACCTGGTTCCTAGCAACCTGCCACTGCCCAGTGGCCGCTCGATTCCGCCGGTCATCCTGGAGAACGCGACGCTGGAGATTCGCGACGCCTCGCGAGGCGACGAACATGCGATGCGCATTGAAGGCCTGCGATTGCGGGTGCGGTGCCAGCGCCTGGCGGAGGCGGGCGGTGCGAATCCTGAGATCGGAGCCGCGCCAGCCAGCGACGCCGCGCACGGAAATGGCGGCTCGCGTCCCTTGCGTGTGCCGCCGATGCTGGTCGCGATCGATGGCTGGTTCCACAACGAATGGTGTCGACGCGTGACCCTCGAAGGCATCGCGCGGACCTCAGACGGAGCATGGAACCTGCGCGGCGACCTCGACGCGCTGGCCTGGTCAGCCGATCTGCTGAAGAAGCTCCCCGAGCCCTTGGCGAGTCCCCTGGCTCGGCTCGGCGCCCTGCGGGCCCTGCTCGACGGACGCTTTGAAGTCCGTCGAACGGGCATGACCGAGCCGATGGAATTCGCCTGGAAGGGGCGCCTGTCAGGCGGCCAGTGGGTGGATCCGCAACTGCCGCAGGCAATCACCGACCTGCAGATGGACATCGCCGCCTCCAACAACAGCTGGTCCGTCACGAACGCCCACGCCCGTTTCGGCGAGGCGTGGTTGACCGGATCGCTCGAAGGCAGCGGCCGGCCGGACCTGGGAAGCTGGCGGGGGCAGATGAAATTCGACCAGCTGGTCGTCACCCAGCGGCTCGTCGAGCACCTTCCGGCCATCGTCCAGGAACACTGGGCCAAGGTGAAGATCGAAGGGCGTTTCTCCGGCCAGCTATCCGCGTCCTTCGATGGCCAGCAACCTCCGGGCCAGCAGTTCGATTCAACGGCCGAAGTGCGTGGCGAGGACGCATCACTGACCTTCTTCAAGTTCCCCTACACGGTGAATCAGATCGCCGGATCGATCCAGTGGGCTGATCGGCGCCTGACGTTTGAGGGCCTCGGCTCCGCGGGCTCCACCCCCGTGGAGGTGCGAGGGTCACTGCTGAATCCAGGCAAGAAATTCACGGGCTGGTGGGAGGTGAAGACGCGGAGCTGGAAGACGATCGACGAACCGTTGATCGCGGCATTGCCGGCGGGCGCGGCGAACGTGGTGCGCGACCTGCAGCCGCGCGGCAACGTGGGCTGCTGGATTCGGCAGGAGCGAAACGACCCGGAGGTGAAGGCGTTTCCGCACATGATCCTGGCTATCGACGACGGCTGGGTGAACTACACTCGCTTCCCGTATCCCATCAGCAAGGTGCAGGGCCGCATCGAATGGCGCGAAGGTCGCTGGGCGTTCGAGCAATTGGAAGGCTGGAATGATGGGTGCCACGTTCGCTGCGAAGGGAAGTGGCTGCCCGAGGAGCCGGACAAGCCGCTTCAACTGGACTTCGACCTGCACGACCTGGTGCTCGATCCCGAACTGCGTCAGGCGCTCAACCCGCAGGCGCAGGCCATCTGGGGACAACTGCGACCGCAAGGCCAGTTGGACGAATTGCAGGTGACCGTCCGCGACACGCTCAAGACGCTCACTCCCGATGTCTCCGTGCGGATCAAGCAGGAGCCTGGTCGTTCCGCTGCGCAGCAAGAACGCCTGCAACTCTATCCGGTCTTCTTTCCGCTCAACCTCACCGAGGTCTCCGGTGAAATGCAGATGGTGGACTCCAACTTCAGCCTGCGTGACCTCGTCGCCCATCACGGGTCGACGGTCCTGCGCGCGAATGGCAGCGGCGAGTTCCGGCCGCAGGGGGCCTGGGTCGTGCAACTGACAGACGTCGCGGCCGATCGCCTGGAAGCCCGCAAGGAACTGCTGCAGGCCTTGCCTCCCAGACTCTCCGGCGCGCTGCAGCGACTGCGACTGGACGGCACGTTCGGGCTGGCGGGAGCGATGCATTTCCGGCGCGAGGGCCACAACCAGCCGCTCGTGTCGGGCTGGAACCTGTCGCTCAGCGTCGAACAAGGCCAGATGTTCCTGGGCTTCCCGGTCCAGGCAATTTTCGGACAGGTCGAACTGAAGGGAGCCAGCCGCGACGACTCCTACTGGACCCGCGGCCGACTGCAGCTTGATTCCATGATGGCTCGCGGCATTCAAGTCACCCGGCTGGCCGGTCCGCTTTGGATCGACACCCAGGGCGCGGTGCTGGGCGAACGCGTGCAACCGGCGACGGCGGACCAGCCGAGCCGACCGGTGACGGCCGAAGTGTACGGTGGCACCTTGCAGGCGAACTTCGAGACCAACCTGCGCGAGGAAGCCGACTTCGCACTGCAGGCCAACCTGACGAACGCCGACCTGGCGGCGGTGGCCCGGGACTGGCGTTTGGGCCAGGGCAACCTGTCCGGACAGGCGTTCCTGGAGATTGCCCTGGAGGGCAACACCCGCGGCCGCAACACGTGGCGTGGCGGCGGAACCTGCCAGGTCCGCAATGCCAACCTGCTGGAACTGCCGCTGTTCCTCGCCATCTTCAACCGCCTCAGCTCCGGCCGGCGCGACAACACGGCGTTCACCCAGAGCGATGTGGCGTTTCGCGTTCGCGACGATTACGTCTACTTCGACCGCTTTGATTTGAGCGGCGATACGATTACGCTCAAGGGCCGCGGCGAGATGAGCTTGGACCAGGAACTGGCGCTGAACTTTTACTCGGTGGTGAACGAGCAGCTCTGGAGCCCGCTGGTGCGGCCTTTTCTGGGCGAAGCGAGCCGGCAGTTCCTGTTGATTCGCGTCGACGGCACGCTGGGCCAGCCCCAGACCAGCCAGGAGGTCCTGCCCGGCTTGAACGAGACGCTGCAGCAGATGTTCCCCGAACAGGTGGATCCGGCCACGGCGAACAAGCCGCCCGGATCGCGAGGGGCTGCCCTGCCGAGAAGGCCGTTCTCGCTGCGCTGACCGGGAACGTCCGCGACGGAGACAACGCGAGGGAACCTCACCGCCGCCCCCAGTGAAACCCAAGATCGCACCAGGAGACGCCTCGATGCAGTTCACGAAGATGCACGGTGCCGGCAACGACTATGTGTACGTCAACGCCTTCCAGGAAAAGCTCCCTGCCGACATCCCGGAACTGGCGCGCCGGATCTCCGATCGGCACTTCGGTGTTGGCGGCGATGGCCTGATCCTGATCGCGCCGTCCTCGGTCGGGGACGCGCGGATGCGGATGTACAACGCGGACGGTTCGGAATCCGAGATGTGCGGCAACGGCCTGCGTTGCGTCGCCAAGTACGTCTATGACCATGGCATCTGCCAGCAGCCCACGCTGCGGATCGAGACAGGAGCCGGCGTGCTCTCGGTGGACTTGGAAGTCCAGGGGGGCAAGGTCCAGCGGGTCCGCGTCGACATGGGGGAACCGATTCTCGAGGCGGCGAAGATCCCCACGCGGCTGGAGGGACATCCGGTGGTGAATGCGCCGCTGGCAGTCGGCGGTCGCGAATTCCTCGCGACCTGCGTCTCCATGGGAAATCCGCATTGCGTGATTTTCGTCGAGGAATTAAATGACGCTCTGGTGCACGGCATCGGGCCGCTCATCGAAAACGATCCCAGGTTTCCCAAGCGTGTGAACGTGGAATTCGTGAAGATCGAGAGCCCGCGGCGGGTGTTCCAGAGGACGTGGGAGCGTGGCAGCGGCGAGACGCTGGCATGCGGCACCGGGGCCAGCGCCGTGTGCGTGGCCGGAGTGCTCGGCGGACGCACCGAGCGGCGGTTGCAGGTGCAACTGCTGGGCGGGGAGTTGGAACTGGAGTGGCGAGCCGAGGACAACCACGTGTTCATGCTGGGCCCCGCCACCGAAGTTTTCACGGGCACTTGGCCCATGGATGGCTGAGAACCGAACGACCAGGAAGACAGCAACGAGAGCCAGGAAGGCATGCCGAAGAAGCGACACTCGAAGAAGTGGTTCAACGACCCCGGATCGTTCCTCAACAAGGCCGCCGCGCTGGGCGCCGCCGCGATGGTGGGGCAATGGATGCGATCCATGGACATCCAAGCGGTCTACTACGACCGCTCGGTGGACCCAGCGCTGCCGGAGTTCCGCGGTCCGATCGCCGTGGCGGTGTGGCATGAGTACATCTTGCCGATTCTCTACCTGCGAGGCCGCTCGAACACGTCCATCCTGACCAGCCGCCACACGGACGCCAACATTCTTACCGAGGTGCTGCGCCACTTCGGCTACGGCCACGTGCGAGGCTCCACGGCGCGGGGCGGCAGCCAGGCCCTGCTCGAACTCCTTGAACTCTGCCGCACGCAGAACCTGGGCACGGCCGGCGACGGCCCGCGCGGCCCGCGCCGCCAGATGGCACCGGGACTCGCCTACCTCTCCTCGAAACTTCAGATCCCCATGGCGCCCTACGCGGTCGGCTTCGACCGGCCCTACCGGATGGGCACCTGGGACCGTTTCGCGATCCCGCGTTGGGGCTCGCGCGTCCGCATCATCTTCGGACCAAGGGTCCAAGTTCCCCCGAATGCGGATCGTACCGAACTGGAAGTCTATCGCCTGCGGATGGAGAAGCTGCTGGAAGAGTTAACGCATGAGGCGGAGCAGTGGGCGGAATCGGGGGCGCGGCATCCGAACCAGGTGCCCTTGTATCGTCGGCCCGCGCACTTCGCTTTTCGTCGCCATCTGCAGGCCAACCCGGGAGGTGAACTGGGCGTGGCGCCTTTGATGGTTCGCCGCGTGCGGCGCGCCGCCTGAGCGGGGAACGCTCGTGAGGCGCGCAAAGCAAAGCGTCCCATGGCCATGCCAGCCCTCGATCCTTCGTCGCCGCGTCGGCCTGGGTGTTTCCCGGCCTTGCCCGGCAGGCCAGCCGCTCCCGCGGTTCGGTCGTTCTCGCCCCCGACCGGTCCGGGCCGACACTCGACGACGCCCTCTTCCTCCCCTATGCTGGGAGTCGCGCAGCCGGGCCACGGTCACGCCGGGCCACGCGCGAACGGACTGGAGCGAGTTTCCGCCGATTCACTTGCGTTCTGCTTCTCGATCGTGCCGCTCGACCTGACTCTCGGATGGATCCATGAATCGCCTGCTCTTCGATCCCGACGAACCGGAGGGCCGGGAGGAGCCACCAGCGCGGCGTGTGTGGAGCGTCACGGAACTGAACGCCCAGTTGCGTGAAACGGTCCAGCAGGAGTTTTCCAGCGTCTGGGTGAGCGGTGAGGTGACGGATATCGCGCGGCCCAGTTCCGGGCACGTCTACCTGACCCTGAAAGACGAACAGAGCCTGCTGCGCGCCGTGCTGTGGCGGAGCACCGCTGCGCGACTGCGATTCGAGCTGAAGGATGGCATCGAGATCCTCTGCGAAGGACAGCTCGACATCTACGCGCCGCGCGGAACGTACCAGCTGATCGTGCGGCAGGTCGAGCCCAAGGGCCTGGGCGCGTTGCAGCTGGCGTTCCAGCAGCTGCACGCACGCTTGGAGGCGGAGGGCCTGTTCGATCCGCGCCGCAAGCGCCCACTGCCTCGGTTTCCTCAACGCATCGGGGTTGTCACCAGTCCGACCGGCGCGGCGGTGCGCGACTTCTGCGAGGTCCAGCGCAGGCGTTGGCCCTCGCTGGACGTCCTGATCCTGCCGACACGCGTCCAGGGGGACGAAGCGGTGCCGGAAATCGTGCAGGCGATTCGCGCCGCGCAACAGATCAGGCCTCGACTGGACTGCGTGGTCGTCACCCGCGGTGGCGGTAGCCTGGAAGACCTGTGGTGCTTCAATGACGAACGCGTCGTGCGTGAAGTCGCCGCCTGCTCGATCCCCCTCGTGTCCGCCATCGGCCACGAGATCGACGTGACCCTCACCGACCTCGCCGCGGACGTGCGGGCGCTGACTCCCACCGAAGCGGCCGAGCGGATTACGCCGTCGCGCGAGGAGATGCTGGGAGAGCTGTCCACCTGGCAGCGGCGGCTGGGGAATTCCATGGACCGCCGGCTGCAGTTCGCCCGGCTGCGTCTGGAGTCGCTCGGCCAGCGTCCCGTTCTCGCCCGCCCCGAACAGCGCCTGACCGATCTGGCCCGGCGGCTGGATGAACTGGAGGCAAGGATGGAGCGAGCGGCGAAGCGGCGTGTTGAGAGCCTGCGACAAGACCTGCGAGGCTTCGCCGGCCAATTGGATGCATTGAGTCCGCTGGGCGTGCTGGCCCGCGGTTACAGCCTGACACAACGACAATCCACGGGCGCATGCCTGCGGTCGTTCCGCGAGGTGCAGCCGGGGGACCGGTTGCTAACCTACTTGGCCGAAGGCCGAGTTGTCAGCCAAGTGGTCTCCACCGAAAACGACGCAGCGAACAACAGCTCTACCGATCCCTCACATCACTGACCACTTGCCCCCGAAGACGGCCGCTGGATGAACGCAGCCCGACCTCGGGATCAACCGCCAGGGAGATCCACCGATGAACGAAAAGAAGACGGTGAAAACACCCGGCAGCGGCGCGGAAGCCGCGGCCAATGGCTTGTCCGAAAAGTCGTTCGAGGCGGCGCTGGCCGATCTGCAGAAGGTGGTTTCGGAACTGGAACAAGGCGACCTGGGGCTCTCCGACTCGCTGGCCCGCTACGAGCAGGGCATTCGGCTGCTGAAACATTGTTTCGGGGAGCTGGAAGCGGCCGAGGGCAAGCTGGAACTCCTCAAGAGCGTCAGCGCGGACGGCCAGCCGGACACGGAATCGTTCCAGGAGGCGCAGATGACACTGCAGGAGAAGGCTGCGGCGCGAGGAACACGTCGCAGTCGCGCGCCGCGTCCCACCGACGAATAGCCGGGCAGGATGCTGGCCGCACGCGAAAGCCCGGAGCTGCACACGGCTTGAGCGAGGCGGGAGGAGGCGGACTGGGTTCGCAGGACCGGCGGAGGAAATGGGGGTCGCGCCGGACCTTAACCGTCGGTCGTTCCTCGTGGTATACTCAGGCCCTTGCTGGTACCCGCAGGCCACCCCGGATGAAGCGGTCTGCGAGTCGATCTGAGTCGGTCCGAAGCAGTGCGCGGTCGCTTTCAGGCATGCCGCCCGTCAGGCATCACTTCCCACGAGGTCACAAGAGGTCCCCGGTGAGCACGATCGTTGCGTCGTTTGACCAGTTGGCCTCCTTGCACCGCGACGCGATCGAGGAGCTTCTGGTCCGCTATTCGACGTTTGGCCCGGGCTGTCCGGAACGGCTGCAGGCCGCCATCCAGCACAGCTTGCTGGCTCCCGGCAAGCGGTTACGCCCGCTGCTGGTGTTAAGCGCCGCCCAGGTCTGCGGTTGCGACCCCAGGGAAGCGATGCCGGCGGCGGGAGCCGTGGAGCTCATCCACACCTACTCCCTGATCCATGACGACCTGCCCGCGATGGACGATGACGACATGCGGCGGGGGCGTCCGAGCTGCCACGCGGCTTTCGACGAGGGCACGGCGATCCTGGCGGGTGACGCTCTGCTGACCCGGGCCTTCGAAGTGCTGGCGGCGGAGGTGCGACCGGCGGATGTTGCGGCTAAATGCTGTGTCGAGTTGGCTCGAGCGGCCGGGGCCACCGCGATGGTGGGCGGTCAGTCGGACGACCTAGCCGCCGAGGGAAAGTTCGGATCGTTGGAAGAACTTGAAGCGATCCACCACCGTAAAACCGGCGCAATGCTCATTGTTTCTCTCCGGCTCGGCGCACTGATCGCCCGCCGATGAAGCCCGCGCTGGCTCGCGCCGGCTATT
>CAZUJM010000106.1:16281-18806 GCA_964620405.1 uncultured Pirellulaceae bacterium | reverse complement strand
CTGCAGCAGGAGTTGGGCCTGCGGTTTGACCACCAGCGCCAGGCGGAAGACATCGCGGCCGACCTGCCGTTGACGATTCCGGCGGACCTGTTGTCGGAGGAGTCGCTGCTGAAGCGGGCGCTGCAGATCCATCCGAACCTCGACGGCGTCGAGGACCGGGGCCTGCACCTGCTTACGTCCGGTCCGCTTTCGGACGAACAGCGTCGCGACCTGCTGCGTCGCCTGCCCTGGCCCGACCTGCCCAACCTTCCGCAACTGGTGGTGGCCGACCTCGCAGCGCCCAACAGCGGCGGCTTCGGCAGCCAGCCCGTTCACGCCCAGTTGATGCTCGCGCAGCTGGACGAGTGCCTGCGGCTGCGTCCCGAACTGCTCAACGAACAGGCCTTCATCTCCATCTATCTCGCCAAGCTGCGACCGTCGGAAGACGTAAACCTGCAGGACCAGCCGCAGGAGGAGTTGGCGTTCCTGGAACGGATGTGGAGCTTCGTGTCGCGGCTGAATCCCAGCCACAATTCGCTCAAGGCCAATGTGCTCCATCACCGCCTGGCCTTCGACCTGCGGCGCGGCGAGTAC
Organism: uncultured Pirellulaceae bacterium; assembly: GCA_964620405.1. Classification (GTDB taxonomy): domain Bacteria; phylum Planctomycetota; class Planctomycetia; order Pirellulales; family Pirellulaceae; genus CAZUJM01. Next base: position 18,233 of record CAZUJM010000106.1, on the reverse strand, counting down.
GACAAGCAGCGGTTCCTCGAATACCTGCGCCTGCCGCGCCCGATGGTGTATGTCGAACCGAAGTTCCTCGCGCGTCCCGAGAACCAGGCGGCGATGGTCGACCTGAACATGGACTACCGTCCGCTGACGACGATGCCTCCGGCGTCGAACGACGAACCGCTGGTGCGCGCCTACCTGCAGCATTTCCTGCGCGACGCCAGCGACTACCGTGAATTCGCCGACCTGATCGAGGACGGCTACCTGAAACGCCTGTTCGCGGAGGTGAAGATCGTCCACGGCCTGGGCGATGTCGAACGTTGGGCGTCGCTGCTGCCGCCGGCTGAATACCAATCGCTCAAGGATCGCATCGACCTTGACTTCGCCCCCACCAATCCCGTGCGGTTCGGCGCGGACGATCCGATCAAGCTGGAGATGTTCGTCAAGAACGTGCCAACGCTGCTGGTGAAGGTCTACCGCATCAACGCGGCTAACTACTATCGCGAGAAGAATGAGCAGGTGAACACCAGCATCAACCTGGATGGGCTCGTGCCGAACGAGGAGCAGACGCTGAAGTATGACGACGCGCCGGTGCGTCGCGTCCTGCGGCAGTTCGAGTTCCCGTCGCTGAAGCAACCGGGCGTCTATGTGATCGACTTCATCGGCAACGGCAAAAGCAGCCGCGTGCTGGTACACAAGGGACAACTGCACTACGTCATGCGTGTCGGATCGGCGGGCCAGATGCTGACGGTGCTCAACGAAAAGAACGAACCGCTGGCCGACGCCTCGGCGTGGATGGCCGGCCGCGAATACAAGGCCGGCAAGAACGGCGAGATCGCCATCCCGTTCAGCACCAGCCCGGGACCAACCTCGTTGATGCTGATGCATGGCGAGCAGGTGACGCTGGACGCCTTCCAGCACCTGGGGGAGGCGTACCAGCTGCGCGCGGGCATCTACGCGAATCGCGAGTCGCTGCTGAGCCGCCGGGTGGCGCCGGTCGTGATCCGCGGCGCGCTAACCCTGAACGGCCAGCCCGTCTCGCTTGGCTCGCTCAAGGACATCCGGCTCGACATCTCCTCGACCGACCTCGACGGCATCACGACGACCACGACCGTCCCGAACGTCGCCCTCCGCGACAACGAGGACTTCACACACTCGCTGCGAGTGCCGCCCCGCCTGCGTGCGCTGACGGTAACCCTGCATGCGAAGACCACGAGCCTGACCACGAACCAGGATGTGGAACTGGCGGCCAGCGAGACATTCCGCGTGAATGACATCGACGGCACCCACCAGATCCATGCGCTGCAACTGACGCGCGACGCGGGCGGTTACCTGGTCGAAGTGTCGGGCAAGACCGGGGAGCTGTTGCCGAATCGCGGCGTGACGCTCACCTTCAAGCATCGCGACTTCCGCGATGTGGCGACGGCGACGGTGCGAAGCGACGAGAAAGGCCGCGTGCGGCTTGGTCCGCTGGCTAATATCGAATGGGTGCAGGCCCAACTGCAGGACGGCCCGCAGCAGACATGGCCCCTGGAATCGCCCACGACCAGTTTCGCCGGCCGCCTGCATGGGCGCGTCGGTGAATCGCTGCAAGTGCCCTACTATGACGAGCGCCAGCCGGCCAAGCGGCAACTGGACCGGCACAGTGTGGCCTTGCTCGAATGGCGGGGCGGGTATGTCGCCGACCATTTTGACAAGCTCTCGCACGAAGGCGGACTGCTGACGCTCGCAGGCCTGCCGGCAGGCGACTACGACCTGATCTTCAAGCGACTCGGACAGTCGATGCGGATCAGCATCGCGGCCGGCCAACCGACGGCGGGCTACGTCGTCGGCCCGGCGCGCAAACTGCAGCTCGACGGCCGCGCGCCGCTGGCCATCGACTCGCTCAACGTCGCCTGCCTCCCCGAGGCCGCGTACGTCGCCATCAACCCAGAGCGGACGCGCGTCGACTTGGTCGCGAGGCACTTCGCCCCTGT
>CAZUJM010000106.1:9962-16271 GCA_964620405.1 uncultured Pirellulaceae bacterium | reverse complement strand
GCAGGTCCGCAACGCCACGCCGGCCACGCGCGTGCACGTGTTCGCCATGCACTTCGCGCCCGCCACGACGCCCTTCACTTCGCTCAACCAAGCCGTGCCCGGCCCGCTGCTGGTCCACCCGCGCCGCGACTTGGCCTCGCTCTACGTGCAGGGTCGGCTGATCGGCGATGAGTATCGTTATGTGCTGGAACGGCGGTACGCAAAGAAGTTCCCCGGCAACCTGCTGCCGCGGCCCGAGATCCTGCTGAATCCGTGGGAACGCCAGGAAGCGATCAGCGTCCGCGAAAACCTCGAGGAAGGCGGCCAGTTCGGGGCCGAGGCGCCGATGGCCGCGGCCATGGACGCGCCGATGAACGCCGCCCGGCAGGCCCCCGCGCCGCCGTCCGGCGACTACCCGAACCTCGACTTCCTGCCCGATGCCTCGTACGTCGCCATGAACCTGCGCCCCGATGCCGAAGGACGCGTGGAGATCGACCGTGCGGCATTGCACGGAGAACGCATCCTGTACTTCGTCGCCGAGGACCTGGTCTCCACTGCGCAGCGCGCCCTGGTGCTCGGCGAAGGATCGTTCGATCCGCTCGACCTGCGCCTCGACGACGGCCTCGATCCCGCCAAGCACTTCGCGCTCCGCAAACAGATCACGCTCTACGACCAGGACAAACCCTTCGACATCGCCAACGTGGGGTCGGGTCGGTTCCAGATGTACGACAGCCTCTCGCGCGTCTTCCAGTTCTATGAAACGCTGCTCCCCGGCCAGGGACTGGAGGAGTTCCGCTTCCTCACGCGCTGGGCGCGACTCTCCGACCAGGAGAAGGATGACCTCTACACCAAGCACGCCTGCCACGAATTGCACTTCTTCCTCGCCCGCAAGGACCCGGCGTTCTTCGAGCGTGTCATCAAGCCGTACCTCGCCAACAAGCTCGACAAGACCTTCTTCGACGACTATCTGCTGGGCAATGACCTGGCGAAGTATTCGCAAGCGTGGAACTACGAGCAGCTGAACGTCGTGGAGCGCATCCTGCTCAGCCAGCGTTCCGACGCCGAGCGGGCGGCTACGGCGCGCGAGCTGGCGCAGCAACTGCAACTGCTGCCTGTCGACCAGGACCGTTGGAACCGACTGTTTGACATGGCCTTGCTGGGACAGGCGCTGGAAGCCGCCGAAGCGGAACAGCTGGCGGCCGACAAGGCAACGGCGGACGCCAAACGCGCGGCCGGCGGTCGCCGCCTGGGACTGGCGCGGGGCGCCGAGAAGGCCAAGGAGCTGGCCGATGATCGCGCGGAACTGGGCGGCGCCGTGGCCACCGACGGGGCGATGCCCCCGGGTGGCGCGATGGGCGGCTTCGGCGGCGGCGGGGACCTCGCCTTCCGCGGCGAGATGGATGCAGTCTCGGGTGCTCCCGCGGCCTCCGCTCCCGCCGAACCTTCCCGCAAATTGGCCGAAGGCCGCAGCGCCGCGATGGGAGACAACTTCTCTGCCGATGAAAGCCTGCGGCGTGAACGCCTCGGACGCGACATGCTCTATCGACCTGCGGACACTACGCGCGAGTGGGCCGAAAACAACTACTACAAACTGCCCATCCAGGAGCAGGCGGCCGGACTCGTCACGATCAACGCCTTCTGGGCCGACTACGCCAAGCACGCCAGCGGCGCAGCCTTCCGGTCCACGCATTTCGCCGAAGCCGCCCGCAATCGCTCGGAAGCCCTGCTCGCACTCGCGCTGCTGGACCTGCCTTTCGAATCGCCCGACCATCCGATGGCGATAGTCGAGCAGGCCATCCGCGTGACGCCCCAGGGGCCGGTCATCCTGTTCCACGAGCAGGTCGAGGCGGCCACGGCGGCCGATGGCAAGCCGGCGTCGATCCTCGTCAGCCAGAACTACTTCCGACACGGCGATCGTCACCAGGTCGTGGATGGCGAACAGGTCGATAAGTTCGTGACCGACGAGTTCGTGACGCAGGTCGTCTATGGAGGGCAGGTCGTCGTCACCAACCCGACCTCGGCGCGCCAGAAGCTCGACGTGCTGGTGCAGATCCCGCAGGGGGCCCTGCCGGTGGAACGCACGCGCGCCACCCAGTCGCATCGGCTGGTGCTGGAACCGTACCGCACGCAGGCCTTCGAGTTCTACTTCTACTTCCCCGCAGCGGGCGAGTTTCCGCAGTTCCCCGTGCATGTCACGCAGGGAGATACGCTGGTCGCCGCGGCCGATCCTTTCCAGTTCCATGTCGTGCCCAAGCCGACGCGCGTCGACGAGAAGTCATGGGACTATGTGTCGCAGCGTGGTTCCGACGAGCAGGTGCTGGAGTTCCTCACGACGCAGAACATCCACAACCTGCCCTTGGAACGCATCGCCTTCCGCATGGCCGATCCGGCCATGTATCGCAAGACGCTGGACGTCCTGCAGGGACGCCATGTCTACAACCATGTCCTCTGGTCGTACTCCGTGCGCCACGACGACGCTGCCGCGGTGCGGCAGTACCTGGCCCATGAAGCGGGCTTCGTCCAGCAGGTCGGCTACTTCCTGGACAGCCCGCTGGTCCAATTCGACCCGGTCGCCTACAAGGTCTACGAACACCTCGAATACCGGCCGCTCGTCAACGCCCGCGCCCTCCAGTTGGGCGAAAAGCGCCAGATCCTCAACGCACGGTTCCACGGCGAGTACGAACGCTGGCTCAAACGACTCAGCTACGAGCCGCAGTTGAGCCATGAGCAGCAGCTTGTCACCGTCTACTACCTGCTGCTGCAGGACCGGGTGGCCGAGGCGATCGAACGGTTCCAGCAGATCGACCCCACGAAGCTGGCCGAACGCCTGCAGTATGACTACTGCCACGCGTACCTGAGCATGTCGCAGGGCGACACCACCCAGGCTCGCGCCCTCGCCGTCCGCCACCAGAACTATCCCGTCAAACGCTGGCGGGAACTGTTCGCCGTGCTCGCGGGACAGTTGGATGAGATCGAGGGCAAGGCGCCGACGATCGTCAATCCGCAGGACCGCAACCAGACGCAGGAACAGCTGGCGGCTCAGCAGCCCACGCTGGACTTGAACGTCGACGCCCGCACCGTCCGCGTCCAGTATCGCAACCTGCGCCAAGCCCGCGTGCGGTTCTACCTGATGGATATCGAACTGCTGTTCAGCCACAACCCGTTCGTCCGCGAACACCAGGGGCAGTTCTCGTTCATCGCACCGAACGCCGAACAGGTGCTGGAACTGCCCGAGGGACAGGCGAGCGTGGAAGTGCAGCTGCCCGAGAAGCTGCGCAACCAGAATGTGCTGGTGGAGGTCGAGGCAGCCGGCATGCGACGTGCCCAGCCGTACTATTCCAACGACCTCAACGTGCAGGTCATGGAGAACTACGGGCAGCTCCAGGTAACCGACTCCCGCTCCGGCAAGCCGTTGCCAGGCGTCTACTGCAAGGTCTACGTCCGGCAGAGCAACGGCCAGGTCCTGTTCTACAAGGACGGCTACAGTGACCTTCGCGGCCGCTTCGACTACGCCAGCCTGAGCACCAACCTGATGGAGGGCACGGAGAAGTTCGCGATCCTGGTGCTGAGCGAGGAAGCGGGCGCGACGGTGCGCGAAGCGGCGCCGCCGGGACGCTGAACGCGGAACAGCGAGAAGGCAGGAAAGTAGAGCGGCGAGAGTCAGGCGAGGGTTTTCTCGAAGAGGATTCCCTCGGAGACGGGCCGGAAGCCGACCTTGGCAAGCAGCTTCTGGCCAGCGACGTTCGAGGCCGCCGCCTGGGACTCGATCCGCGTTGCTCCCCGCGCGGCGAGGTTCTTGAGCGACTCGACCAGCAGCAGCGTTCCCAATCCGCGTTGGCACTGGGCTGGTTCGATTTCCGTATGGATCATGCCCATGCCCCCCGTGCGCGGACGCGTGCTGACCGGCCCCATGTCCCAATACAGCACCTGCCCGCACGCCGGCCCACCCGTCTTCGGCTCCAACTGGAAACGGATGCAGTCGGTCGGGCCGAAGACACAGGCGTCCCACCAGGTGAGGCCGCGGGGGTTCACCTGGTCCAGCACGCGATAGCTGCGTCGATTCTGGATCTGCACGCGGTCGACGGGCGTGCGCATTTGGGTGAGGTCGAGCTGGTAGACGACCGTGCGCCCCGTCTCGACATAGCCCTTGCCGCGATAGAACTGCTCCAGTTCCGTATCGGCCGTCGGCACGCCGGGCAGGTCGCTGCCGCCGCAGAGCCCCAGGTAGAACGGGCTGTGGGGATAGGGAGCCCCCACGCGGATCCGCCGCGCGCCGGCCCGCTGCAACCCCGCCTCGCACTGCTCCAGCAACCCCGCCATCCACTCCGCGCGCCGCGGATGCGGACGCACCAGCAGCATGCTGATCACGCCTTCCTCGTGCGACAGGCCGTCGCCCGAGGCATTGGGGCCGAAGCCGAAATGCCCGAAGCCCATCACCTCCCCGTCCTCGGTCACCAGCATCAGTCCCGACGGCTCGAAGTAGGGCTTCGCGAGCACGAACATTTCCAGCAGCGTGCTGTTCATGGGCTGGACAAGTCCCAGCGCGGAGGACTGCTCTTTCCAGACTCGCACGAGCGACGGGGAGTCGCAGTTGAGGAACGGTCGGTAGTGGATCAACGCGCTCATGGATCGACCGTCTATTCCTCCAAGTCCTTCCGGAGCGCGACCACCCAGTCGCCATCGACGCGAACCGGGATGCGGGGCTGGCAGATGTTGCGGGTGATCTTGTTCTGCCCCGTGCGCACGTCGAACTGCCAACCGTGCCAGGGACACGTCACGGTCGCTCCCTCCAGACGCCCCTTGCCCAGCGGCCCGCCCTGGTGCGGGCAGACTCCATCCAGCGCATGGAACTCACCATCCACCTGGTAGAGCGCCACCACGCGCCCCGCCGCCACCAGTTCCAACGAAGCTCCCGGCGGACAGTCGGCGACACGCGCCAGACGCACCCAGGTTTCGCCAGAAACGGACTCGTCGCTGCTCATGTTCGCTCGTCGGTCGCCCGGGGATTCAAAAGACGGAACGCAGGCTTGCCAGGATCTCGGCGTCTTCGCCCCCGTGCCAGCTCCCAGCGTCCTTTCGCGATCTTACTCCTAGAGGTAGCGCGGCGACTAGCCGTTTCCGAGGTCGTTCGGCGAACTATCCGCTTTCCCGGGCGAAGACGGCAGCCCGCTGGCGTCGACCTGCAGCGAACTGCCCTCGGTCGCGGCATGCGGCGGAGGCACGAGGGAGCCGGAGGCGGGTGTGTCGATGCGCGTCGGCGCTGCGTTGTCGCCAGATGGGCTGGCGACAGATGGGCTGGCGCCAGGTGGGCTGGCTGTGGGCGGGGCGGAGACAGGAGCCACCGCCGTCTTGCGGGCCGCGCGGCGGGCCGCCTGCTTGTCGCCCGACCGAGCCTTCCAGCGATCGTGCAGCCACCAATACTGGTCGGGCGCCGTGCGGATCATGCGTTCCAGGTGATCGCTGTACCACTGCGTCAGCGGCTTCACGCCGGTCATCTCATCGCGGAGCGGATCAAAGACGGCGTCGACGCCAATCTCGAACTGCATCGGACGCACGCGTTTGCTGTAGACCAGCAGCATGGGAGCGCGGTTGACCAGCGAGAACAGGGCGACGGCCTTGTGACAGGAAGCGGGCCGGCCGAAGAATTCGACCCAGCAGTCCTTGGGCCCGGCCGCCTGGTCGCCCAGCAACACCATGGTGCCGCCCGAGGCAAGCACGGCATCCAGTTGGCGGGCGCTGCCCCGCTTCGGCAGCATGAACTGCCCCGTCCGCTCCCGGAAACTCGTCACGAACCGATGCAGGTACGGGTTGTCCAGCGGCCGTGCGACGGTGAACGTGGGAAAGCCCAGCAGTCCCGATCCCACGCCGCCCACTTCGAAGTTGCCAAAATGTCCGCTCACGATGACCACCGGGCGGGGACTGAGCAGGTTTTCGACCATGACCCGCATGTCGTCGCGGGGGATGTGGATGTAGTCGCGCCAGTTCGTCGGATGGATCTTCCGCGGCACCTGCACCACTTCGCAGAACATCAAGGTCAGGTGACGCCACATCCGCCGCGCGATCCGCGAACGCTCGACGTCCCCCAGCTGCGGATAGGCGTAACGCAGGTTCTCGTCCGTGATCCGCCGGCGAATCCGCAGCACGTCGTAGGCAAGCCACGCCAGGCCGCGCGCCAGCGATTCACATGACTCCAGCGACATCGTCTGCAGCACGCAGACCAGCACGCGCACAATGAAGTAGACCAGCCGATCGACCATGGTCCGCTCCTCGACTTCCTGTCTCGCCGAACTGCCCTGCCGAACGTTCCTGCCTGCATGGTCCGCGCGTCAG
>CAZUJM010000106.1:0-9952 GCA_964620405.1 uncultured Pirellulaceae bacterium | reverse complement strand
GTACCTCGACCTCCTGTCTCGCCGCTCCCTCGCCGCTCCGGACTCGCCTGATCGCCCGTGCGGGTATTGCAGCCCACCGCGGTACCCAGTCGCGTCACTCAGCGCGACGCGCCTGTCAGCCGATACGGACGGCCTTGCCCGTCTTCGCCGACTTGTAGATCGCCTCGATCACCTCCACCGACCGTCGTCCCTCGTGGCCATCAATCGAGGGCGTGGTGCCTTTCTGGATGGCTTGGAGGAAGTCCTTGAACTGCAGGGCGTGCGCGTGATGGCCGATGGCGGCGGGATCGGCCGCGCCACCGCCCGTCTTGGTCTTGCCAGCCATGCGTTCGCGCAGCGCCGCGTCGCTCTTGAGCGTTCTGGCGAAGTCCCAGACCTTGATGTCCTCTTCCTCCAGCACGGCCGTGCCATGGGAGCCGCTGATCTCGATGCGTTTCAGGTAGCCCGGATAGGCCGCCGTGCTGGCTTCGATCGTGCCGAGCGCTCCGCTGGCGAACCGCAGGCTGGCCACCGCGACATCCTCCACCTCGATCCGCTCATGCGCCAACATCGCCGTGTGCGCCGCCACCGACTCGACGGGCCCCATGAGCCAAACCAGCAGGTCGACGCTGTGAATCGCCTGGTTCATCAGCGCTCCGCCGCCATCCAGTTTCCACGTGCCGCGCCACGCGCCGCTGTCATAGTACTTCTGCGTGCGGAACCACTTCACGTAGGCGTCGCCCAGCGTCACTTTGCCGAAGCGTCCCTGGTCCACGGCCTTCTTCAGCAGACGGCTCGACTCGTGGAACCGCGATGGAAAGATCGTGGCGAGCGAAACGTCGTGCTTTTCGCACTCGCGAATGATGCGGTCGCAGCGAGCGACCGTCACCTCCAGCGGCTTCTCCACGATCACATGCTTGCCTGCCCGCGCGGCCGCCAGGGCCGGCTCCATGTGGGCTCCGCTCGGCGAGCAGATGGAGACGACATCGACGGCCGGGTCGGCGAGCATGGCCGGCAGGTCTTCATACGCGGTACAGCCATGCTCCTCGGCGAAACTTAGGGCCGATTCGGGATTCGCGCTGCAGCACGCCACGAGTCGGGCGTTCCGCAGTTCGGCCACCGCCCGCGCATGGAACCGAGAGATCATTCCACAGCCGACCACACCAAATCCAAACGCCATCGTACCGCCTCCGCCCTGCCCCCTTCGTCGACTCTGCCGGTCAGGCAACGCGGCGATTATAGCGAATCGGGCAAAACGAGGTGAGATCTCGTTTTGCCCGGCGGCAAGCCGATCCAGCCTCATTTCGCCTGCAGGCGGAGGAACTCCCAGAGCTGCAAGACGGCCGTGAAGTTGATCAGGAAGTGGGTCACGACCGAAGGCAGCAGGCGATGCGTCCGTTGGTACAGATAGCCCAACCCCAGGGCCAGGAAGAAGAGCGCCACAGGGGCCGCCCCCTGGCCGACATGGGCCAGGGCAAAGACCAGGGCACTGACGAAGATCGGCACCAGCCGCGCCCGCAGCGCAGGCGGCTGCGGCACTGGCGATTGCGGCGGTGCAGCCAGCGGTCCCCCGGGCACGGAAGGCAACGGCCGGCCCGGTTCCAGGACCCGGGCTTCCAGCGGCCCCCCAGGTTCCATGGCCCCCCCGGCGTCCGGCTCGGCGCCGACCGTGTCCGCCGGGCGACTTCCCCGCGTCATCAGTCGCTCCAACCACCCCTGCAGCATCAGCCGAAAGAAAAACTCCTCCGCCAATGGTGCCGCCAGCAACGCCGCCACGCCGATCGGCAGCAGGTAACCGAATCGCGGATCGTTGCTGAGCAGATCCACGAACGGATGCTGCTCGGTCAGTTTCGTCAGACGCTGCACGAGGATGTGCAACAACAGCATGGGGACCACGAGCATCGCGTAGGCGCCGATTCCCAGCAGCACATCCTCCCACCAGCGGCCGCGTTCCAACCCCAGGTCACTCCAAGTCGCTCCCGCCACTCCCCTCAGCAACAGCCCCGACACGACCATCGTCAGCAACGAGGATATCGAGAAGGCCAATACCATGGCGATCTGCTGGACGGGCGTGAGGTCCTCCAACTGCCAAGGGCCTTCGGGCAGAGCGACCCAGGCCCCGACGGCCTTCTGCGTCACCAGCACCAGCAGCACTCCGGCCAGCCCGCACAACAGCATTTCCCCCGCCGACCACGGCACCGCGCGACGCTCCGCCCACGGCAGGATCGGACGTCCCCCGGCCAGCCGCTTGAAAGCACGCAGCCACAGCATCAGGCAGAGCGGGATCACCAACGAACTCAGAATCAGCACACCATCGTTCCTGTTAATCGTTCGTGTCGGCCGAATAGAGATGTTCGCAAGGCGTGCACCTTCAAGGTGAGATCGCCGCGCGGCCCATCGTTCGCGGCATTCCCGTCCTGTCCGAGTGGGGAGACCGCCGGATCCAAGGCGAACTCCGGCCTGCGGGCGCGAAGTTCCGGTCTCGATGAGCGGCCCGCAAGGTAACACGCTCACCGCGGCCGGGCATCGCCGATACGCCCTCCGCTTACGATCCCGACTTGCCGCGCAGCAGACGCGAGGCGGTCTGCACATACTCGGCGCCGGAATAGACGGTCGAGAGAATCGCCAGCCAGACGGCTCCCTGCGTCGCCGGCTTCAGCCACGGCGCGGGCGTTTCGCCCAACTTCAGCTTTCGCAGCAGCAGCAGGCTCAGAACCACCGCCAGGCACTGGAACACCATCTTCAGCTTGCCGGCCATCATCGCCGAGAAATCGGCCCCCTGCTGCTCCAGGAAACTTCGCAGCCCCGTCACCAGCATCTCGCGTCCCACGACCAGCACGGCCATCCACGCCGTGATGCACGAGTCCGGTTCCGCCGCCAGGAAGATGAACGTGCCGCACACCAGGATCTTGTCCGCGAAAGGATCCAGGATCCGGCCAAGCTGCGTCACCAGCTGGTATTTCCGGGCCAGGTATCCGTCCAGCCAGTCCGTGCCCGCCGCCACGATGAAACAGATCAACGCAGGCGTATACAGGCGGAACGGCAACAAGGCGAAGATCGCCAGCGACACGGCCAGCCGGGCGATCGTGATCTGGTTGGGAAGATTGAGTTCCATGATTCGAAATGCCCAACGCGCGGGTGGGAAGATGCTGGGAGCAGGAAGGATCCGAGAGGAGCGTTGGGAAGGCGGGCAGTCGACACGCAGCCCAGGCAGGCTGTCGTATTTCCCACGGCAGCCCACGACAAGGCCTGTTTTCAAACCGGTCCGACTCGCAGTCCCGCTCCACGACTGCGGCAAGCCCGAGCCGCACCAGGCCGCTCAGCAGACACCGATCAGGTCGTAACCTTGCGAAGCGACAATCTCGCATTCGACAATCTGTCCGGCCTGACAACGGTCGCCGGTCACATACACCAGCCCATCCACGTCCGGCGCATCAGCCGTCGAGCGACCGACCCAGGCCTTGCGCTGTTTGGGAACCGGAGCGTCCAGGATCACCCGCATCTTGCGGCCGATCTGCGCCTGGTTCCACTCGAACGCGATCTGCTGCTGGATCGCCATCAGTTCGCCCTGCCGTGCCACGCTCACTTCGGGCGGGATGTGGTCGGCCAGCGAAGCCGCCGGCGTATCCGGTTCCAGCGAATACGTGAACACACCCATCCGTTCGAAACGCTGCTCGCGAATGAAGTCGGCCAGCTCCGCGAACTGCTCGTCCGTCTCGCCCGGAAAGCCCGTGATGAAGGTCGTTCTCAGCACCAGGCCGGGGATGCGATCGCGGAGTTTCCCGAGCAGTTCTTCGGTGCCGGCCCGCGTCACGCGTCGCGACATGCGGCGCAGCATCTGGTCGTTGATATGCTGCAGCGGCATGTCGATGTACGGCAGGATCCGTCGACTGCCGGCCAGCGTGTCGATCAGTTCATCGTCGATGTACATCGGATAGAAATACATCAGCCGGATCCACTCCAGCCCCTCGACCTGGTCCAGTTCCCGCAACAGCTCCGCCAGCCGCGGACGACCATACAGGTCGATGCCGTAGTAGGTCGTGTCCTGGGCCACCACGATCAACTCGCGCACGCCCTCGCCCGCCAGCTGCTTCGCCTCCTCGATCACCTGCTCGATCGGCTTCGTCACGTGCTTGCCACGCATCTTGGGAATCGCGCAGAACGTGCACAGCCGGTCGCAACCTTCGGAGATCTTCAGGTAGGCGAAATGCTTCGGCGTGATGCGCAGGCGGTCGGTGTCCGGCAGGGCCCGGATGGCCGCAGGGCGAAACACGGTTCGCTGCTCCTGCTGGTTCCCCAGCAGTCGGTCGGCCACCTGCGTGATCTCCTCGCGGCCGAACACGCCCACCAGATGGTCGATGTCCGGACAGGTCTCCAGCAGCGACTCCTTCTGCCGCTCCGCCAGGCAGCCCGAGACGATCACGCCGCGCGTGCGTCCCTGACGCTTCAAATCCAGCATCTCATGAATCGCCGAAAACGATTCCTGCCGCGCCGCTTCGATGAAGCCGCAGGTGTTGACGACCACGAAATCCGCGCCGTCCGGATCGCCCACCAACTGGTAGCCATCCAGGCGCAACAGCCCCAGCATCCGCTCGCTGTCGACCGTATTCTTGGGACACCCCAAGCTCACGAACGCGTAAGTGCCCTTCGCGTCCGAGCCCGCAGGAACGCCTCGTCTCTTTTCTTTCGTACTTTCAGCCACGGAAACCCGGTTCCCTGAAAAGACCCTGAAACGCACCACAGGCCACGTCCGCAACTATGCCTCGGCGGACGATCGGCCTTCAGCCGGGAACACCCCACCTCTGACGAAGTCCAGCGGGCCCCGTCCGTCATCGTATCAGACGCGCGTTCCATCGAGTAGCCGCGCCCCGTCGCCATGAGCAAAGTCATCCTCGGGCGACTCCTGGGACCGCGGCGCGTGCGGCCAATCCACGATCAACGGACGAATCCCCGCCTGAAATCGAGCGGCCCGGAACCGAACCGCCACGCCCGAGGCCCCAGCCCCTGCGCGTCGCCCTCCCGAACGGACCAACGCCGCCTGGAGAGTCAATTACCCCACCCAACGCAGACCACGCAAATCTCCATTCGCGACTGCTCGTTACGCAAGCACGGCTCGCGTAGTCGTTGAGCGGACGGCCGCTGCCCCCGTCGACAGTTCTCTCGAAAACGGCCGGAAAACGTCACCTGCGGTAAGAAAAGAAGCCGTTGGCACAAACGCTGCAATGGTCTGCTCGACAGTGCCCGGGGCGGTCCTCATTGACGCGGGAGTTCTTTTCGATGTTCACTCAGATTTGCGCGGATCAAGTTGCCCAGCTTACGCGGGAAGAGGTCAAGTCGATGGACTCCGTAGAGCTCATGCAGGCGATCTGGTCGGGAGAGTCGGCTTACGGGTCGCGTTCGGTAGACCCGGAACACGACCACCGTCGCAGTCTGGAGCGAAGCGAACTGGAGCGTGTGCTGTATCTGGTGCAGCAGGTGCTTCGCTGCCGCAAGCCTCGCTGAATCCTCGCCGGTACGAGGTGCCAAGTCCCCGCGATCCGGCCGTGCGTTGCCTTTCGGCAACACCCCGCGTGCAACTTGGCGTCCGGTTTCTGCTGCCCAGAATGCGGCCCCAGCCGTCGTTCGTTCTTCGCGAGCGGTGAAGGGTTTTAGTCGCGCCAAGCGTGGCAATCTCGCGCGGCCGCCTACCGTAATTCCGGCGTTGGCCGTCTGGCGTCGCTTGCCAGACAGACCAGCAACTCTTCGATACGGTATGGTCTGCCCAGCACACGGTCCGCGCCGGCCTCCAGCGTTTCCAAGATCTCCCAGGGCCGGGGAAAATCGATCAGGGCCACGATCCGTGCCGCCACGGCCATCTCCCGCATCTGCCGCAAGTGGTTCCGGCGTCGCTCCGCATCGTAGGGGGAGTCATAGACGATCGCGTCCGGGAGAAGAATGCCGTTGGATCGCAGGTCAAGCGACAGCCGCTCCCAGTCGCTGAGTGCAATGAGTCGCGTCTGCCAACCGACGGCCGCACAGACCTGTCCCAGCGTCTCACGGCTTTCCGGGCGTTCCCCGCAGATCCACACCGTGCCGTTCGCCGCTGGCAACTCCTGTCGGGGCGGCAGGGCCCCGGCGTCCTCGGCCGTCCAGGACGGCTGGCGCCAATCCAGCGTCCGTCGCGGATCGGAGGGCGCGAGCCAACCGCTCTCGGCCAGTTCCCACTGCGGCCGAAACTGATCCCAGTAGATGCGAGTCACGCCCGGCCACGCCCGACCACTCCGCGTTTCACCTTCCAGCCAGTTGTCCACCAGCAGCAGGCGCATCGCCAGCGGAAAACGGTCGAGCAGCGCATCCACTTGTCGGGGCGACAGTTCGTCGCGCACGGCGGGCGCGAGCAGGATCAGATCGACCGTCGGCGTTTCTGAATCGAAACGGGTTTCGCACGGCGAGGAAGGCCGTCCTTTCTTGACGTCGTCGTTGCCATCCTCGCAGGCTTCTTCGCCGCGAACAGCCTGCGAGGCCTGCTCCAACTCCACCCCGTCGTCGCGGCAGACGCTCAGATGCGTACGGGGCCGCAGAAAGTCCACCAGTTCGCGGACGCGTGGTCGGCGTTCATCCGCCACCAGCAGCACGTGGCGAAAAGGCGGCTGTTGTGGCTCCATCGACAGCTCCTCGACCGGACACTCTCCGTGGCGAACTCTCGCGACCCGCCCGCGTCCGCCGGATCGCGCGACCAGCGTTCGTGCGCGCATCGCGGCCGAGGTCAAGCGAGCGCCGCCTCGGCCTGCCGTACCAGCTCATGCACTTCGTGCGCATCCTGGGCCGCGCGAAGGTTGCCCAGAAAGCCCTCGGCAGCGATCAAGCGGCTCAAGCGAGCCAGCGTGCGGAGGTGGCCACGATCGTCGCACGAGCAGATCAGGAAGAAGATGTCGGTGAGCCGCGAGCTACCGCCGAAGGGGATTCCGCGGTGGGTCACGCCGATGGCCAGCACGGGTTCCGCGAGGACCTGGGCCAGTGGCCGACGGGGATGCAGCAGCGCCACTCCGTTGTCCATCGCCGTGGACTGCAGCTCCTCGCGCGCGTGAACCGCTTTGGCCATCGCCCCCGCATCCCACAGCAGGCCGGTGGCGGCTGCCAACTGCGTCATCTCCTCAATCACCGATTTCCGCGTCTTCGCCTCCAACTCCACCCGGATACTCTCCGGATGCAGCATCTCCGCGATGGCCAGCTCATGCAGTTCCAGGTTGTCGGCCCGCGCCAGCGCGCCCTCCACATGCGACAGCTCTTCGTCCTCCAGCAGCCCCATCCGCTCTTCCATCCAGTGATGGATCTCCGCGCGGGAGAACCGCCACTTGTTGGCGACCTTGCGTCCCGGCAGATGACCGCGCGACACCAGACGTTCCACCTGCTGCGTCGAAAGGTGCAGGTAGCGGGCGAGGCCGTCGATGTCAAAATCCTGGTCGGTCATCCGTGGCACTCGTTCCTGGCGTTTACTTCAAGAGGCCGTAGGCGGACAGCGTCGCGCGGAGCTTCTGCATACCGGCGGCGTCGAGTGGAGTCATGGGCAGGCGCAGTTCACCGGTGTCGCGCCCCAACATGGCCATGGCGGCCTTGATGGGAATGGGATTGGTCGACAGCGAGAGCAGGTCGCGGCAGAGCGTGAACAGCTTCGTATGCCACGCCTGGGCCGCGGCGAGGTCGATCTTCGCGAACGCGCCGAGCAGTTCCAGCATGTCCTTGGGCACGATGTTGCCGACCACGGAGATCACGCCTTCGCCGCCTACGGAGAGCAGCGGCAGGGTCATGCTGTCGTCACCGCTGAGCACCGTGAGGTCGGTGGAGGCAAGCACCTGCGAGGCCTGGTCCATCGACCCGGTCGCTTCCTTGACCATCGTGATGTTCGGCAGTTCGGCCATCCGCGCGATCGTCTCCGGCTCGATATTCTTCCCCGTGCGTCCGGGAATGTTGTAGACGCACAGCGGAATGTCGACCGCTTCGGCAATCGCCTTGTAGTGCTGGTAAAAGCCTTCCTGCGACGGCTTATTGTAGTAGGGTGCCACCAGCAGCGCCGCGTCGGCGCCCTCTTTCGCGGCCCACCGCGTCAGTCGCAAGGCTTCGGCCGTGCTGTTGGACCCGGTGCCGGGCATCACCTTGATACGGCCCGCCGCGGCCTGCACCACCTCCGAGATCACCCGCTCATGCTCCTCATGCGTCAGCGTCGGCGACTCCCCCGTTGTTCCCACCGGGCACAGGCAGTGCGTGCCGGCCTCAATCTGGAACTGCACCTGCTCACGCAGCCGCGCGACATCCAGCTGTCCGTCCCGGAACGGTGTCACGATCGCCACGGAGAGACCTGCGAACTCGGATCCTTTTCTCGCTGCCATCAATGGTCGTCCTTCTAAAACCGGTTTCCGATCCCGTCCTTGTTCCTGAGCCGGACGGTCATGGTTCGGGGTACCTCGCGCGGACATCGCGTGCGACACGCAGCCCCGGCCGCTGTCCAAGCCCGACATGATAAGCCAAGCGGGACGCAGGGAATAGAGCCACCGCGCGGCCAGCTCGGTGAGTCCCGCGTCGCACCGATCAAGCCTCCGACAGCCACTCGGCGCCCCGATTGGCCACGCGAGCGATCGAGCAGACGGCGTCGTCGGGGCGTCCGGATGTTGACGGCAGATAGCCGTTCTGGAACCAGTCGACCAGCCGATACGCGTCGGAGTCACCGGCCACCAGGGCGAACAGCGTCGGCCCCCAACTGCTCTGCCCGACGCCCGACACCCCCTGCCCGCGGATCGCCTCCACCCAGGCTTCCAGCTGTGGCGTCGCGAACGGCCCGCCCTGGATCGGAGCGAAACAGAACCCGGCCTCTCGGCCATACGCGTGCACGGCCGCTCCAAATCGTTCGAGTTCCCCGCCCTGGGCCGCCGGCAGCATCTGTTCCTCCAGAAGCCGGCGGAGCCGCGCGGTCGTCTCAAGCGGCACGGCCGGCAGTTCGCGGAAGGCCCGTTTCTCGAGGGTTCCAAAGAGCCCCTGCGTCTGTCGTGGACGCACCAGCACGACGCGCCACGCCCCGGGCAACTCCACACGGGCCGCCAGCGGCGAAAGCTTCTGGTCAGGAAGTTTTCCGTACTCGACCAGGAAGCCGCCCTGCTGGAAGCCAAACGTCCCGATGCTCGACCGCAACCCGCGGCCCACCGCTTGGGAAAGCAGCTCCGGCGCGGGTGTCTCCTGCCCCGCCGCCCGGTACAGCATCGCGGCCACCGCGAGCCCCAACTGAGTGCCCGACCCAAGGCCGACATGCTCCGGGATCGACTGCTCCAGCACCAGCCGCGATACGGGGACACTCCGGCCCTCCGCTTCGCACCACCGCCGAGAAAACTCCACGACCCGTTCCCGCAGTTCGCAGCTCCCCGCCTCCACGTCGCACCGGAAACCGTCCCGGTCGCCTTTCAACGGGGGCGAATGGTTCGCCTGCCGCGCATCGGGCTCCAGGGGTTCAGCACGAAGCGTGATCCCGGGCGCGTCGATCATCAGCCCAGCACCGCCAAACTGGGGCACTTCCGGCTGGCCAAACGATAAGAGCCCGAAATGCAAGCGGCTTCCGGTACGAAGACGAAGAATGCAAGCTGCCATGGGACGCGGGATTGCAGGACGAAAGAGAAGCGAGTGAGAAAAGCACGACGCAGGCGAATATTCTATCGCATCGCCCACTCAGTGTGCAGCGTAGCCGGCACACGCCGTGTGCCGGACAGCAGCCACCAATCGCACCCACGCCAACCGCACCTCGCGCTAGCGCGACACCAGCCGACGGCCGGAGTCGCGTAATCGAAGACCAGTTCGGCACACGGAGTGTGCCGACTACGACAACGCCGCACCTCCCGTAGCCGGCACACGCCGTGTGCCGGACAGCAGCCACCAATCCCGCCCACGCCAACCGCCCCTCGCGCTAGCGCGACACCAGCCGACGGCCGGAGTCGCGTAATCGAAGACCAGT
>CAZUJM010000105.1:11357-18919 GCA_964620405.1 uncultured Pirellulaceae bacterium | reverse complement strand
TCGGAATCCAATTGCAGACGACCACAGGAAGCACCGTTGCGGCGGACCCTTGCAAATGAGTGTAACTACACAGCGGCTCCAGCGGTCCACTTTCTTCCTCTCGCCCCCATCATTACGCAATCTTCACGAACGCCAGCCGCCCGGCCTGCTGCTTCAAAAAAAAACGCCGAGCTCGCAAGCTCGGCGTTTCATTTTTTTACATTCGACTCAAACAGCGTCGTCCGCCGTGAAGCCATCCCGCCCCAGAACTTCGTCTACGGGAACCACCGCACCACCGGCGTAGGAGTCGCCACACGCTGGGGTCGTGGGTCGAGGGTCTGCATCATCCGCATGTCCTCATGCTCCAGGTTGTGGCAATGGAACACGAACGGGCCTTCGAACGTGCGGAACTTCATGAAGAGTTCCACCTCGGTGTTCCCTTGCAGGATCGACGTGTCGCTCTTGTAGCGATCCCAGGGATCAGGCACCTGTCCGTTGATCCGCTGAATCTGGTGCGATTCGAGATGGATATGAATCGGATGCCACCATCCACCACTGCTGTTTCGCAGGATCCAGCGTTCTGCCGATCCCAGACGCGGAACGGCATCCACACGTTGTCCGTCGTACAACTCGTTGTTGACCGTCCAGACGCCGTTGCTGCGTCCGAAGTTGAAGGCTCGCGTGAACTCGATCTCCTCGGGCAGAATCGGCGTGTGCGGCCGCAGTGGCGTATCCACGGTGACCGTGGCGTCGTTGCGAGCCGGAGCGCCCTGCACGATGAACTTCACCAGCGGGACCGGCGTCGCCGCGATACCATCCGGCTTGCGGCCGTCGGTCTGTGCCATCCAGTTCTCCAGGAACACTTCGGCCGGAGCGTTCGTGAAGTCGATGATGACCTCGGCCCGCTTGGCTGGGGTCATGGTGATGTCCGGCCGCTGCATCGCGTACGGGAGCAGCCAGGCATCGGTGGCGATTTGCAGGAACGGTTGCCCCGTGCTGAGACGCAGGTTGAACACGCGAGCGTTCGAAGCGCACAGAATACGGAAACGGTACTTGCGACGCTCGACGACAAACTTGGGTTGGACAACGGCATTGACGATGAACACGTCTCCAATGGCACCGTTGTGGTCCAGGAAGTCGTAGTACATCGTGCCGTCCGCGTTGAACGTCCGGTCGGCGATGACCAGGGGGACGTCGTAGGGAGGCTTGGGCAGCACGTTCGAGTCGATCAGACTGGCTTCGAGGTCGTCCTGGCAGATGTAGAATCCGGCACAGCCCATGTAGGCATTGTGCGCCGTGATATCCATCGCATGGTCGTGATACCAGCACGTGGATGGCGACTCGGTGTAGTCCGGCTCGCCATTGTGCAGCGGCACGCAGTTCGGGTAGAAGTAGTCCCGTGACTGTCCCTGCAGGATGTAAAACTCTGGATGTCCATCGGCATGGGCCGGAGTGTGGCCACCATGCAGGTGCACGGACGTCTCCACGGGCAGATTGTTCGTGATTCGGACCACGCACGGCTCACCGATGCGGGTCTGGAAGGTCGGCCCCGGCACCACGCCGTTGTACGCCCAGACCGGCGTATCAACGCCCGAAATGAACTGATGAATGCCCTGACGAGCCTCCAGTTCATAGTACTTCGTGGGCAGCGTCTCCCATTCCTTGAGCCGCGAAAACTCCGGGGCGATTCCGTGGTGCACGGCCCCCGGAACCCAGGGCGGCGTTCCGATGGAGGTCGGCTGCATGACGGGAGGAAACGGCAGGTCCTGGGTGAAAGGCGTGATTCGGAACGGCGTTACGCCGGGACGAGTGCCGGGGATGGACTGGGGAGCGCCCGTTCCCGCGCCCGTGCCCGTGCCCGCGGCATCACCACCGGTCTTGGCATCGCCACGCTTCTTGGTCTTCTTCGCCTTTTCCGCCTTCTCCGTGGCTTCGTCCTTCTCGGACTTCACCTTTTTCCCGTCGCGTGCCTTTTCCTCTTCCTTCTTTTCCTGGGCCTGGGCAGCCGCGGCCATGGAAACTCCCCCCAGAGCGGCAAAAGAAGTTCCCACAAACCTGCGACGAGAAAAATCTTCCCCGTTCTTCTGAATCGACATACCTCGTCACTCCTAGGTGGTGAAATGCTCGACCGTTTCCGGCACGCTCTTGGGTCCAGTCCCCTGGTCCGCGGCGACTTACACGC
This sequence comes from uncultured Pirellulaceae bacterium, assembly GCA_964620405.1. Lineage (GTDB taxonomy): Bacteria > Planctomycetota > Planctomycetia > Pirellulales > Pirellulaceae > CAZUJM01. Next base: position 16,758 of record CAZUJM010000105.1, on the reverse strand, counting down.
CGCCTTCGGGTCAGGGTGTCAGTTCTCTTGTTTCCGCGTTCAATCCAAGCCACTCGGTGATGGAAGGATCATTTGAACGACGTCTCGGTACGGACTCCGCGACATGGCAACGCTCCATGCGGTGTCATCTGCCTGTCGGCGTCAACCGTGACCTGTGGCTCACACGTCCAACTTTAAATCGAGAACTCAACACGGGAAGTGAACCTCCACTGATTCAGCAAGGTTTGCGAGTGGCAGCGATGGCGGAGGTTGACTAGGTAGTTTCTCGCAAGGAACGCCGTGGATTTTTTGCTCGTCCTGATTCCCGCAGAGAAGTCGGACAAGCGAATCCACATGAAATAGTTCAGCCCTGTTCGATCGGGGGTGTCCAAGACTTTCCGGCACTTCGGACGACCGCGTTCAGGGCGTGGCGACTGTTTGCCAAAACGGCCTCTTCGACTGCGAGGCACGCGTTCTATGCACAACGACTTCGCCCCTCGTGGGGCACCATCGAGCTTTGAGGAGAAGCACGGCGAAATTGACTGCCGAGACGTCGAGTCGTCGCGGCGGGCTGCACCTCGAGGGGAACCACCTCGTGGGTCGGAGACCGTGAGCAAAAGTCGTTGGTCAACTCCGACCCTCGGGTGCTGGTGTCCACCCGGCCTCCCCGCCTGGGTGCCCCGCGTCCCGAGGAACCGAAATCGCCGCAGACCCTGGCAGGCCCTGGCCCGACGGGCCTGCATCCCCGGCAGTGACATTGCCAAACGTTTCACGGTCTGGAAAGATAACCGGAGATATGAGGCAATCCCGCCCGCCACCAGGAGGCTCCGGCTGGCCATGACGCAGAACATCCGCCGCAATCCGACTCGTTCCGTCCGCATCGGCCGCATCGCGATCGGCGCCGAGCATCCGATCGCGATCCAAAGCATGACGGCCACGCACACGCAAGACGTCGCGGCCACGGTCGACCTGGTGAACCTGCTGGAGGCGGCGGGGGCCGATGTGGTCCGCATCGCCGTGGACAGCAAGGCCGACGCGGCGGCGCTGGCCGAAATCCGCCAGCGAACCCAGGCCAACCTGTCGGTCGACCTGCAAGAGAACTACCGCTTGGCCGAACTGGTGGCCCCCCATGTGGACAAGATCCGTTACAACCCGGGCCACCTGTACCACCATGAACGCACCAAGCCCTGGCAGGAGAAGGTGCGATACTTGGCCGACATCGCCGGCCTCCACGACTGCGCCATGCGGGTCGGCGTCAACTGCGGCAGTGTCGACCCCGCTCAAAAGGACGCGTTCGACGCCCATGACTCCATCTCGCCGATGCTCGCCAGCGCCTGGGAGCACTGCGAGCTGCTCGACTCGATCGGCTTCACCCGCTACTGCGTCTCGCTGAAGGATTCAGATCCGCGGAAGGTGATCGAGGCCAACCAGCGTTTCGCGGCACAGCGTCCGGACGTGCCCCTGCACCTGGGCGTGACCGAAGCCGGGCTGCCGCCCGATGGCGTCATCAAGACGCGGATCGCCTTCGAGCAGTTGATTAGCCGCGGTATTGGTGACACGATCCGCGTTTCGCTGACCGTGCCGAACCCGCGGAAGCCGGAGGAGATCGAGGCGGGCCGCCAGATCCTGGCCGACATTGCGGCCGGCCGCGTCCGTTCCGTCGTCGACTACGGCACCCAGTCGCTGAACATCATCGCCTGCCCCAGTTGTTCGCGCGTGGAGAACGAGGCTTTCATCGAACTGGCGGCCAACGTCAAGGAGATGACGCGTTATGCCGAAGCCCACGCGATCACGATTGCCGTAATGGGCTGCCGCGTCAACGGTCCTGGCGAGACCGACGACGCCGACCTGGGTCTGTGGTGCGGGCCGAACTTCGTGAACCTCAAGAAGGGCCCCGAGTCGCTCGGCGCGTTTTCCTACGACGATATCCTGCCGCGGCTCAAGTCAGAACTCGACCAGATCATCGCCCAGCGACAGCAGGGCGTGGCGCAGTAAGCCCGCGTCTGTCCCGCCGGACATCCCCGCCACCGGGCTATTCCGCGTCGACTCGCTGTTTCCACGCTTGCAGCTTCAGCAGCGCCTCCATCGGCGTCAGTTGGTTCACGTCGACTTCGCGCAGTTCATCCACGACCGGATGGGAGGCGGGACCGAAGAGCGTCAGCTGGATGTCGCCCTTGCGGCTGGCGAAGTGGGGAGGGGCGATGCGAGGGCGCCCCTGGCTGTCGAGATGTTCGTCCTCCAGCCGAGCGAGAATCTGCTTGGCCCGCTCGTTCACGCCGGTCGGGACACCCGCGAGGCGCGCGACGTGAATGCCGTAGCTCTTGTCGGCCGCGCCCTCGACGATCTTATGCAGGAACACCACCTCCTCCTGCCATTCCTTCACGGCCACGTTCAGGTTGCGTAGCCGCGGCAGCGACTGCTGCAGGTCGGTCAGTTCGTGGTAGTGCGTGGCAAACAGTGTGCGGCAGCCGATCTGGTCGTGCAGGTGCTCGACAATCGCCCAGGCCAGGGACAGTCCGTCGTAGGTGCTGGTCCCGCGTCCGATCTCGTCGAGGATCACCAGGCTGCGCGGCGTGGCCGTGTTCAGGATCCGCGCCGTCTCGGTCATCTCGACCATGAACGTACTCTGCCCCTTCGACAGCTCGTCGCTCGCGCCGACCCGTGCGAAGATCCGGTCGGCCACACCGATCCGCGCGCGTTTGGCCGGGATGTAGCTGCCGGCCTGCGCCATCAGCGTCAGCAGCGCGACTTGCCGGATGTAAGTGCTCTTGCCCGCCATGTTCGGACCGGTGATCAGCAGGATTGAACCCTGCTGGTCGTCGGCGACCGTATCGTTGGGAACGAAGGTCCCCTGCGGCTCCACGATGTCCAGCACCGGATGCCGCCCATCGACGATCTCCAGCACCGGCTCCGCCAACACTTCCGGGCGACAGTATCCCTGCCGCCGCGCCAGTTCGGCGAGCGCGACGAGCACATCAAGCTGGGCGAGCGTATCGGCGGTGGACTGGAGCAGCCGCGCCGCGGCCTGCACTTCGTCACGCAGCGCCACGAACAGGTCATACTCGATCGCCTTGGCCTGGTCGTCGGCCGAGAGCACCTTTTCCTCGTACTCCTTCAGCTCCGGCGTGATGTAGCGTTCGGCGTTCTTTAGAGTCTGCTTGCGGATATAGTTGGCGGGAATCTTCTCGCGATGCGTGTTCGTGATCTCGATGTAGTAGCCGAACACCGAATTGAAGCCGACCTTCAGGCTGGGAATGCCGGTTTCCTGCAGCTGCTGCGCTTGGTAACGGGCGATCCATTCCTTGCCGCCCGAAGCGAGGCCGCGGAGTTCATCGAGGCCGGCATGGTAGCCGGATCGGATGAAGCCACCGTCGCGTGCCACCAGCGGACACTCGTCCTCCAACGCCCGCAGCAGGTGGTCGCGCAGCTCCGGACACAGTTCCAGGGATGCGTGCAGCGTCTGGAGCCGCTGGCACCGCCGTGCCGCCAGCCGTTCCTTGATCGCGGGCAGCGCCTGCAGCGTCTGCGCGATATAGCCGAGGTCGCGGGGACTGGTGCGGCCCGTCGCCACGCGTGCCAACAATCGCGGCAGGTCGTAGATGCCCTTCAATGCCGCCTGCAGGTCGCGGCAGAACGCCGGCTCCTCCAGCAGCTCCGCGATCGCATCCAGCCGCTCCTCGATCGCGGCCACTTCGGTCAGGGGACTGGTGATCCAGTCGGCCAGCAGCCGCGATCCCACGGGCGTCACCGTGCGGTCGATCACCGACAGCAGCGATCCCTCCCGATGGCCATCGCGCAGCGTGCGTGTCAGTTCCAGGCTGCGCCGCGTCGCCTGGTCGATTTCCAGACACAGGCCGACGCGATACGGAAGCACGCGGTCAATATGGTTCAGCGACGCACGCTGCGTCTCGCGCAGGTACGACAACACCGCGCCGGCCGCGCGGACCGCCAGGCTGTCCTCCTCCAGGAATCCAAACCCCTCCAGCGACGCCGTGCCGAAGTGCTCCGACAGCTGCTTGACCGCCGTCTCGTGCGAAAACTCCCAAGCGGGCCTGCGCGTGATCATCGAGCGTTCCGGGATGCCCCAATCGCCTCCCCGCGCCTCCTCGCTGACCAAGCACTCCGAGGGACTGATCCGCCCCAGTTCATCCCGCAGCCGATCGGCCGCGAAGGTCGCGGCCAGGAATCGGCCCGTGGACAGATCCACCCAGGCCACTCCCACGGGACGCGCATCGGAAGCGTTTTTGTCCGCTCCGCCCTTGCCGGCCGCGGCGGGGCGGGGAGCGGCGATGCCTACCAGGTAGTTGCTCTCGCGCGGATCCAGCAGCGCGTCGTCCGTCAGCGTACCCGGCGTCACCACGCGCGTGATGTCGCGTTTGACGATCCCCTTTGCCTGCCGCGGATCCTCCATCTGCTCGCAGATCGCTACACGCAATCCCTGCGCGATAAGCCGCCCGAGATAGCCCTCCAGCTGGTGGTGGGGAAAACCGGCCATTGGCACCGGGTTGTCGCTGTGCTTGTCGCGACTGGTGAGCGTCAGCCCCACCCGCTCGGCCGCGATCCGCGCGTCCTCGAAGAACAACTCATAGAAGTCGCCCATTCGGAACAACAGGAGCGCATCGCCGCAGGCGGCTTTCGCATCCTCATACTGCTGCATCATCGGGGTAGTTGCCATGGCGGGGATCGTACCGCGCCACTTCGCGAGGGAACAGGGGATTGCAACTGGCCCTGACGCCTCTTCGATCCGGCAACCCCTGGAGCCAGCCGCCAGTGGAACCAGTCCACCGCCGCCTCCGATCGGGCGTTTCTCCCGACGCGACGTTCCCCCGTGCGAACGAACCCTCTTTCCGCTACTCCGCCTGGTGCGTCCACGAACCCCACTGTCCGTGATTCTCGTCCACCGACACCCGGAGCACCTCGGGCGGGGGGCAGCCGAGGCGCTGGAGGTCCTCCAGCAGTCCGAGGCCCAGGCAGCGAGCCAGCAGTTCGGTGGTCGTATTGCCGATCGGCAGCAGGATGCAGTCCTCGCGCGGAAAGACCCAGCGACGATCCTCGAAACGCGCCTCGACCTCCCGCTCATCCGCCGTGACCCGGATCAGCGGGTGTTTCGTCGGCAGCAACATGCGGTGGTCCCAGGCGGCCACGCGCGCCTGCAGCGCGTCGCGGAGCGCGATGAAGTCCACGACATAGTGATTCTCATCCAGCGGCCCCTGCACCTCCGCCTCCACGCGGTAGTTATGCCCATGCAGCCGTTCGCAGATGTTCCCCGCGAAGGTGATGAAGTGCGCGGCGCTGAAGACCAGGTAGTCCTTGGTCAATCGCACCTGGTATCGTTCGCGGGACATGCGGATCCTCTCGACTGTGGCGAAGGGACTGGGACAAAAGGGACTGGGACAAAAGGGACTGGGACAAAAGGGACTGG
>CAZUJM010000105.1:6845-11257 GCA_964620405.1 uncultured Pirellulaceae bacterium | reverse complement strand
AGGGACTGGGACAAAAGGGACTGGGACAAAAGGGACTGGGACAAAAGGGACTGGGACAAAAGGGACTGGGGCGGGCGTGAATGCAACCAAGCATCGAACGCGGCGAGGCGGCTGACGGGACGTTCAGGCGAAGGGCGGAGCCAGATCGCCATCGCGGAGGCAGGCGAACAGTCCGGCTGCCAGGAGGTCGGCGGTCGTGCCCGGGTTGCGGCGATGACCATCGCAGCGGCACCAGAAGTCAAGATCGGCCAGCGCGTCGGCATACTCGTCGCTGTCCGGCGCTCCCGCCCTCAACACCTGCCCCGCGTAACCCGCTGCCTCCAAGGCCACCTGCGGGCCGCACTTGCGGGCGATCAGCGAGTCGGGATACTCGTGCATCATCCGCACGTGCGCATGCACGATCCGCCAGGACAGCGGCAGCCGATCGGCATCCTGCAGCAGCCACGGTTTTACCACTTCGAACACTTCGCGAAAACCGTTCGCGTACTGCCGCGCGACCAGATCCCACTCGGCCGCCGCGCGCATGGCCTCCAGGAGATCTTCCGGCGGCGGCGCGTGCACGTCATGCCTTTCCACCGCCGCTCCCTCACGATCGAGGCCTCCGGGCGAGACCATCCGCAGGGCCTCGTAGACGTCGCGCGCGTCTTCCGGCGTGAGTCGCTCCAGCACGGCGGCCAGGCCGGATGCAAGCGACCGGTCCCGCGGCACGGCGGCCAGCGGCGCAAGCAGCAGCACGATGCCCAGGTTCGTGTTCGCGTGCGTCACCTGGCGCGTGGCGTGGATCGCGTCCAGCACCGTCTGCCCCACGCGTCGCTGGGCCGCGCGTTCCATCGGCGGCGCGATCGCCACCGCACTGGCGGCGAAGTCCGCGAAGGTCATGTCCTCGAAGTCCGCGCCGCGATGCACGTTGCCCGGCTTCGGCGCCGACACCTCCAGCAGACAGGCCAGCGACGCGCACTGGCCGATGCTCAGTTCCCGCATGGCAGCCCCTTTTCTTCTCGCCCCGCGCGAGCAATCCACGACGCCTCAAGCGGTCGGCCGGGCCTCCGGCCGCTCCAAGAACGCCCCGAGCCACTCGATGATCCGCGCATTGGCTTCTTCCACCACCCAGTGCCCGGCCTCCGGCAACCGATGCACTTCGGCATTCGGCACATGACGCAGGAAACGCTCCAGGCAGTCCGGTCGAAAGCACCAGTCCTGCATGCCCCAGATGAACATCCAGGGCTTCGCCGACGCCGCTTCGAGACTCGCTTCGATGCGCTCCAGCAGCTGCCAAGTCGGCTGGTCGGAAGACGTGGGGATGTCCCGCACGAAGTTCCAGACGCCGACGCGATTGGCCCAGGAGTCGTACGGTGCGAGCAGGCCCGCGCGAGCCTGCGGAGACAGTCTCGCCGGATCGGCGACGGCCATCCGCAGCGCCGCCCGCGAAAAGAGATTCAGGCCGCGCATCGCCAGCGGCCCCAGCACGGGCATGCGGCAGGCACGAATCCTCCACGGAAAGAACGGCGGCGGAAACGCGCCCGTGTTGAACATCACGAAACGAGAAAATCGCTCAGGACGCAGCATGGCGGCGCCCAACCCGATCGCTCCGCCCCAGTCGTGACCGAGGAGCGTCACATCGCGCAAGTCCAGCGAGTCCACCAGCCGCACCAGATTGCCCACATGGCACTGCAGTTGGTACGGATAGTCCTGCGGCTTGTCGCTCAAGCCACTGCCCAGATGGTCAGGCACCACGACGCGGTAACGATCGCGAAAGGCCCTGACCAGGCCACGCCAGTAGAACGACCACGTCGGATTGCCATGCACCATCAGCAGCGTGCGGGGCGAAGCCTGCGTGTGAGCGTCCGCCGCCGGCGGACTGTCATGCGGAGTGTCCGCTGCCTGCGGACTGTCATGCGGAGCGTCCGCTGCCGGCGGACGTTCGTCCAGATAGTGCATGCGCCCCGCTTCCAGCATGTGCCAGTGCGACGCGAAAGGATAGAGAGTCCTCCAGGAAGCGTCGTTCATGAGCGGCATCCCTGTTCCGCTTCGCAGACATCGCAGGCAGCCCCCTGCTGCAGTCCGCGCTGCAGGCAGTGCCAGATGCGATGCTGCATGATCCGCTGCATCAGCGGGTGCAGGCCCAGCGGAGCGGTCACGAGGTGCCGCACGCCGGCGTGCCGCGCGACGGCCTCCGCCACCAGTTCGGGAATGTCATGCCGCCAATGTCGGCCCGGCGAAAGGAAGTACGGATGGACCACGACCAGCCGGGCTCCCTGGGCCACGACGCGGTCCACGGCCGTGGCAATCGACGGCTCCGCCAACTCCATGTGCGCCGCCTCCACCAGCGGCAGCCCCGTCGTCTCCCGAAACAGCTCCACCACCCGCAACAGCAGTTCGTTGCTCTCCGCCCGCCGCGACCCATGATCCACAATCACGATCCCCACGTCCTCGACGCGCAGCCCCAGCCCGGCGAATACCTCCGGCGTCAACGTCGGAAACGCCGTCAACTCCGTCGTGGCACCGTGCGGTTCCGCGTCCGATGGAGACTTCTGAAAAGCCATGCGCATCCTGTTCGTGGCCATGTGGCCGGTTCGGGGCTCGTTCGTGCCCGTTCGTGGAAAGGTGACCCACGGTGGTGAGCGAAAGGCGGGCGAGCCTCGGCTCCGTCGCAACCTAGATCCGTTCCTTGGCTACTTCCTTCGTCGCTGCCCTAGTCTTCGGTGCCGAACCGCACGAGGCGGCTGATCTGTTTGAATGCAGGAGTGCCTGCTTTCTCGACCCATTCAAACAGGACGGCTTCGGTCGTAATGAGCGTCACGCCGGCGGCCTCCAGGCGGCGCAGAGCCGTCTGGTGGTCGATCGCGTGACGGGCAGCCACGGCGTCGACGACCAGGAACACATCGAGCCCGGCGGCAACGAGGTCCAGGGCGGTCTGGGCAATGCAGACATGCGTTTCGAGCCCCACGAGCACGACCTGTTCGCGTCGAGTGGCGCGCAGCTGCGCGACGGCCGCGTCGCAGCCCAGGCAGCTGAAGGCAAGCTTCCCGGGGATGGCGGCTTGGACATCGGGAGTGAGATACCGGGCGATGCTGGCCGTCAGCGGCCCCAGCTTCTCCGGATACTGCACCGTGGCGAGGCACGGTACCGACAGCAACTGCGCGGCCGCGGCCAGCTGTTTGAGTTTTCCCAGGAGCGTCTCGCGCGACTCCATCAGCTCCAGCAGCTTGTCCTGCACGTCGACCACCAGCAGGACCGAACGCTGGGCCGACACCAGCAGCGGACTTCGAGCCGGTGCGGGGTGCATCCGGGCTTCCGGGGATGAAGGGGTTTCCAGGGATTCGTGAGTTTCCCGGGATTCGGGGGAAGCGTTCATGTCGGGTTCCATCGCGTGGAAGATCGCTCATTCGGTCGCGGGTACGCGGGCGCCGTGGGCCCTCCTCCGCGCGGACGCCGCCCCCAGCACGCGCTGGCCTCTCGCGACGTCCCGGATTCTACTCGCGGCCACGCCACCCGCGATAGGCCGCGTGCCAGCTCGCACGACGGTTCGCGCATCTGTTGCGACCTCACTCCAACTCGCCGCGCAACACGCGAAATCCGTTGGCGATGACCAGCAGGCTGGCCCCCACATCGGCCAGCACGGCAAGGCCCATGGAGGCGTGACCGAGGGCGGCCATCAGGAGGATGGCGAGCTTCAGGCCGACGGCCAGGCCGATATTCTGCCACAGGATGCGCCGCACGCGGCGTCCGAGTCGCACGAGGTCCGCCACGCGCGCCAGGCGCGGCGTCAGCAGGACGACATCCGCCGATTCGCGCGATACCTCACTGGCCTGCTCCCCCATCGCGATGCCCAGGGGCGCCGCGGCCAGCGCCGGAGCGTCGTTCACCCCATCTCCCAGCATCGCCAGGTCGGGCTGCTGCTGGACCCACTGCCGCACCCGCGTCAGTTTTTCCTCCGGCAGCAGGTCCGCCTGCAGGTCGTCCAGCCCCAGACGCTCCGCCACCACCTGGGCCGCCGGCCGTCGATCTCCGGTGAGCAGCACCATCGGCGCGACGCCCAGTTCGCGGAGCGCCGCCACCGCCGTGACCGCGTCCTCCCGCAGCGGGTCGCTCAGCACGAGCCATCCCAGCAGTTCCGCCGAGCCCCCGTCTTCCGCACGCACCACGCAGGCCAGCGATCCACCCGTGGCCGAACCGTCCATCGACACCCGCTGCTCCTCGGAAAGCAACGGCGGATCGAGCGAGCTGAAGTAACGCGGACTGGCTACGGTTACCCAGCCCCGCCCCCACCGCGCCCGAACTCCATATCCGCGCAGCGTTTCAAACCGCTCGCCCGCTTCCTCAGTGCGATCCGCCAATCGGGAAGCACCAGCGGAAGCGGCCGCGTCGCAGATTGCCCGCGCGATGGGATGTTCGCTGTAACGCTCGACTTC
>CAZUJM010000105.1:371-6745 GCA_964620405.1 uncultured Pirellulaceae bacterium | reverse complement strand
CGGCCGCGTCGCAGATTGCCCGCGCGATGGGATGTTCGCTGTAACGCTCGACTTCGGCCGCCAGAGACAACAGTCGGTCACGGGAGGTCGTGCCCAGCGGATGCACCTCGGTGACCACGGGGCGACCGACGGTAAGCGTGCCGGTCTTATCGAACAGAATGCAGCGGACACGCCCCAGTCGTTCCAGAAACTCGCCGCCCTTCACCAGCGCCCCCAGTCGGCTGGCCCGGTTCAAGCCGCAGACGATCGTGATCGGCGTCGACAGCACCAGCGCGCAGGGGCAAGCGATGACCAGCATGACCAGCGAGCGGAAGAACCAGGGTCGGAAGAGCGTCGCGAAACTTTCGCCAGCCGAGCCGGGGACGCCGGCCTGCTGCAACCACATCCAGGCGGGCGGCAGCACGGCCGTGAGGACGGCCAGCAGCACGATGGCGGGCGTGTAGAAACGGGCGAAGCGATCGACGAGGCGTTCGAGGGGAGCCGGCGTGGCCCGTGCATCTTCCAGCAACCGGGCAATGCGCGCCACGGTGCTTTCGCTCGCCACCCGCGTCACTTCGATCGTCAAACTGCCCTCGCCGCAGAGCGAGCCGCCGAACACGTTCGAGCCCGCGGACTTCTCCACGGGCATGCCCTCCCCCGTCACCAGCGACTCATCCACACTCGACGCGCCCGCGACCACCCTTCCATCGGTCGGTAACCGCTCACCGGGCCTTACCAGCACGCGGTCGCCAGCCTCCAACTGCTCGATTGCCACCTCCTGCGTCGTCCGACCGTCGGGCTCCAGCCGCCGCGCACGCCACGGCGTGAACTCCACCAGCGACTCCAACGCCCGCTGCGCCCGACGGTGGCTCACCTGCTCAATCCATAGCGAAAGACGGAACAGCACGACCAGCGATGCGGCTTCGAGATGCTCGCCCGTCGCCAGAGCCCCGAGCGTGGCCAGCACGACAAGCACATGCATATCGAGCTGCTTGAGGCGAACGGCCTGCCAGGCGCGGGTCACGAGGCGAGGGAGCCCCAGCAGCACCACCAGCAGGGAACCGGCGAGTACCAGCGTGGCCCAACCGGCCGACGGTTCCGTTCCGCGGAACCGGGTGACCCAGCCACCGATCGCCATCACCTCGACCACCAACCAGACGGTGGTGGCAACCAGAAAGTCGGGCGACTCGCGGACCAGAGTCCGGCCAGCTTCCCACCAACTCGATTCCTCCCGCGTCCGCACCGATTCGACGCGCAGACCAATGTGGACGACGCGTTGAGTCAAGCGTTCGGGTGTCCACACCGCCGGGTCGTAACCGACGCGCAGGGTGCGTGCCAGATAGTCGGCCTGCAATGCCAGAATGCCCGGGTCATCCCGGAACGCAGCCCGGATCATCCCCAGCTCATGCGGACAGTCCAACTGCGGTATCAGCAGCGTCGTCCAGGACGGCTCGGGACGGTTCACGCGTTAACTTTCTCGATTCCGGCAAGGCCGGCAAGGTTTGGCGAACAGGCGAAATGGTTCAGCGTCGGCGGTTGCGTCTGTTCACGAAGGAAGGCCCGCCGTTCTCCCGCCAGGATCCTTTTCCCTGCCGCGACTGCGTCGGCCCCACCCCGGCTCAGCAGTATATCGGGTGTCATCGATCGCCACTCGAATGGCCCCGTGGAAGGACCGTTTTCACCACGGATCCGCTGCCATCCGCCAGGCAACGCGGCGTCCCACATCCGCTCGCTGGGATTTCCACGCCCATCCGTTGCGACCTCGCCGCCTGTCCGTTCCAATTGTGGTCACCTCCAACTCCCCGGAAGGCTTCCATGCAGACCTCCTACCTCACCACGCAGAACGCGCCGGGCACGATCGTCGCCAAGATCCGGGAACCGTTCCTCGACAACTTGGCGGCCGCCGACATCCTGCGATCGGAACTCGCGCATCTGGTCCAGGAACCGGGTTTGCGAATCCTCGTGGTCGACCTGTCCGAGGTCAAGATGCTCGCCTCGTCCAGCCTGAGCGCTCTGCTGAAGACCCAGTCCTTGATGCGGGAACGAGGCGGAGAACTGAGGCTCTGCGCGATGCCTGACTTCGTCGCGGAGATCTGGCGGGTGATGAACCTGACGAATACCATCCTGCCGGTATTCGAGTCGGCGTCGCTGGCGCTGGCCACGCCGCTCATCGCGCCCGGCAGTGAACCTGAGATCATGGAGACGTAGTCGGATCCACCGTGCGGCGTTCGCTGGATCGCGTCGTGAACCGTTCCGCCGCCCTCCCATTGCCCCTCCTCGTTTTTTTCCTCCCGGGCGTCGCCGCGGAACACCGCTGGGCAACCGACGCCGACAACCAGACTTTCGCTCCATGGTCGAAGACACGGCTTCCCCATCCCCGACGCGCATCCTGCTGGTCGAAGACAGCCACACCGACGCGCTACTGGTGCAGGGCCACCTGCAGCGATCGGAAGCGGCTTTCGTGGTCGTGCGGCACACGACGTTGGCCGCCGGCCTCGCGCAGCTGACACGCGGCGACATCGACGTGGTGCTGCTGGACCTCAACCTGCCCGACAGCCGAGGCCTGGACACGTTCCGGATTCTGCACCGCCACGCGCTCGGCATCCCCATCGTGGTCCTCAGCGGCGAGGACGACCTGGGCTTGGCGCTGGAAGCCGTCAAGCTGGGCGCTCAGGACTACCTGACCAAGGGTGAGTTCAATCGCAGCTCCCTCACGCGCTCCGTGCGTTACGCCATCGAGCGAGCGCGGCGGCAGGACGCGGAGCAGGAACTTTCCGCGGCCGGGGAGATCCAGCGGCGGTTGCTCCCCCAGCGTCCGCCGAGCATCGACGGATTCGACCTGCATGGGCGCTGCGAGCCGGCGCACTTGGCGGGCGGCGACTACTTCGACTACTTCCCGATGCCCAACCACCAGTGGGCCATCGTCGTCGCCGATGTGGCCGGCCATGGCATCGGCCCGGCGCTGATCATGTCCGAGACACGAGCCATCCTGCGGACGCTGGCCCGCGTGCACACCGATCCCGGCGAGATCCTCACGCATGCCAACCAAGTGCTTGGCGAGGACCTGTTCCAGGATACGTTCATCGCCCTGATGCTCATCTGCCTCAATCCCATCCGCGGCGAAATCACCTTCGCCAGCGCCGGCCTCCCCGCGCTGATGCTGGACACGCACGGCTTTGTGGAGCAGCGGGTGGAGTCGTCCGATCCACCGCTGGCGGCCCTGGACCACCATCCTTACCAGTCGCTCGGCCCCCTGCCCTTCGAACCGGGCGGAGCGATCCTGCTTTTCACCGACGGCATCGTGGAAGCGGCCAACGAGCACGAAGAGCAGTTCGGCGAGATACGGATGCTAGAGGTGATCCGCGAGAACAGCCAGTCGACAAGCCGCGAAGCGATCAACGCGTTGTTCTTGAGCGTCGAACGCTTCGCCAGCGAGTACGCGTATCATGATGACCGGACGGCCCTGCTGATCAAGGCCAACCCCGTCGGCCGCGGTCCTCGCCGCGGTCCACACGAACTCAGGCCCCGCTGAGACTTCTGCGGCTCCTGGCGATCTTAGCTCCTGACGATCTGCCGGAAGCCTGGGCGCGAAGAACGCGACGGTCGGCCTGGGCACGGCGAAGATGCCCACGCCCGAGAACTTCCGTTCAAGCGAAGTGGCGTCAGACCTTGAGCCACATAACGAGCAGCACGGCGGTGATGCCCAGGAGCATGCCGGCGAAGATTAGCGCTCCCAGCACCACGGAGATGCCCATCTGCGCTTCGAGGTCCTCCGCCAGGAGTTCCTTCTGCTCCTGATCGCTGAACTTATCGTGGAAGACATCCGGCGCGGCTCCGTGAGAAGCGCCGCCTGCGTGCGAACCTGCCATCGAAACGTTCTCCATGATGCAACCCAACCGGCCTCGGCGGGCCCGGTTCGGAGGTGCGTTTTGTGATTCGAAGTTGCCTGCCTGTCGCGGATAAAGTGCATCGCCTGGTCCGCGAGCCCCAAGTGCCGGGAACCGTGGTTCTGCCGCCTGCGAGGCCGGATCCGCGAATGTACCCCGAACGAAGGCCTCGGAAAACACCCCCGCCGGCAGCTCCCGCCGCGACGTGTACTTTAGCATTCCCCTGCCGGGGCGTGGAGACGAATCCGACCGGACCGATGACCGTAGGCGGCCGGTGGAGACGACTTCGGCGGCCGATGCGGACGGCCGAGCCACTGGGAGGAGGTCCTGCCGCGGCCGACGCGGCTGGCTCGCCCCGGCAATGTCTGCTAAGGTGAATCGCGAAGCGTTCCGCTCCCCCGCGAAGCGTTCCGAGAATACGGCGGCCGGCATCGGCCCGCAGGCGTTTCCCCGGCGATCGCGTGTCGGCGGACCCCGAGCCGCTCTTTCCGCCCGGCATTGCTGGAATGCTCGACCACCCCATGCAAAAGCTGTTTCGCATCGTCGGGCTCCTGCTCGCCCTCACCTGCGTGGGCGTCGGCTGGTTCTTCCTGGTGGAAGGCTGGCCGCTGGTGGACGCGATCTACATGACGGTCATCACCCTCTCGACCGTCGGTTTCTCGGAAGTGCGTCCGCCGCTCGAACCGCGGACCAAGCTCTTCATCGCCGCCTACCTCGTGGCGGGCATTGGCGTATTCATGTACGGCGCGGTCCAGTTGGGGGAACTGCTGATCCGAGCAGAACTGGCGGACTGGTGGAGACAAAGAAACATGGACATCGAGCGTAAGGGCCTGGAACAACACTACATCATCTGCGGCTGCGGGCGAGTCGGCCAGCGTCTCTGCCAGGAACTGGTCGAGGCGCGGGTGCCCTTCGTGGTCATTGATCGAGCGGCCGAGGCGTTGGAGATCTGCCGCCAGAAGAACTGGCCCGCGATCCAGGGCGATGCGTCCGACGACCGCACGCTGCTCGACGCCGGACTGAAGCGCGCGCGGGGCCTCGCCGCCGTGCTCTCCAGCGACGCGGACAACCTGTTCGTCGTGCTCTCCAGCAAACTGCTGGCCCGCGAAGTGCGGGTGATCGCGCGAGCGTTCGACGAGAAAGGCGTGGAGAAGATGCAGAAGGCCGGGGCGGACCAGGTCGTCAGCCTGTACGCCAGCGGAGCCACGCGCATGGCCCAACTGCTGATCAACCCATCGCTGGGCGACTTCTACGAGATGGCGGCTGCGGGCGGCGCGAAACTGGACCTCGCGGAAATCAACGTGACCACGGAATCCGCCTTTGCCGGCAAGAAGCTCTTCGAGACCGACTTCCGCCGCCAGGGCGTCCTGGTCGTCGGCATCACCAAGCCCAGCGGCAAGACGCTGCTGCCTCCCCCGACCGACACGCTGATCGAGGTTGGCGACAGCCTCTACGCTCTGGTGGACCGACGGACGTTCGAGCGACTGGCCGGGGCCAACCGCACGACGATCTTCCGCGGCGTCTCCTCGGACGACCGTTAGTCGAGCGTCCCGCCCCAGCCTCCCCCTCGCCACCAACTCGACACGCGCCCACGCAGGGGTTACCATTCGCTCCGTCCCATGCCGTCGGCCTTCACCGCGTCCCCCTGCCCGACACCGAGGCGCGGGCCCCCGGGATGCGGCACCGCTGCTTCTTTCCTTCCCCCCGAGAGATCCCCATGAACTCGCTCCTCTCCCGCCGCCTGTTCGTTTTTGGCCTCGCCTGGCTGGCCGTCGCCTTCCAAGCACCAAGGACCCACGCCCACACGACGCAGGAAGCGATGGCCGAAGCCGCCGCGCGTTTCCTGAAATCCCTGGATGCCGACCAGTTGAAAGCCGCGCAGTTCGACTTCGCGAACGCCGAACGCAAGAACTGGAACTTCGTGCCGATGGAGCGCGCGGGGCTGCCACTGAAGAAGATGAAGCCGCACCAGCAGCACCTGGCGATCGCGCTGCTGCAGAGTGCCTTGAGCCATCGCGGCATGAACAAGGCGCTGAATATCATGGCGCTTGAGCAGGTGCTGTTCGAGATGGAGAACGGCGCGCCGAAGCGTGATCCATCCCTGTACCATTTTTATATCTTCGGCACGCCGTCCGATTCCGAAGACTGGGGCTGGCGCGTGGAGGGCCATCACTTTTCGATGAGCATCACGATCGTGGACGGGAAGATCGTCGCGAAGACCCCGCTGTTCCTCGGCGCGAATCCCGCCAAGGTGAAGCAGGGCCCGCATGCCGGCCTGCGCGTGCTGCACGCGGAGGAAGACCTGGCCCGCGCGCTGCTGGGGCAACTGGACGAGGCGCAGCGGAAACAGGCCGTGCTGATGACGGAAATCCCGGCCGACATCATCAACGGCCCGAGCCGCAAGGCGGCCGAAGCCCTGGAGCCGAAGGGATTGAGCGCCAGCCAGATGAATGATGGCCAGCGGCGTTCGCTGATGCGGATCGTCGGCGAGTATGTGCGCAGCTACCG
>CAZUJM010000105.1:0-310 GCA_964620405.1 uncultured Pirellulaceae bacterium | reverse complement strand
AGATCCGCGACGCGGGCGTGCAGCAACTGCACTTCGCCTGGATCGGCTCCGACCAGCCCGGCCAGCCTCACTACTACCGCATCCAGGGCCCGACGTTCATCCTGGAGTACGACAACACGCAGAACGACGCAAACCACGTGCACGTCGTTTGGCGCGACTTCCAAGGTGACTTCGGTGACGATGTGCTCCGCGAACACTACGAAAAGCAGCCGCACCGCGAAGCCGAGCCCGTCGGCGCAGCGCAGTAACACCGCGAAGCCGAGCCGTCGGCGCAGCGCAGCAGCACCGCGAAGCCGAGCCCCCCCGCGCC